>JAYUWC010000342.1:0-29940 GCA_043753755.1 Rhizobacter sp.
AGTTGCCGCAGGCGAGCGTCGCTTCGACGAACGGCGTTCGGGTGATGCTCATCCGCGCGCCGCGGCCAGCAAAGTCAGGCGGCGCTTTGCGACGGCAGCAGCCCGGCGGATGCGGCTTGCTTGTCGGCGTGGTAGCTCGAGCGAACCATCGCCCCGACCGCGGCATGCGTAAAGCCCATCGTTGCAGCCTCGCGCTCGAACATCTTGAAGGTGTCCGGGTGAACATAGCGCCGCACCGGCAGGTGGTGGCCGCTGGGTGCGAGGTATTGGCCGATGGTCAGCATGTCGATGCCGTGCTCACGCATGTCGCGCATCACTTGCAAGATTTCGTCGTCGGTCTCGCCCAGGCCGACCATCACGCCGCTTTTGGTCGGCACATGCGGCGCGAATTCCTTGAAGCGCTTGAGCAGGTTCAACGAGTAGGCGTAGTCGGAGCCCGGGCGCGCCTCTTTGTAGAGCCGGGGTGCAGTCTCGAGGTTGTGGTTCATCACGTCGGGCGGCGCGGCCTTCAAAATTTCGAGGGCGCGGTCCACGCGACCGCGAAAGTCGGGCGTCAAAATTTCTATCTGTGTCTCAGGTGAAAGCGCGCGCACCTGGCGAATGCACTCGACGAAGTGACCGGCGCCGCCGTCGCGCAGGTCGTCGCGGTCGACGCTGGTGATGACGACGTATTTAAGCTTCAAAGCCGAGATGGTTTTCGCGAGGTTGGCGGGCTCGTCGGCATCGAGCGGGTCGGGTCGGCCATGGCCGACGTCACAGAACGGGCAGCGGCGGGTGCACTTGTCGCCCATGATCATGAAAGTGGCCGTGCCCTTGCCGAAGCACTCGCCGATGTTGGGGCACGAGGCTTCTTCGCAGACGGTGTGCAGCTTGTGCTCGCGCAGGATCTGCTTGATCTCGTAGAAGCGGGTCGAGGGCGAGCCGGCCTTCACGCGAATCCAGTCGGGCTTTTTGAGCACCTCGGCCGGCACGATCTTGATCGGGATGCGCGCGGTCTTGGCGTGCGACTTCTGTTTCGCGGTGGCGTCGTAGCCGTCGGCCGGTGCTGCATCGCGGGTCACGTTCAGGGTGCTCATGGGCGCTTTCGGGTTCAGGGGCTCAGGCGCTTCGCCAACTCGCGGCCGAGAAGATCGGCCACCTCGCCGATCGAAGTCGGTATGCCGATTGTAGAAAGATCGACCGTGCGCAGACCCTTGTAGCCACACGGGTTGATGCCGTCGAAGGGGCTCAGGTCCATCGCGACATTGAGCGCCACGCCGTGGTAACTGCAGTGCCGGCTCACCTTGATGCCGAGTGCGGCGATCTTGCCGAGACCTTCGAAGCGGTCGGGCCGCAGGCTGCTCAGCGTAGCGTGGCCGAAGGGGTCGGCGAGCACGACGTAGATGCCCGGCGCGCCGGGCACGCGGTGGCCGGTGACGCCGAAGTGCTCCAGCGTTTTGAGCACCGCCTGCTCGACACGGAACACGTACTCCTTCACGTAGATGCCGAGCCGCTTGAGGTCGATCAACGGGTACGCCACCACCTGCCCCGGCCCGTGAAACGTGACCTGCCCGCCGCGGTTGGTCTGGATGACCGGGATGCCGCGCGCATCGAGCACGTGCTCGGGCTTGCCGGCCAGGCCTTGCGTGTAGACCGGCGGGTGTTCGCAGAGCCAGATTTCGTCGGGCGTGTCGACTGAACGTGCCTCGGTGAAGGCCTGCATTGCGGCCAGCGTCGGCGCGCAGTCGACACGACGGAGCACATGCAGGATCACGCTTACCGGCTCGCCTGAGCGATCTGCGCCGCCACGTCGAGCCCGTTCAATCGCCTCTCGACCATCGCGAAGCACTGCCCCGTTTGCTGCGCCCAGCGCTCGCCGACAAGCCGCTTCTCGCGCGAGTCGTCGTTCGTCGCAAAACCCTCGCCCTTGTACTCGACGACCAGCACGCGGCCGTCGACCAGTTCGGCGACAAAGTCCGGGTAGAAGTAATCGGTGGCGGTCGGCAGCCAAAACGCAAACATCGGCTGCTGCTCGAGGTTGCGCACCCAGCGCAACACCTGAGGCGCCGCGTCGAGCGCCTTGGCGCACTCGAACTCCTCGCCGGTGGCCTTCAATTTGGCGATGTCGCGGTAAAAGTGCTTTTTGAACGCCCACGCGCCGCTGTAGGCCTCGCGCACCGGGTAGCGGCCGTGCTCGAAGCGAAATGCATGCAGCGGGTCGTGCGCCAATTGCGCCTCGGCAATGTCGCCGAACATCAGGCGCTGGAAACCCGCGCTGCGCGCATCTGAGGTGATGCTGTCAACGCGCTGCCCGATCATTCGCGTGAGGTGAAATTGCGATCGCAGCAAGCCGGTCAGCGTGAAGCCGCGCTCGTGCAGTAAGTGCGCCACCACGCGCTGCACATAGGCCAGCGTTTCGGTCTGAGTCAACCCTTGGCGGCGCACGCCGGGTTCGAGCGCACGCACCAAATCTGATTCGGCGGCATCGGTCGGCACACCGTCGAGTGAGAGCTGGGCTGCGTTGCCCTGCTTCGCCCGCATCCGCTCACCGTCGAGGTAAATCTCGAACTGCTGGCTTTGCTCGACCAAGTTAAAACCGGGCAGCATCGGCCGCGGGTCGGCCGCCAACAGGTCGAACGCGATCAGCTCGGCCAGGGTCTCGCGCTCGATCAGCTCGAGCTGCCCGTGCCAGCGCACGCACAGGCGCGGCACGGGCGCGAACACCACGCCGCGCTCGGCTGGCGAGCGCATTGCCTGCGTGCGTACCGCGTGCTCGTCGAGTTGCTCGGCGGCATGCTCACGAACCGACGACGGCAGCGCCGCCAGCACCGCGGCACGCAGCTGCTCGCTCACATCACCGCCCAGCCGCACGCGCACCGGCTCGCCATCGGCGGCAAGCACTTGCGCATCGGGCTGCGCGGCCAACGCATGCGTGAGAGCGGCGGCGTCAGCGCCGGGCACTTCAATCTCCAGCACCAACGGCTCTGGCGCCACACCGCTCGTCGGGCCGAACAAATCACCCTCATCGGGCAGCAGCACGCTCGCGGCGCTCAGGCGATCGAACCCCATGCCCTGGGTGAGCGTGTCGACGAGTGCATTGGCCGCCTCAGAGAAACTGCGCGCCACCACGTGCGCGTAGGCCTTGTTGAGCGCCGGGCTGCCGCGGCGCTGCGCATACGGCATGCGCAACACGCGGCCCAGCAACTGCTCGACAGCCTGGTTGCTGCGCAGGTTCTGCAGCGCGCACAGCACATACGCGAACGGGCAGTCCCAGCCCTCGCGCAGCGCATCGACGGTAATGATGTAGCGCACCGGCCCCGGCTTCATCAGGTCGATGCCTTCGAGCTCGCGCCACGCGCCGGTGGCGCGGGCAATCTCTTGCGGCTCGATGTGGTGCACCGCGATCAGGTGGTCGCGCAGCGCCTCCACGTTTGCTTCGCCGCTCTTGTCGTCGGCCTGAAACAGCACGATCGGCCGCACGTATTGCGGCTCCCGCGCGGCCTCGGCTTCGAGTTGCTTGCGGCGCAGCAACGCGTCAAGCACCGCGTCTTGCCAGCCGTTGGCGTGCTCGGCCAGCATGATCGGCAGCTTGATCATGGCTTCGGCTTCGAGTTGCCGCGCCGAGACACTGAACAGCACATTCGTTTTCTTAGGCACCGGCGTGGCGGTGAGGTCGAGCACGCAACTGGGCCGGATGCCTTGCAGCATCGCGAGCGAGAGAGGCGTCTTGGCGTTATGCGCCTCGTCGACCACGACGATGGGTTGCTGCCACGCAAGCCAGTTCGCTAACGAGGTTTTCACGCGGCCCAGATCGCCGCGGGTGAGAAAGGTCTGGTTCGGCTCAGCGAGGTCGGCTTCGTCGACACATGCCAGCCCACGCTGCTCAGCGAGCTGCGGGGTCAGCGTTATGGCGCGAAAGTGCGGCTCCCAAGCCTCGCTCATTGCGAAAACGCGCCGCCCGGCCTTGTTGGCCACCCGAAAGCTCTGGATCGTCGCGACCACGATGACCGCTTTGGCGCCGTAGTCTTGCGGCGGCACAGAGGCGAGTGCGTCGAGCTCGCAGACCACGAAAGCCTCGCCATATGCCTCGCGCAGCGCTGCCGCGTAGGCGTGACCGGGCGTTTGCAGCGCAGTGAGCGTCTGGCTGCGGATCGCATCGCTGGGCACCAGCCACAAGGCGACCGGATGGCTGCGGTGCGCCCACGCGCTCGCGATGCGCACAATCGCGTGCGAAGCGAGCAGCGTTTTGCCACCGCCCGTTGGGATTCGCAGACACACGACCGGCACCTCGCCCAACTCGCCGTTGCGGTACGGCACACCGCTGATGCCCTCGCGCGCCATCGCGTGCGCCCAGGCCGGCTCCAGCCCCATCGTCTCGGCCTGGCGCAGGAACAGCGTGAGTGCGTCCAGCGCCTGGGTTTGGTAGGTCTTGAGCGGGAAAGATGCCATGAGGCTCAAATCGAATTCAAACCGAAGGCGGCAGGCCGCCCGGGGAGGTGGCTGCTGAAGCCTCGGCATCCGCACGAATCGCAGGCAACTTCTCGAGGAGTTCGGGCAGCGCCGTTTGAATCGTCTCCCAGACCACTTCGAGGTCGATGCTGAAGTAGCCGTGAGCAACACGGTTGCGCATGCCCTTCATGCTGCGCCACGGCACGCCCGGGTGCTTGTCGAGAAACGGGCTGTTGTCCTTGAGCGCCTTGGTCGCGGCCTCGCCCAGGATCAAGAGGTTCAGGATGACGGCCTGCTGTGTCCGTTTGTCGAGAAAGAAGTCTTCTTTGTTGAGGCCCTCAACATAGCTGCACGATTGCCGGGCAGCCTCCAGCATGTGGTCGAGGTAGTCGACAAGGCGGCTTTCGCTCATACCGGCCGCGCTTCGGCGAGCACTTGGTCGCGAAACTTCGGCGGCAGGTCGGCCGGTGTCAGCAGGTCGACCGACACACCCAAGAGTTGTTCGAGTTCGGTGTGCAGGCCACCCAGATCGAACAAGGTCGCGCCGGGGAGCGCGTCGACCAACAAGTCGAGGTCGCTACCGTCACGATCGGTGCCGTGCAGCACCGAGCCGAAGATGCGCGGGTTCGCAGTACGAAAGCGGCCTGCTGCTTCACGCACGGCAGCGCGTTTTAGGTCAAGAGCGGTGGACGGTTTCAAGGCAACTCCTCTCGTCGGAAGGTTGTACATCACTGCGCCAGGGCCGACGCCTTAGCGAGCCGCCAGCACATACGGAATCTGCCTGAACGTGACGCCTGCCGCGGCAAGCCGCTGCGGGCCGACGCGCACGGCCTCGCCGTAGACGACAAGAGCGGTGCCCGCTGGCGCGGCTTCGGCATGCAGCGCGAGCAGCGCAGCCAACACATCGCGTGTGAGCACGTTGCCGCCAGCCGGGCGCTTGTCGCCGAGGATGCCGCTGAACAGCAGGTAGTGCGCGGCTGCGCCACCCGGCTGCACGCCGAGCAGCGGCGTGCCGGCGTGTGCGAGCGTCGGCTCGTAGGCGGTGCCGGTCTCTTGCTGCCAGACGAAGGCGGCCAGCGTCGCGAAGCGCACGTCGGCGTGGATGCGGCCTTCGGCATCGAAAACCGGCGCACCGAGCCGCATGAAGCGAAAGCCGCCGCCGCCTTGCCAACCTACGGCGGCGCTGATGCCACCCTGCTCGCCCTCGATCACCTTTTGCAGCCGCGGCACGCAGTGCGTGGCGGCGTGCTCGCCCATCTCGATGCCGATCCAGCGGCGGCCCATCTTGTGCGCGACGGCGGCGGTGGTGCCTGAGCCGAGGAAGGAGTCGAGGATGAGGTCGGCGGGGTTGCTCGCGAGCTCGAGAATGCGCCGCAGCAGCCGCTCGGGCTTTGGCGTGGCAAACGGAACGCTCGGATTCGCCGCCTTGACCTCCTCGCGTGCCTCATGGTTGTGGCCCACTTCGCCATGGAGCCAAATAGTTCCGGACGGTGGGCCGTCGGACTTGAGTTCCTTTAGAAAGGTTTTGCGCGACGGGCCAGCTTCGCCGCCGGCACCGAACCAAATTTCATCGTTCTCATCCATCGCCTGCAGCGCCTCCGCAGGAAATCGCGGTGATGAGCCCCTAGGCGGCGACCACTCCACACCGTTCTTGAAGCGAAAAACAAATGCCTGCTCCTTTTGCGACGCTGTGCGTTTGGCGTAGATAGGCGTCGCCTTCCAAACACCTTTTGGATGACTGTCGGGATTGCGATACCGATCGTTCATCGCATCTGTGCGGCCCAGCCGAAACGGTCGCCAGGTCTCTTTGTTACGTGCGAAGACGATCACATGGTCGTGGCTATCCGAAAGCCACTTCGCATCGTTCGCAACCGTGTACTTCTTCTGCCAGATTGCATTTGCAACGAAATTCCCCCGCCCGAACACCTCGTCCATCAACACCTTCAGGTAGTGCCCTTCGTTGTCGTCGATCGTCACCCAGATCGAACCGTCCTCCCGCAGCAGCTCGCGCAGCAACTGCAGCCGCGGCAGCATCATCGAGAGCCACTGTGCGTGCTCGAGGTTGTCGTCGTAGTGCTCGAACGCGCTCTTGGTGTTGTAGGGCGGGTCGATGAAGATGCACTTCACTTGCCCCCACCCGGTAGAACGGCAGCAGCGCCTTCAGCGCCTCCAGGTTGTCGCCCTGGATCAGCAAGTTGCCATTCGCGCGCGGCATCGCCGTGGGATGAGACGGGCTCGAGCAGCCGATACGGCACACGTGCGGCAGTGGTGAAGGCGGCTTGCCGGTTGAGCCAGTCGAGAGTGGGCACGAAGGTTGTGTTCTCGAAATTCGGGCAACGAACCCGTGCCGAGCATCAAACATGTTCTCGACGGTTTCGCCGTGGAAGCAACCAATGCGGAGCGGATAACAGCAGACGCGGCAGGCAGTGCCGGTCGCCGCGACTTTTCACAAGAAAAGAAAATTGCGCTTCTGTGAAACTTTCCGTCAATTTTCTTTCGCAAAAGCTTGTGTTGCGCCCCGTAGTGACAGCCGGTCGTGTTCTCAGGCCGCAATCAGCGGAGGAAGCTACAGCACCATCTTCACCATCGGGTGCGTGCTCAACGTGCGGTAGAGCTCATCAAGCTGCTCGCGGCTGGTGGCGATGATCGGCAGGGTGACCCCCAGGTATTTTTCGCCCTTGCTGGGCCGAAGCTCGATCGCTGCGGCATCGAAGGCGGGGTCAAAGCGCTCGGCGATCGCAGTCATCGCGTGGACAAAACCTTCGACGTTCAAGCCCATCACCTTGATGGGGAACAGCGACGGGTAGTCGATCAGCGATTGTTCGGGCGGGATCTCTTGCATCGGGTGGGGTCGGTCATGCGGTCGAAGATGCGGCCGCGTTGCCGGTTTTCCAGCTCAAATGGCCTGCACGGACTTGGCCCGCTGGTAGGCCTCGAACAAGCGTGCGTAGACCGGGCCGGGCTTGCCGCGCAAGGCGCCGTGGCCGACAGGTTGGCCATCGAGCTGCGTCACCGGCAAGACCTCTTTGGTGGCCGAGCTGAGCAGCACTTCATCGGCCGAAAACACGTCGGCCTCGGCGATGGGCCGCAGGTTGTAGGCAATGCCGGTCTCCTCGCACAACTCGCGGATCAGTTCGTAGCGGATGCCCTCGAGAACGTGGTCGCTCTTCGGCACCCCAAGCAGCGCGCCCTCATGCACCACCCACACATTGCAGGCCGCGGCCTCGGTGAGAAAGCCGCCACGGAACATGATGGTTTCGATCGCGCCTTTGTCGGCCGACATCTGCCGCGCCAGCACATTGCCGAGCAGCGAGATGCTCTTGATGTCGCCACGCTCCCAGCGAAAGTCGCGCGCCGTGATGCAGGCGACGCCCTGATGACGCTGCTCGGCGGTTGCCGGCTTCATTGCGCTGCACATCATGAACACCGTGGGCGTTACGTCGGTCGGCATCACGTGGTCACGCAGCGCCACGCCGCGGGTCAGCTGGATGTAGAGCAGCTGGTCGCCAACGCCGTGGGTCGCCGTGAAAGCAGCGAGCAACTTGCGGCAACGTTCGAGCCACTCTTCGTGGCTGTGCGGGTTCGTGATGCGCAACTTCGAAAGGCTGCGGCTCAAACGCGCCATGTGCTCGTCGAAGCGGAACAGGCGGCCGCCGTAGCACGGCACGACCTCGTAGATGCCGTCGCCGAAGATGAAGCCGCGGTCGAGCACCGAGACCTTGGCGTCGCGCAGCGCGCCGTATTCGCCGTTGAGGTAGCACAGGGTGTCGGGCAGTGTCTGCATGGGCGGGCTCCGGGGTGACGACGAAGACTACTACTTGATCCAGAGACGCAGCGCATCCCAGGCCCGGCCGAGGATGCCGGCCTGCGCGATCGGCTGCTGCACGACCAGCGGCACCTCGACCACGGGCGCGCCCGCGGCGGTCGTGACCTTGATCGTGCCGACGCGCTGGCCCTTGGTGAGCGGTGCGACCAGCGGGTCGGTGCGCTCGACCTTGGTCTGCAATTTGCCGCCCTCGCCTTTGGGCACCGTGACGAAAAGACCGCCGGCGGCGCCCAGCTCAGCCTCGTTGGCCGTGCCCTTCCAGACCGGCACGGTGGCAAGGGCCTTGCCGTTGTCGAAAAGGCGGAGCGTGTCGAACGCGGCGAATGCCCAGTTCAACAGCTTCTGGCTCTCGCCGGCACGCGCCTCCATCGAGGTGGTGTTGAGCACGACTGTCAGCACGCGTCGCTTGCCCGGGCCTTTGCCGTCGGCGCCCAGATTGGGAAACTCGCGCTGCGCGGTGGCGATCAGGCAATAGCCCGCGGCCTCGGTGAAGCCGGTCTTCAGGCCGTCGACCGACGGGTCGCGGCGCAGCAGCAGGTTCCGGTTCGGCTGGACGATGTTGTTGTACTTGTATTCCTTGATGGAGTAGTAAGCGAAGAACTCGGGATAGTCACGAATGATGTGGGTCGCGATCACCGCCAGATCGCGTGCGGTGCTGTGGTGGCCGGCTTCGGTCAGGCCGGTGACGTTCTTGAACACCGTGTCTTTGAGACCGAAGGCTTGCGCCTGCCGGTTCATCATCGCGACGAACTGGTCGAGCGTGCCGCCGACCGCCTCGGCCAGCACCACGGCGGCGTCATTACCCGACTGCACGATCTCGCCCTTGAGCAGTTCGTCGACCGTCGGCGTCATCGTGGTGTCGATGAACATCAGCGAGCCGCCGGACTTGCGCTCGTCCCACGCACGCTTGCTGACCGGCAGCTTCTGTTCGAGCGTCAGCTTCTTGTCATGGAGCGCGGTGAACACCACGTACAGGCTCATCAGCTTGGTGAGCGAGGCCGGGTCGGCCGAGGCATCGGCGTCGCGCTCGGCGAGCGTCTGGTTGCTGGTGAGGTCGAGCACCAAAAAGCTCTTGGCCGCGACCTCGGGCGGCTGCGGAGACTGGGCCGAAGCCGAGGCGGCAAGGGCGAGCGTGAGAACGAAGGCGACGAGACGATTCATGAAAGGACCGGTAAAGAAAAAAAGCCGCACCAGCGCGTGGGCGACAAGTACGTTGAAGAGGGCTGGCGGTGCGATCAGAGCGGCGCGCGCGGCTGCAATTCGCGCACGAGGGTAGCTTTGAGCAAACCGAGCTGGCCGTGAAAGAAGTGGCCCACGCCGGGGAAGACGATGACCGGCAGCGCTTGCGGGCGAGCCCAATCGAAGGTGGCAGCGAGCGGCACCACGTCATCGGACTCACCGTGGATCACCACCGTGTCGGCAGGCACGTCAGGCATCGGTTGTTTTGCGGTCGACGGGCCGACCAGGACCATGCGCTCGGGTCGGGCGTCCCCCGCCAGCTTTGTTGCCGCATGCGACGCCACATACGCGCCGAACGAAAACCCGCCGAGCATGAAGCGCTCACCGGCGCCGCGCGAGGCCGCGATCACGGCGAGAGCGTCGTCGATCTCGCCGACGCCCTCGCTCCACGCGCCCACCGAAGCGCCCACGCCGCGAAAGTTGAAGCGCACGCAACGCCAACCGATGTGCACGAAGGCGCGGGCCAAGGTCTGCACGACCTTGTTGTCCATCGTGCCGCCGAACTGCGGGTGCGGGTGGCAGAGCACCGCCAGGCCGATCGCGGCGCCCGGGGGCGCGTCGAGCGCGCACTCGATCGCGCCGGCCGGGCCCTCGATCTGCTGGTGCACGGTGGCCGAGTTCAAGTCAACGGCCCATGTCGGGCGGCAGCAGCAGGCGCTCGACGATCTGGCCGCGCTTGAGGTGCGAGTCGACGATCTCGTCGATGTCGGCCTTGTCGACGAAGGTGTACCAGACCGCCTCGGGATAGACCACCACCACCGGGCCACCGGCACAGCGGTCGAGGCAACCTGCCTTGTTGACCCGCACCCCGCCGGGCCCGGCGAGTTGCTCGGCCTTGACGCGCTTCTTGCAGTGATCGAAGCCGGCATGCGCACCTTGCGGGATGCAAGAGTCTTCACCTTTGTCGCGCTCGTTGAGGCAGAAAAAAATGTGGCGCTCGTAATAGCTCATGGCTGCATTTTAGGAGGGGCATCGTCGACCACCTCGGCGTCGCGGGCGGCGAGGCGCACCAACAGGTAGACGATCGCCGCATACGGCCAAAGCCAGCCGACCCAGCGCGCCACGCCGTAGAAGCGGATGAAGCGGCCCTGCTCCCAACCCTGCAGGCTTTGCGCGAAGAACGGGTCCGACGGCGCCTGCGCGACCAGTGTGATCAGCGCTGTCAGCACGACCAGCCCGAGCCCGGCGGCGGCGCGGCGTGGCAACACGCTCAGCAACGCGGCGAGAACCGCGGCAGACGCCAGCGCCGCAAGAGCCTGCGGTGTGCTCCACGCCAACAGATGCTGCGGCCCGAAATTGAGTGTGGTCGACAGCGTGGTCGCGAGCACGCCCAACGTTGCGGCGCCCAGCACCAGCACGACCCGACGCCAACTAGCACGCGCGACCGAAATCGCCACCATGCACGGCGCCAGCAGGCCCAAAGCGATCAGTGCAAATTCGTCGCCGGGTGACAGCGCGCCGCGGGCCAGGTCGGCGTCGGTCCAGCCCTCGACCCATGGCGCCAGAGCGGTGTCGGTCAACAGCAGCGCCATCGCCTCCTGCAGGCGCGTCAGCACCTGGCCCTGCGCCAGCGGCACCGGCAGCGGGAACAGCATGCCGACCGGCCACGACAGCAGCAACGCGATGCCCCCGGCGCTGCGGCCGACGAACCAGCGATCGCGCGCGACCTGCCAGCGCTCTATCGCACCGTGCCGATGAAGCCAAAACCCAAGTGCCGCACCTGTCAGCGTGCCAAGGGCGTTGAGGCCCAGATCGACGTTCGACGACACCCGACGCGGCAGGTAGTTCTGCAACAACTCCATCGTGAAAGACAACCCGGCTCCTACCGCAAACGCCGCAAGCAATGCCGGCCGCGCACGGCCACCGCTGCGCACGATTGCACCGAAGACCAGCGCGCCCAGCGGCACATAACCCAGCCCGTTCGAGACCAGGTCGAACCAAGTCCAGTAGGGCGACCAGGGCAGCGTCAGGAACGCGAAGGGCGAGACGCCGGGTACTTTCCAGGGGATGAACGGGTAGAGGCTCGCGTAGGCGATCAGCGCCGCATACAACCAAGCCAGCGGTGTGGCAGAGCTGCGGTGGCGCGCCATCGAGGTCGGCTCAGAACGGCTTGACGACCACCAGCACCACGGTCGCCGCAAACAACAACACCGCCGACTCGTTGAACACGCGGAACCAGCGCTCGCTGCGCCGGTTCTCGAAGCGCTCGAACTTCCGCAGCAGCGACAAGCAGGTGTGGTGGTAGCCGATCGCCAGCACGACCAGCACGAGCTTGGCGTGCAACCAGCCGCCCTTGAACCCGTAGCCCAGCCAGAGCCAGAGGCCTAGCGCCAGCGCCGGGAACATCAGCAAGGTCGCGAAACGGTAGAGCTTGCGCGCCATCATCAACAAGCGTTCGCGTTCGGCGTGACTGTCGGCGGGCACCTGCGCGAGATTGACGAACAAGCGCGGCAGGTAGAAGAGACCCGCGAACCAGCTTGTGACGAAGATGATGTGAAACGCTTTGATCCAGGGCATCGGTCGATTATGGATCGCAGACTTCACAGAGCTGCGTGGCGCCAACGCTGGCAATCGGCCTCGGTACCCTGCGGGCCAAAGGCATTCGAAAGGCCTGCCCGTAAGAAAAACCCCGGCACTGGGCCGGGGTTTGAAATGCCTTCACGCTGTCATCACGGTCAGGCACCTGCTCAGGGAGGAAAAGCAGGGAACGACGGCCTCGCGGCTATCATTCAAAATCAACTTTAGCAGATGCCGTGCGTTTTGCTACAGCCGTGTGACTCGGGCAAATACCTGGTTTCGACAACGGGTTTTTGTTGCGACTCAAGGCTTTCGCAGGCCGTGCAGCCGACCGCCACGCGCCCATGCAAACCCCCGCTCCCTTTCCCGCCAGCCGGCCACGCCGTTTGCGCCGAGACGCGTTCACGCGCAACCTGGTGCGTGAGCATCGGCTGCATGCCAACGACCTCATCTTGCCGGTGTTCGTGCTCGCGGGTCAGGGCATTGCGCAAGACGTGGCCTCGATGCCCGGCGTGCAACGCCTCACGCTCGACCGCCTGCTGCCGATCGCCGATGAATGCGTCAGGCTGGGCATTCCGGTGATGGCGCTGTTCCCGGTGATTGACCCCGCGCTCAAGACTGAAGACGGCCGCGAAGCGCTCAACCCCGAAGGCCTGGTGCCGACGGTCGTGCGCGAACTCAAAAAGCGCTTCCCCGGGCTCGGCCTGATGACCGACGTGGCGCTCGACCCGTTCACCTCGCACGGCCAGGACGGCTTGCTCGACTCAAGCGGCTACATCCTCAACGACGAAACGGTGGCGGTGTTGACAGATCAAGCAATGACACAGGCACAGGCCGGTGTCGACATCGTCGCCCCGAGCGACATGATGGACGGCCGCATTGGCGCCATCCGCGATGCACTCGAAGCCGATGGTCACATCCACACCCGGATCATGGCCTACAGCGCCAAGTACGCGAGCGCCTTCTACGGCCCGTTTCGCGACGCGGTCGGTTCGGCCGGCAACCTCGGCAAGAGCAACAAGAAGGTCTACCAGATGGACCCGGGCAACACCGACGAAGCGCTGCGCGAGGTGGCGCTCGACCTGGCCGAAGGCGCAGAAATGGTGATGGTCAAACCCGGCATGCCCTACCTCGACATCGTGCGCCGCGTGAAAGACTAGTTTCGCGTTCCGACCTTCGCCTACCAAGTGAGCGGCGAATACGCCATGCTGAAAGCCGCGGCGCAAAACGGCTGGCTGGACCACGACGCGGTGATGCTCGAAAGCCTGCTCGCGTTCAAACGCGCCGGCGCCGACGGCGTGCTCACCTACTTCGCGCTCGAAGCCGCGCGGCGTTTGAAGCTCGAAGCCTGAGCTCCGCCGCCATATGCGCATCTTCCACATTTACGGCGACCAGTTCACCGAACTGCCGGGCTTGCCCGAGACCGCCCCCGAGGTCGGCTACTTGTGGATCGGCGTCGCGCGGGCGGAGTTCGAACTCAAGCTCGACCCCGTGCAGGCCGCGCTGCAGCGCTGGACCGGCGGGCAGCTCGTCGACCTGCATGTATCCGACCTGCTGAACCCGCAGCTGCCTTCGCACTTCGACTACACCTCGTGGTACGACCTGCTCACCTTCCGCAGACTGAGCGCTCACGCTGCCGACGGGGCAGACGACGGCGCAGACGACGGCGCAGCCGCGGTGCTCGCACGCATCGAGACCAACCCGGTTGGGTTTGCGGTGTTCGACCGCGTGCTGCTGACCGTGCACCCGGCCGACTGCATGGTGCGCGAATACTTTGCCAATCGCCTGCAGCACCAGATCCCTGCGACCGAAGCCCGCAACGGCGCGCGCATGCCGCCGAACCCGGCCGATCTGGCGCTGCGCATGGTCAACTTCATGGTCGACAGCTACCTCGAGATGCGCAAGCTGCTCACGCACCAGCTCGACACACTGCAGCAGGCGCTCTTCGGCCCGAAGGCCAGCTACACCAGCTGGAAGTTGCTGCTCGATTCGCGCAACAGCCTGCACGTGCTCGAAGACACTTGCGAAGACCAGCGTGCCGCCATCACCGAATGGATCGACGCCTACGACGAACTCGAGCGCACCGACGACCCGGCGGTGATGCGCGAGCGCGAGCTGCTGCGGGTGCGCGCACGCGACGTGCTCGAGCACATCGAGCGCGTGCTGACCCACGTGCGCCGGCTCGAAGCCTCGGCCGAGAACGCGGTGCAAATGCACTTCTCGGCGCAGAGCCACCGCACCAGCGAGATCGTGCGCACGCTGACCGTGTTGACCGCGATCTTCATGCCGCTCAATCTGGTCACCGGCTTCTTCGGCATGAACTTCGAGGGCTTGCCGCTGATCCACAGCCCGCGCGGCTTTTGGTGGACCTTCATGTTGATGCTGGCACTCGGCGTCGGCATGAGCTGGTACTTCTGGCGCAAACGCTATTTGAGCCAGCCCCCGCCGCGCTGAGCCACCTGTTCTGCCGCCGCGCCCAGCAGGTGCTTGGTGAAAAATGCAGCAACCACGTCATGGGCTGCCGGCATCACCGAACGATCGAAACCCGGCGGGTCATTGAGCAGCTCGCCTGCCAGGCCAGCGAGCCGCGGCGGCGGGGGCGAAAGCCACGCGCCGTGGCCGCCCAGCGGCAAATCGACCAGCCGCTCGCAGCGGGCGCAAGTGGCCAGCACACGCTCGGCATGAAACCGAGGCACCAGCCAGAGATCGCGACCCGAGGTCAACAGGCCGAGTGGCACCCTCGGCGCGGCGAGCGAGGCCATGTCGAAATCAGCTGCGGCCGGCACGGCTGCCACGACGGCAGCGACACGCGGATCCCGGTGCACCTGCGGGGTGTCGTCGTCGAACCACAAGTCGATCACGGCAAGCGCCACCGCTTTCTTCACGCCGTCGAACGCGTTGCCGCGCAACTGCGCGATCAGGCCGACACAGGTTTGAAAGTCTTCGGCGAGATGAGCGTCGCAGTGACGCTTGAATCCGGCTCGCGACCAGCTGCCTCCCGCCATTGAAAGCGCAGTGTGACCTCCCGCCGACATGCCGTAGACGCCGACCCGGTCGAGGTCGACCCGCGGTGCCAGCCGCGCGTCGCGGCCGACCGCATCGATCGCGCGCGAGACCTCGCCCGGCCGCAGTGCCCAGCTGTCGGGGCCAGGGCGGCTGGGGTCGTTTGAGTTGTCGGCGCGGTGCCATGGCGCTGCGACGATGAAGCCAGCCTGCACCAGCGCGCGAGCAAGGTCGGCGTGCACCCAGGGCGAGCCGCCCGAGCCATGCGAGATGACGACGAGCCTGCGGTTGCCCGTCACCGGCGCGGCGTCGGCAGCAAGCTTCAGCGCGAACGGGCCGCGCTGCACCGCGCCCTCGTCGGCGTCGGTGGGGTAGAAGACCGTGACCGGCCCGGCGAATGCGACCTCGGGCAGGGTCAACAAGCCGACCTGCGGCGCCGCACCGGTGGCCAGCGCCGACGTGAGGCCGGCCAGCGCAATGAGGCGGCGGGCCTGGTGGAAAAGCGTGGCAAAAATCATCTCGAAGACTCCTTTTCGGCAGCACCATGCCGCAGCGAGATGCGAACGATCGGCGAGCGCGGCGGCAGCGTCTGGCCGAAGCCCGCGCGGCGCACGAATCGGCTGACCGATTTCAGCAATCGGCCAGTGCAGCCCGCCGGTATTCGCTAGGCGTGACACCGGTCGTCGCCTTGAACGCCCGGTTGAACGGGCCGATCGACGCGAAGCCGGCCTCCAAGGCGATCTCGAGCACACCGGTCTCGCGCCGGGCCGGGTCGCTCAGTGCGGCGCGGGCCTCCGCCAACCGAAGGCCGTTGATGTAGGCGTTGAAGTTGCGGTGGCCGAGCCGCTGGTTGATGTACCGACGCAGGCGGTATTCGGGTACCGAGAGCTTCAAGGCGAGCACGCCGAGAGTGAGATCGTCGACACGGTAGGCGCGATCGCGGCTCATCAAGTGCGCGAGCGACGTCGCAATGCGTTCATCGACGGCATCGGGCAAAGCGAGAAACGGCGCGTCAATCGCTGCAGCCGCCGCAACGGCGACCTCGCCTGCTGCTTCGACCGGCAGAACCGCCACCCGCGACGGCAGCAGACCGCCGTCAGCTACGCGCAACACCGCCAGGGCGACCGCGAACGCAATCAGCAGCAGGGCCGCCACATCGAAACGCGCCGCATCGGTCGAGAGCGCGCCTGTGCGCGAGGCCAGCCGCAGGGCCACCATCGTCAGCGCATAGGCCGAGCCCGCGACCACGATGAAGGTACGCAGGCGACGGCGGCGCTCGACCAGGTCGACCCGCCAATGCGATACCGCTGCTGCAATCACCAACACCGCGAACAGGGCCGGCGCCCAGCGCAAGGCGATCCTGAGCACAACGGTGATGAACGCCCACGGGCCGAACGCAGCCATCGAAAGACAAAAACCGGCACCGACTGCGGACACGGTCGCCCACAGCCCGACCGCCGCAGGGCCGATCGCAAAGTCGTCGTCGAACAACGCCCGCGCGAACAACCAGAACATCACCGAGTTGCCGACCGAAATGGCAACCAGCGGGGCCTGCCAGCCGATCGGCCAGCCTTGCTCGACCGCAGGAAGCGTCGCGAACGCCTGCACTGCGAGGCCGGCCATAAAAGCCACGCCGATGCGCGCCGCCGGATGCTCGCCGCGGCTGCGTGCGAGCACTGCGGCGAGCAGCAACACCGTCGCGACGAGCGCGCCGCGCAATGCGGCGTCGACCAGCGGCAGCGCCTCGCCCACCGGCAGCATCACCGCCATCACCGCCATCAACGGCCTCGGTACGGGTCGGCAAAGCCGAGGCGGCGCAGCACCTCGGTTTCGTGCGCTTCCATCACGCGCGCGTCGGCATCCGATTCATGGTCGTGGCCCTGGGCATGCAACGTACCGTGAACGAGCAGGTGCGCGTAGTGCGCCTCGATCGGCGTGCCTGCTTCGAGTGCCTCTTTTTGCAGCACCGGAGCACAAAGCACCAGGTCGGCGACAACGACGGGTTCGCGTGCGTAGTCGAAGGTCAGCACATTGGTTGCGTAGTCTTTGGCGCGGTAGTCGCGGTTCAACGCGCGGCCCTCCGCAGTGCCGACGATGCGCACCGTGATCTCGGCCGGCGACTCGAGTGCGGCGCGAATCCAGCGCGCGACCTTGTGCCGCGGCAGCGCGGCGCGGTCGCTGGCATCGGCGAACTGCAGCGAGAGCGTCAGCAGCGGTCGGGGCTCACGCTTCACAGGCTCTCAGCCTTCGTGCAAGCGCGCGGCGTCGTAGGCCTCGACGATGCGGGCAACCAGCGGGTGGCGCACGACGTCGCTCGAGGTGAAGCGGGTCATCGCGATGCCGCGCACCCGGCGCAGCACGCGTTCGGCGTCGATCAAACCACTGGGCGTGCCGTGCGGCAGGTCGGTCTGGCTCACGTCGCCGTTGATGACGACCTTGCTGCCAAAGCCGATGCGGGTCAGGAACATCTTCATCTGCTCGACGGTGCTGTTTTGCGCTTCGTCGAGGATCACGAACGCATGGTTCAACGTGCGCCCGCGCATGAAAGCGAGCGGTGCGATCTCGAGCGTGCCCTTCTCGAACGCGCGGGCCACCTTGTCGACGCCCATCAGGTCATGGAGCGCGTCGTAGAGCGGCCGCAGGTAGGGGTCGACCTTCTGTGCCAGATCGCCCGGCAGGAAACCAAGCCGCTCACCGGCCTCGACCGCCGGGCGGGTCAGGATCACGCGCTGTACCGCACTGCGCTCGAGTGCATCGACCGCGCACGCGACTGCCAAAAAGGTCTTGCCGGTGCCAGCCGGGCCGACCCCGAACGTGATGTCGTGACCGAGGATGTTGCGCAGATAGTTGACCTGATTCGGCGTGCGTCCGACGAGGTCGGTGCGTCGGGTGCGCAGCGAGAGACCTTCGTCGTCGGGCGCGTCGGCCTCACTGGGGATGGCGCCGGCACCGACCTGCACAAATGCGAGCTGCAACTGTTCGGCAGCGATCGGTCGCTGGGCCTGTTCGTAGAGCGCGAGCAGCAGGTTCATGGCGTGCTCGGCGGCGACCTTGGGTCCTTCGACGCGAAAAAACTCGTTGCGACGCGAGACGCTCACGTCGAGCAGGCGCTCGATGCTGCGCAGGTGCTCGTCGAGGCTGCCGCAGAGGTAGGCGAGGCGGGTGTTATCGCGCGGCTCAAATGAATGACGAAGGATCAAAGTGGGTGCGGCCGGGTCGGGGCCACGATTGTCGCCCGAGCCGCGTGGCGTTGTCGGCATGCGGCTCTGTTTCGGGGCTGCGCGAGCGTGTTGGGCACAGGCTTGCTCCGGCACAATCCGCCGCGATGCCGTCCACCCTTGCCTTCGCCGTTGCCTTGCTCAAGCGCTGGGGAGCGGTCGCGCTGATCGCACTGCCGGCACTGACCGGCGCGGCCGATACGGCAGGCGAGAGCGCCAAGGCCGAGCCGGTGCTGGTGATCGACAAGGCGCTGTCGGTGCAGGCTATCGCCGCACTGGGCGCGGTGACCCAACTGGCGTTGCAGGTGACACTGCCGGACGACTGGGCTGTGAGCCGGCCACGCTTCGAGGGCAGCGTCTGGTACCGCACCGGTTTCGACCGACCGGCCGGCATCGACTCGCACGAGCTGATGGCGATGTACGTCGCGCGGGTGTGCAGCAACTTCGAGGTTTACCTGAACGGCGAGCGGCTCTTCAGTGGCGGCCGCATGAGCGAGCCGGTGACGCGCAACTGCCGCTACCCGCAACTCATCCCCCTGCCGACGGCGCTGTTGAAAGAACGCGGCAACAAGCTCGACCTGCAGGTGCAGGGCCATGCATTGCCGCGGGTTGCGTCGCGGCAGCGCGCCGGCGGGATCTCGGTGATCAAGATCGGGCCGCAGGCGTTGCTCGCCGCCGAACACGAGTGGCAGACGTTCTGGAACGTCACGTCGATCCAAATCGCCAATCTGGCGATCACGGTGCTCGGCGTGGTGATGATCGGCATGGTCTGGTTGAATCGCCAAGAGGCTTACCTCGGCTACTTCGGTTGGCTGTGCGTGGTTTGGGCGTTGCTTTCTGCGCGGTCGTGGTGGCGCGAAATGCCGTGGGACAACGGTGTCATGGAGTTTCTGTTTTGCACCGGCTTCGCGCCGCTGGTCGCGCTGGCGGTGCAGTTCCTGCTGAGCTATGCGGGCGTTCGCTCGCGCTGGATCGAAAACGCACTGGCGGTGCAGTGGGTGCTTTTGCCCGCCACCTTGTTGCTCGCCGGGCCCGGTCATCTGTTCGCGCTGACCAACGTCTGGTACGCGGTGCTCGGCACTGAAATCCTTGCCGCAAGCGTGCTCCACCTCATCGTCTCGAAGCGCAGCCATCGCGGCGACACCGTCTGGATGGCCGCGCTGCTGCTGGCGGTTGCCGCGCTGCTCGCGGTCACGTTCGTCGCGCAGCAAGGCCTGATCGGCGACCCCGGCTTCTCGCCCTTGCAGCTCGTGCTGCCGCTGTTGCTGGCGGGCATGGGCGCGCGGTTGATGCAGGTCTTCGCACGCACGCTCAAGGTCACCGGCGAAGTCGACGAGAGCCTGGAGCGACGAGTGCAAGACGCCACCGCGGAGGCCGAACGCAACTACGCGCACCTGGCCGAACTGCGCGTCGAGCAGGTCATCGAAAAAGAGCGCAAGCGGATTGCCGCCGACCTGCACGACGACCTCGGCGCCAAGCTCCTGACCATCGTCCACACCAGCGACAGCGAGCGAATCTCGACCCTTGCGCGCGAAGCCCTCGAGGAGATGCGGTTGTCGGTTCGCGGCCTGACCGGCAAGCCGATGCGGCTGGCCGACGCGCTGGCCGACTGGCGTGCCGAAACCGTGTTGCGCCTGGGCCAGGCCAACATCGAAGCCGACTGGCGCGGCCCCACCGAAGAGATCGAGCAGCTGCTGCCGGCGCGCGGCTTCGTGCAGACCACGCGCATCTTGCGCGAGGCGGTCAGCAACATCATCAAGCACAGCGGTGCCTCGCATTGCAAGGTGCGCTGCGCGATCACCAATCAGCAGTTCGGCTTGACCGTGCAAGACAACGGCAAGGGCATCCCGATGGAGCTCGACGGCAAGCTAGACCGCGGCCACGGCATGTCGAGCATGAAGCACCGCGCCAAGCAGATGCAGGGCCAGTGCCTGGTCGAATCGGGCCCCGGCTACGGCACCGTGATAAGGCTCACGCTGCCGCTGTAGTGCCAGCCGTCATTCACGCGGCCCTCGCTGTTACGATAAAAAAGTAGCCCGCACGTCGGGGTTGCCGAAGCGCCATTGCCGCGCCATCGCCACTCAGGAGCCGCCATGAACAACATCCTCTTGCTCGAAGACCTGCCCGAGATTCGCTCCTGGCTGAAGGTGCTGGTCAAGGGCGTGTTCCCGACCGCCGTGATCCATGAAGCCGCACGGGTGCACGACGCGCTGGGGCTGGTCACCGCGGTCAAGTTCAACCTCGCGCTCTGCGATCTCGGCCTGCCCGATGGTTCGGGCGTCGACGTGGTCGCCGCGTTGCGCGAGGCGCAGCCCGAGTGCCAGTCGGTCGTGGTGACGATTCACGATGACGACGACCACCTTTTTCCTGCGCTGCAAGCCGGTGCTTTCGGTTATCTGCTCAAAGAGCAGGCCCGTGAGCTGATCGCCGAGCAGCTCAACCGCATGAGCCAGGGCGAGCCGCCGCTGAGCCCCTCGATCGCGCGCCGCGTGATCTCGCACTTCGCGGCGCAGACCCGACCCCAAGAGCGGCCGCAGAACATGCCACACGTGGCGCTGACCGACCGCGAAAACGAAGTGCTGTTGCGTGTCGCCAAGGGCTACACGCTGCCCGAGATCGGTGTGCAGCTCAACCTCTCGCGCCACACGATCGCCGACTACGTGAAGCAGATCTACCGCAAGCTGAACGTCAGCTCTCGCGCCGAGGCGGCACTCGAGGCGCAACGGCTGGGGTTGTTCCGCCGCGCTTGAGGCGCCGCCTCCACCCGGGCCGGGCGAGCTGCCGGGCTCGTGACCCGGCCCCGATAATCCGGCCATGATCGGACGCATCACTGGCACCCTCGCGGAAAAATCGCCACCGCACCTGCTCGTCGATGTGGGCGGTGTCGGCTATGAGGTCGACGTGCCGATGAGCAGCTTCTACAACCTGCCAGCACTCGGTGAGCGGGTCACGCTGCTGACCCACTTCGTCGTACGCGAAGACGCGCAGGTGCTGTTCGGGTTTTTGACGCATGACGAGCGCGCGACTTTTCGGCTGCTCGTGAAGATTTCGGGCGTCGGCCCGCGCACCGCACTCTCGATTCTTTCGGGCCTGAGCGTCAACGAGCTGGCACAGGCGGTGAGCCTGCAGGAGGCCGGCCGGCTGGTGAAGGTGCCCGGCATCGGCAAGAAGACGGCCGAGCGGCTGCTGCTCGAACTCAAGGGCAAGCTCGGCGACGCGATCACGGCGCCCACCAGCATCGCCAGCCATGCGCAAGGCGACATCCTTCAGGCGCTGATCGCCCTCGGCTACAGCGACCGCGAGGCCGCCGCGGCGCTGAAGGCGCTGCCTGCCGAGGTCGAAGTCAGCGAAGGCATCAAGCTCGCGCTGCGGGCGCTCGCGAAGTAGCGGCAATCGCGCGGGAACCGCGTCGGCTCAGAGCCTGTGAATGAATCCGGCGCGCCCGGGCGGGTGCTCCAGGCGGTGTCGATCTAGGCGCAAAGCACAGCCATAGCTCGGGCTATGGCGAGCATTTGCAACGACGAGCGGCGCCGTCTGGGGCGCACGAACGGGTGTGCAGGATTTGTCCGCAGGCCCTCAGTGCTTGTGCTCGGCCATCGCGCCGGCTTTCGGCACCTGCACGACCACCTTCACTTCGGCCTTGCCGCCGCGCTCGAACTCCAGCGTCATCGAGAAGCTGTCGCCCTTTTTTAGCGGCTGCTTCAGGCCCATCAGCATCACGTGGTAGCCGTCGCCGGGCCTCATCTTGACTGCCGCGCCCGGGGCCAGCGCGATCTCGCCGGCTTCACGCATGCGCATCACACCGGCCGAGTCCATCGACATGGTGTGGATCTCGGCGCGCGCCGCGACCGGCGAGCTGACGCGCAGCAGGCGGTCGGGCTGCTTGCCGGTGTTCTCGAGTGTCGCGATGTAGGCCGCGCCGTTGACCGCGCCTGCAGGTGTCGGCGTGGCGTAGGGGTGAGTGATGTCGATGTCGCCGGCTTTGCCGCCGTGGGCGTGCGCGGCGGTGGTCGAGAGGGTGGCGAGTGCGACGGCGCTGGCGATGCGCTTGAGGGCGATGAGGGTCATGAAAGTCTCCGGGTAGCGAAGGGTGTGGGGGTAGGCAATCGATCAATGGTCGATAGACGCAGTGATCCAGACCTTGGTTTTCACAGGTCGAATTTGAGTTCAGCGCTGTAGCTGCGCTGTGTGTAGGGGTGAAAGTTCCAATACCGGTAATTGTTCAGGTTGTCGATCCCGAACGCGGCCGACCACTGGCGAGTGATCTGCCAGCGCACCCGCACGTCGGCCGTGAAGTATTTGCTGACGCCCTGGTAGGTGAAGCCGTTCAAGTCGGCGTTGTTCAACGTGCGGTACTGCGGGCCGCTGTAGCGAGCGCCGAGCGCGCCCGTACATTGCGGGGTAATGCGCAAACTTGCCAGCGCGGTTGCACGCCATTTCGGGATGTTCGGCTGGCGTTTGCCGACCGTGTCGCCCGGCACAACCAGGAAGCCGTCATTGGCTTCGATGACCGAATCGGCATAGGTCAAGCTGCCGCTGAAGTCGAGCCCCTTGAGGCCGATCGACGCAGCCACATCGGCAGCGTTGTACGCAGCCTCGAAACCTTGCGTCTGGATGCCGCCGATGTTCTGCACGCGGCTGATGTTCTTGTTGGCGACGGCATCGAAGATGGTGTGCGAGTAGACCGAGTCGCGGGTGTTCTCGGTGAACCAGGTCAGCCGCGCAAGGCCACTCGCCAACTCTTTTTCGGCACTCAATTCTGTCGTCCACGAGCGCTCGGGTTTTGAGTTGGGGTCGTTGATGAACTGCGCGTTGGCGCTCGATGTCGCACCGTACAACTCGTTGACGGTCGGCATGCGCACCGCCCGGCCGGCCGAAGCTTTGAGGATTAAGTCGGGCAAAGCCTGGAACGACAGAGCGGCCTTCGGCGAGAGGTAGGTTGCGCGACGCGAAGGGTAGTCCAGCGACGGGTTGGGCGGATTCGGAGCACCAGCGCTCGGCGGCGGCGCGGCGAACACCGTCTGCCCACCCTGCACCCGCCACCGCTCGGCCCGCAAGCCCATCACGCTCTTCCAGCGCGGCGCAAACGCCCACGTGTCTTGACCATAGACGCCGGTCAGCTCGGCTTTGCCACGCATGTTGCTGGCAAGCGCGCCGGCGGGGTCGGCGAGCCAGTTGCCGGTGTCTTCGAGGTGAGGTAGCTCAGCGTGTAGGCATCCTGCTGCAGGCCGAAGTCGACGGTGTGCTCGCCGATTGTTGCGCCTGGCCGCCACGTGCCTTTGAGCGCAAGGTTGTTCCAGCCGGTGCCGCTGCCATCGGCCAGCGTGCCCGCACCGCCTGTGAGCGCGTTGGGCAGCGTGTTGGCCGATCCGCTCTGGCGCTTGTCGTCGCGGCGGTAGTCGTAGCGGCTGGCACTCGCCTCCCAGTCGAACACGCCCTGGGTGTGGCTCTTCAGTGTCAGGCCCTGCATCACGTGGGTCAGCCGCTCGTGGGTCGCGGCGAAGTCGGCGCCGGTCAGCGGTGCAAACGACGCCCCGGCAATATTGACCACGCCGCTGTGGACCGGCTGGCCCGCGGCGTCACGGAGGTGGCTCGTGGGCCGGCCGCTCGACGTGTTCTGCCATACGCCGAGCAAGGCGTTGGCGCGCACGGTGGGCGTGATGTCGTAGGCCAGGCGCAGCTTGAAATGGTCTTGCTTGGTCGTGTATTCGGTGGCGCTGCCGATCAGGTGCCAAGGCTGATTTGCGTTGTTCAGGTCGGGCACCGCGCCGGTGACGGCCGTGCCTGCGTTGCCCGCGGTGCCGGCACTCACGAGGCGGCTTGCGAAGGTGAGCGGCTGGCCGTGGCTGTCGGCATGGTTGAAGTTGAGCAGCCAAGCCAAGTCGCCGCTCACGTTGCCGACCGCGGCGCTCGTTTCCCAGGCGCGATAGGTCGCATCGGTGCGGTAGAGCGCGAACGGCTGGCAGGTGGTGCCGACCTTCACATGCGCCTCGAAGGCCTGCGGCATGCGCGTCGTGAAGACCACGACAGCACCGACCGAGTTGCCCGGGTAGGCGGCCGAAAACGGACCGTACATGACATCGACCCGCCCGATCTCGCCGGGCGTCACCATGCCCCAGCGCGGCGGAAAGCCGAGGCCGCCAACGCCGTTGCCGAGGTAGTTCGACAACAGCAGGCCGTCGGCATAGACGGCCGAGCGCGCGCTGTTGCCGGTGCCCGAGGCGCGGCTCGAAAGAATCGCGTGGTTGTAGTCGCCGATGTAGCGCTTGCGCACCAGCAGGCTGGGCAGGTACTTGAGCGCGTCTTCGCTGTCGGTCGCGTTGATGCTGCGCTCGATCTGATCGCGCGTGATGCCCTCCATCGTTGCCGGAATCTGCGTTGGCAACGAAGTGGGCTGGCTGCTGAAGATGGTGACGACGCCGAGCGACTTGACCGGCGGGCCGTCGGGTGCGGTCTCGGCACAAAGCGAAATTAAGGCAGGCAGCGCAGCGGCGCAGGCGAGCCAAGGCGTGAAGCGACGGCGGCGCTTCGCGAATCGATGGGGTCGACGCATGGTTCTGGTCCTGACCGGCCACGCAGCAACGCTGCGGGCCATGACACGGGCCGGCGCCGCCGCGACCCGATCGGGCACGCAGCATCTCACCGGCAGCGGTTTGGTTCAGGCGAGAAGTGGCGGGCCGTGATGGCGTTGCGCGGCCCACGCGGCACAAGCGTCGGGGGCAGGCTCGGCTTCAGGCAGGCAGACGTGCAGCACGCCGCGTGTCGGCGTCGGCACACTCGCCGGCACCACCGGCTCAGCACCGGCGAACGCCGCGAGCGCCGTCAACGCGCATTGCGCATCGAGGTGATCGACACGTTGTTCGGAAGTCGGCGCCTTGGAGCCGCTGCCTGCCGACACCAACGAGGTGCCGTAGACCGAGCAGACCTCGACCAGCGCCACACCGCGCAACTCGGCCGAAGCAGTGGCCAGCCAGGGCATCGCACCCTTCAGCAGCAACGCTGCGGCGAAGGCCCAAAGGGCCCAGCGCGACCTTGGTTTACGGAAGATCATGGCTGCGGATTCTGTCAAAGAAACGTGCTGCGGCGGCGTTTGTCGTTCGCCACGTGTGCGGTCGGCGAACCCCGCCAGATGACTGCGCAAAACCGCGGCCGATAATGCTGCATGGCGATTCAGACCGATGACTTCGAGCCCGCGCGGCGCACCGACCAGCGCGTCATCAGCGCCGCACCCGCCTCACCGAACGAAGAGGCGATCGAACGTGCGCTGCGCCCCAAGGGGCTGGCCGAATACGTGGGCCAAACGAAGGCGCGCGAGCAGCTCGAGATCTTCATCGGCGCGGCCAAGATGCGCAGTGAGGCGATGGACCACGTGCTGCTGTTCGGCCCACCCGGCCTCGGCAAAACGACGCTGAGCCACATCATCGCCAACGAGCTCGGCGTGAACCTTCGGCAGACCAGCGGCCCGGTGCTCGAGAAGCCGAAAGACCTGGCCGCGATCCTGACCAACCTCGAGCGCAACGACGTGCTCTTCATCGACGAGATTCACCGCCTCTCGCCGGTCGTCGAAGAAATTTTGTACCCCGCCCTCGAGGACTACCAGATCGACATCATGATCGGCGAGGGCCCGGCTGCACGCTCGATCAAGCTCGATCTGCAACCCTTCACGCTGATCGGCGCGACCACCCGTGCCGGCATGCTGACCAACCCGCTGCGCGACCGCTTCGGCATCGTCGCCCGTCTCGAGTTCTATACCGCCGAAGAACTCGCGCGCATCGTGCGCCGCTCGGCCGGACTGCTCAAGGTGCCGACCGACGACGAAGGCGCATTCGAGATCGCACGCCGTTCGCGCGGCACGCCGCGCATCGCCAATCGGCTGCTGCGCCGGGTACGCGACTACGTCGACGTCAAGGCCGATGGCCGCATCAGCCGGCTGCTGGCCGACAAGGCGCTGAAGATGCTCGACGTCGATGCCCAGGGCCTCGACGTGATGGACCGCAAGATTCTCGAGGCGATCGTGCACCGCTTCGACGGCGGCCCGGTCGGCCTCGACAACGTGGCCGCGGCGATCGGCGAAGAACGCGACACGATCGAAGACGTGATCGAGCCTTATCTGATCCAGCAAGGCTATTTGCAGCGCACCCCGCGTGGTCGTGTCGCGACCCCGGCCGCTTACCGGCACCTCGGCGTCACCCCACCGCGCGTCTCCGGCGAAGACCTCTTCGAGCCCTGAAGCAACGCGGCGAACGGCGGCCGCCGCCCGGGAGCGTGGGCGGCAAAAGGCGTCGAAGCGAAGGCTGAGAAAACCGAGGGCCGCTCGGGAGCGACTCGAGGCCCCGGGGCAGGTCCTGGGCGCAAAAAGCAATGCCGGGCGGTGCTGATTTCTCGTGTTGCAGCCGACGACCTCCTACCGCCCACGCGCCTAGGTGTGCGCTCCTCAACCACTGCGCCCCGCTCGGTTGACCTCGGGTGCATGCCGCCAACCCGCCTCGATTTCGACCGGGAATTTTTGGCACGCCGAGACCATGCCGCGGTTCTGATCGGGCGAGTCTTCTTACATTTCTTTGCACACGATTAGTTACTTGCGCAGGGAGATGTCGATGCAGACCAGGATCAAGGGCCCTTGGACCCGGAATCCGGCGAACGTGCCATCTGGCGCCCGAGCCGTAGCACTCGAATTCACGGTTCTGATCGAGCGGCGGGCCTGGCAATGGCTCGGCACCGCAACCGTTGCGGCTGTGATTGCGCTGCTCATGGCCGGCAGCCCGCCCGCGCAAGCTGCGCCGCACCACAAGGTCGCGCGTGATTTGCAAGACGCGGTCGAGTCGATGGCGCCGGTACGGCACGCGTTCGCGCGCGACCTGGGCGGCGTGCGCTTTGTGCAGGTGATCGTCGTCGGCGTGGCCAGCGACCCCGAGATGAGCGGTGTGCGCGCCTTCGTGCTGCGCACTGGCGGCTCGGTGCAGGCGCGCCACCCCGGCATCAACGCGCTGACAGTCGTCGTGCGGGCCGACCAGGTAAGCGCGCTCGCCGACCGCGACGACGTGCAAAGCGTGACCCCGAACCGCTTGACGCGGCGCACCGCCAGCGTGCTCGAGTCGATTACGGGGTCGTTGACGACCAACGTGCGGCCGACCAGCAGCAAGACGAGCTACAGCGGACTCGACGGCAGCGGCGTGGGCATCGCGGTGCTCGACTCCGGCGTGATGAAGTCGCACCGCGCATTCATCGACGCGACTGGCATGCCTCGGGTGAAACGCAACGTCAACATGCTCAACGGCGATCTCGCAAACTGGAGCACTGGGGCCGACAGCACGGCCTCGTTAAAACCGGGCAGTCCGGCGTTTCTCAGGTACGAGAACAGCATTTCGGCCGACAGCGCGCTGACGCAAGACGCCTTCGGTCACGGCACACACGTGGCCTCGGTGGCCGCAGGCCGCCCGCGCACCTATGCGAGCAGCACGCCAGACACCACGGGCGTGGCGCCGAACGCAAACCTGTACGACGTCAAAGTGCTCGACGGCGAGGGCAACGGCACGATCAGCGATGCAATCGAAGGCATTCAGTGGGTGATTCATCACGCCCGCGAATACAACATTCGTGTGCTCAACATCAGCCTGGCCGCCGAGTCGACCCAGTCGTGGCAGACCGACCCGCTGTGTGCCGCGGTACGCAGCGCAGTCGCGGCCGGCATTACCGTGGTCGTGGCTGGCGGTAACTACGGCCTGTCGACCAAGGGCGTCGAGGTCTACGGCGCCATCAGCGCCCCGGGCAACGACCCCTCGGTGATCACGGTCGGTGCCGTCAACTTTCACGACACCACGAGCCGACGGGACGACAGCGTCAACTTCTTCAGCTCGCGGGGCCCGACGCGCGGCGCGCTTGTCGATGCACAAGGCCGGTCTCGCCCCGACAACCTGCTCAAGCCCGACCTCGTCGCCCCTGGCAACAAGATCGTCGGTGCTGCGGCCACCCAAGGGGTCAGTGTGGGTTGGACCTGGGGCAACCTGGCCAGGCGAAACATGGCCGAAGTCGTGACGCCAGTCGGCATCACCCAGGTCTACGGCGAGACACAGATGATGCTGAGCGGCACGTCGATCGCCGCGCCGGCCGTTTCAGGGACCGTCGCACTGATGCTGCAGGCCAACCCCGGCCTGACCCCTCCGTTGGTCAAGGCGATCCTGCAATACAGCGCGCAGCCGCTTATCGGCCACAACCTGCTGCAACAGGGCACGGGGTATTTGAATGTGGACGGCGCCGTGGTGCTCTCGCGTGCGCTGCGCACCGATCTCGCCACCGCGATCCAAGCCAGCACGATTGCTCCGGGCGCCTCCATGCTGGCCGCTGGCACATTCGTCCCGTCGATGGCCTCCAAAGTCAACGGCCTGGCCTTCGACTGGTCGCGCATCGTCTATGTCGGTGGCAACCAAATCGCGACCGGTGGCGCCCTGCTCAACTACCAGCCGATTTACGACCCTCGCCTGACCTGGGCCAACGGCGTGGTGCGCAAGCGCCAGGCGGTTTACTGGTCCGGGCCTGGCATCACACCCAACACCTTTGTGCGCCATTTCACAGACGTTGCACTGCGCAACCAGCCGTTGCTCGGCAGCGGTGTGGTGATCGGCACGGCGCTCGCCGGCACGAGCTCACTCGTCGGCCGCACCGGCGTGTTTCTGCCGACGACGACGCTCTCGGCGTGGCTGTTGAGCGGCAGCGGCAGCACGCTCGGCAATGGCCTGGTGCTCAGCGAGGGCCTGGTGCTAAGCGAAGGGCTGGTGCTCAGCGAGGGCCTCGTACTCAGCGAAGGCCTGATTTTGAGTGAAGGCCTGCTGCTGAGCGAAGGGCTGGTGCTCAGCGAAAGCCAAATGCAAAGCGAATCGGGCAAGGACTACGAACCAGGCCAAGGCAGCCGCCCGGGCAACAAGCGCAACGGCCCGCCGCTCAAGTTCGACACCACCGGCGCGCTGGCCGGCGAGCGTTGACACGGGCGCCGCGCTGGTTGCGAAGGAATCTGCGATGAACCTGATTGCCGAAGTCGACTCGATGGCAGCGCGCCCGGGCTGGCGGGCCCGCCTGCACGCCGCGTTCATGCCCGACTACAACCACAAGGCGACCGCCTATTGGTGGACGGTGGTGGCGCTCGGCGCTGCCGCCTTGCTCTACTCGCTGGTGCGGGTCGCGATGCTGCCGATCGAGTCGTGCCTGCAGGTCGCGGGGGGCGTTGCGGTGGCGATGCTGGCCGGCGTGTTCCCGGTGCGCATCCGCCGCTCTGTCAACTCCTTCGCCGCCGGCGAGGTGTTCATCTTCTTGCTGTTGCTGCTGCACGGCCCGGCCGCTGCCACACTGGCTGCCGGTGCCGAGGCGTTGGTCGGCTCGGCGCGCACATCGACCCGTTGGACCAGCCGCATCGCCAGCCCGGCGATGGCGGCGCTCTCGATGCTCGCGGCCGGCTCGGTCCTGAATGCGTTGCTCGAGGCGATGCAGCGCACCGGCCTCACGAATGCGGGGCTGTTCATCGTTGCGACGATGCTGTTCTCGCTGGTCTACTTTTTGTTCAACACGCTGCTGGTGACCGCGGTGCCGCGCCTGAAGCGCAACGAGCCGTTCCAGCCGGCCGACTTGCTAGGCATGTTCGGATGGGTCGGCATCGCGTTCGCGGGCAGCGCGGCGGTTGCGGCGCTGCTGTGCCTGACCTTTCGCCAGTCGGGACCC
>JAYUWC010000343.1:0-3313 GCA_043753755.1 Rhizobacter sp.
TGCTCAACCAGGTGCTGTTCAAAGAAGGCCAGATGGTCGAAAAGGGCCAGGTGCTCGCCACCATCGCTCCCGAGCCGTTCCAGATTTCGCTCGCGCAGGCGGTCGGTGCCAGGCAGCGTGACGAGGCGCAGCTCGAGGCCGCGCGGGTCACGCTCAAGCGTTACCAGACCTTGCTAGCCCAAGACTCGATCGCACGGCAAGACGTGGACACGCAAGCCGCGCTGGTCAAGCAGCTCGACGGCACGGTCGCGATCGACCGCGCGGCCGAGAACACCGCCAAGCTCAACCTCGCCTACGCCAGCATCAAGGCGCCGATTGCCGGCCGCGTCGGCTTGCGCCCGGTCGACGCGGGCAACTACGTGACCACCGGCAGCACCGGCGGCATCGCCGTCATCACGCAACTCGCGCCGATCGATGTCGCGTTCGCGGTGCCGCAAGACCGCGTGCCCGACATCCAGGCGCGCTTGCGCGAAGGCGCGCAACTGCCCGTCGCGGCCTGGGACCGCACCCGCAGCCAGCGGCTCGCCGTGGGCCAGTTCACGACGCTCGACAACGCGGTCGACACCACCACCGGCACCGTCAAGGCCAAGGCTCGTTTCGCCAATGCCGAGAGCACGCTGTTCCCGAATCAGTTCGTCAATGCGCAGCTGCTGCTGCGCACCGTGACCGCAGCTGTCGTGGTGCCGGTGACGGCCCTGCGCCACGGCCCCAACGGCGACTTCGTCTACGTGCTCAAAGAGGGCAACACGGTCGAGCTGCGCAAGGTCACGCGCGGCGAGGCGACCGTCGATCTGGTCTCGGTCAGCAACGGGCTCGCGGCCGGTGAGCAGGTCGTGACCGAAGGCGGCGACCGCCTCAAAGACGGCGCCCGCGTGCAGACCTCGGTCGAGCGCCCGGCCGGTGCTGCATCGGGCGCCGCCTCGGGCGCTGCGTCGAATGCCACCTCGAGCGCGCGCGGCCGGCGCGGTGCCTCGGCACCCGCCCGATGAACCCTTCGCGCCCCTTCATCGAGCGCCCGGTCGCGACCTCGTTGCTGATGGTGGCGATCGTGCTGGCCGGTCTGATCGGCTTTCGTTTTTTGCCGCTCTCGGCGCTGCCGCAGGTCGACTACCCGACGATCCAGGTGCAGACGCTCTACCCCGGGGCCAGCCCCGAGGTGATGAGCAACACCGTGACCGCGCCGCTCGAGCGCCAGTTGGGGCAGATGGCCGGCCTGGCCCGCATGGCCTCGACCAGTGCGGCTGGCGTTTCGATCATCACGCTGCAGTTCACGCTCGGGCAGACGCTCGACGTTGCCGAGCAAGAGGTGCAGGCCGCGATCAACGCCGGCGGCTCGCTGCTGCCGGCCGACCTGCCGGCGCCGCCGGTCTACGCCAAGGTCAACCCGGCCGATGCGCCGGTGCTGACACTGGCCGTCACCTCCGAATCGTTGCCGCTGACCGAGGTGCAGAACATCGTCAACACACGGCTCGCGCAAAAGATCAGCCAGGTCAGCGGCGTGGGCCTGGTCTCGCTCAGCGGCGGGCAGCGGCCTGCCGTGCGCATCCAGGCCGACACCAACGCGCTCGCGGCCAACGGCATCGGCCTCGATACGCTTCGCAGCGCCATCACGGCGGCCAACTCGAACGGCGCCAAAGGCACGGTCGACGGCCCGAAGCGCTCGTACACGATCAACGCCAACGACCAGTTGCTGAGCGTGACCGACTACAAAAACCTGATCGTCTCGTACAAAAGCGGCGCGCCGATTCGCATGAGCGATGTGGCCCGCGTCGGCGATGGTGCCGAGAACAACCAGCTCGGCGCCTGGGCCGGCATCAGTTGTGCGGCGCAAGCGGCGTCGCAACCCGACGCCGATTGCCTGCGGCCCGCGATCATCCTCAACGTGCAGCGCCAGCCGGGCGCTAACGTGATCGCGACCGTCGACGCGATCAAGAAGCAACTGCCCGAGCTGCAGGCCGGGTTGCCCGCCGCCGTCAAGGTCGAAGTGCTGAGCGACCGCACCGCAGGCATTCGCGCGTCGGTCGAGCATGTCGAGTGGGAGCTGGCGCTCGCGGTCGTGCTCGTGGTGCTGGTGATCTTCGCGTTTCTCGGCAGCCTGCGTGCGACCGTGATCGCGAGCATTGCCGTGCCGATCTCGTTGATCGGCAGCTTCGGGTTGATGTACTGGCTCGGCTACAGCCTGAACAACTTGTCGTTGATGTCGTTGACCATCGCGACCGGCTTCGTGGTCGACGACGCGATCGTGATGATCGAGAATATTTCGCGCTACATCGAAGAAGGCGAGGCGCCAATGGCCGCGGCGCTCAAGGGCGCGAGCCAGATCGGCTTCACGATCATCTCGCTCACCGTCTCGCTGATCGCGGTGCTGATCCCGCTGTTGTTCATGGGCGATGTGGTGGGGCGGCTGTTTCGCGAGTTCGCGGTCACGCTCGCAATCACCATCCTGATCTCGGCCGTGGTCTCGCTGACGCTGGTGCCGATGATGTCGGCGCGCTGGCTGAAAGCACACCACGACGAGAAGCCGCCCGGCCCGGTCCCGCGCCGCGCGCAACGCGGGCTCGACCGCGTGATGCGCCGCTACGACCGCGGGCTGCATTGGGTGATCGGGCACCAGGCCGTCACGCTGATCGTGGCGCTGGCCACACTCGTGTTGACTGCCCTGCTCTACCTCGCGATCCCGAAAGGCTTGTTCCCGACGCAAGACACCGGCCAATTGCAAGGGCGAATTCAGGCCGCGCCAGAGGTGTCGTATGCGCGCATGTCGCAGCTGCAGCAAGAGGCAGCGCGGGCGGTTCTGCAAGACCCAGCGGTCGCGAGCCTGAGCTCGTTCGTCGGCGTCGACGCGGCCAACAACACCATGCTGCACACCGGCAGCCTGCTCATCAACCTGACCAAGAACCACGGCAATCAGCAAGACGTGATCGCGCGGCTCAAGCAACGCGCGCAAACGGTGGCCGGCGTCACGCTCCACCTGCAACCGACGCAGGATTTGACGATCGATGCCGAGACCGGCCCGACCGAATTTCGGGTCTCGCTCGAGGGCGTCGACAGCAGCACCATCACGCAGTGGATGACCAAGTTGATCGCGCAATTGCAAACAGCGCCGCAGGTGCGCAATGTCAGCAGCGATGCAGGCGCGCAAGGCATCTCGGCTTTCGTCAACGTCGACCGCGACACCGCCGCGCGCCTCGGCGTCACCGCCAGTTCGGTCGACGACGCGCTCTACAGCGCCTTCGGCCAGCGCATCGTTTCGACCATCTTCACCGAGACCAACCAGTACCGCGTGATTCTCGAGGCGCAGGCCGGCGCCCTC
>JAYUWC010000344.1:0-10007 GCA_043753755.1 Rhizobacter sp.
CGCACGCTCGCTTCGTCGTGCGTGTGGTGCCACAGGTCGGCGACGGCGAACGCGAACTCGCCGTCGCTGTCGTTCTCGGGCACCGGGTCGGCGCCGCGCACGGTGGCGCAACACGGCACCTTGCCGTTCTTGAACTGAAAGCGCGCGAACCAAAGAATGAACTCGCGCGCCTCGCGTTCGTGGCCGAGGCGCAGCAGCGCCGACGAGGTCAGCGCGCCGTCGCGTATCCACGACCGTGCATAGGCCCGCGCGCCGGGTTGCAGCGCCGGGCCGCTGCGGTTGACGAGGATGTGGCCCAGCGCGCTGCGCATCGTGAGCGCGATGTCGGTGACTTCGGCCGGCCCCGCGATCTGCACCCGGTCGAGCCGCTCACGCCAAAGCGCTGCCGTGCGTTGCTGCTCGCGCCTGAAGTTGAGTCGCGTTGTCGGTGCAGGCGCCTCATTCAACGGCAACGCGACCGTCATCTCACGCCGCTCGCCGGGGCGCAGGTGCAGGCGATAGCGCAGCACGCCGCTCGCAAAGCCGGCGTCGTCGGCCCTCTGTTGCGGCTTCGCGCCATCAATACGTTCGGCCAACCAATCGCCCACCGGTCCGGCAGCGAGCGGCTCCAATCGAACCGCATCGGGTGTCGTGAGGGGCACGACGCGTGCCTTGCCGTCGACCCGTAATTCGCGCCCGTTCCAAGCGATCGTCCTGACCTCGCTCGCGCCACCCGGATTCGCCAGAAACTGCGTCGGCGGGTTGGCCTGAAACGGCCGCCAGGCGAGCGCCAGTGTCACGTCGTGCGCGCGGCGAGACCGGTTGTGCACGGTGTAGCGCGCCAGTGCTTGTGCGGCCTCGGGCGTGCCGTGGCCGAAGGCTTCGATGTCGAGCGCGAGGCCGTCTGCGAGCTGCCAGTGCACGGCCGGCATCGGCAGGTCGGCATCGACCAGCGAGTGCGTGATGCGCGCATCGGCCCAGCTGCGAACGCGGCCGTCGACGAAGAGAAACGGCTCGAGCGCGCCGACACCCGGCAGCGGCTCGAGGACGCCGTCTTCGCTGAGCAGCGAGGCGACCCGGCCGCCATCGACGCCGAGCACCGTCCAGTACGACTGCTCGCCCACGTAGGCGCGCGGGTACGCGCCGCGCGGCGCTTGCTTGGCGAGCTGCGCGAAGAACGCATTGGCGCTCGCAACATCGAGCGGCACGATCGACTCGAGTGCGGCTGCCGTGCCCTGCATCGGCACGATCTGCACCACCCGCACGAAGCGTGCTTCGGCATCGAGCAGCTGGTGCGTTTGAACCTCGCCGCGTGCGCGCTCGATCGTGCGCACGCGGCGCCACTGCGCGCCGTCGTCGGAGAGTTCGATCGCGTAGCTCGAGGCACTCGCGCCGGCTCGCCACCGCAGCGCCAGCGCACCGAACTCGCGCGCTACACCGAAGTCGACGCCGAGCGCGTCGCTGCGCATCACCGGCGTCGGCACGGGCGGCGGCGCATCGGGCAAGCGCCGCAGCGTGAGGCCGTCGAAGCACGCGCTGCCGCGGTTGGGCCCGGCCGCAGTGCCGCTGCCAGAGGCGATCACGAGTTCGACCGTGGCACTGCGGCGCAGCGTGCGGTCGGTCGTCGGCCCCCAGGCAAATTCGATCTTGCGTTGGCGAAACAGCAGCGGCTGCCATTCAGCGGGAAAGCGAAACTCCGGTCGCTGGCCCCACCAGACGTTCTCGCCGCTCGCATCGACCAGCTTGAACTGGAAGGCGTTGCGCGGTGCCTCGGATGGCCCGGCCGGCTCGCCCCGCAGGTTCATCGCGAATGCATAGCGCGGCGGTAGCTCCATCGGCAACGCGCGCTGCGCGGTGACGTAGCCAGTGACGCGGCCGAAGTCGTAGTCGATGCAAAGCGCCTTGCCGTGCGGGCCGTCGGTGCTGCGCAGTGCAGCGTTCACGTCGTCGGTAGCGCTAAGCTTCCAGAGTGAAGGTTCGCTGAAGTCGTCGAGCACGCGGTCTTGTGCGATAGCCGCCACAGAGACGAAAGCGAGTGCGACAGTGAGCAAGCCTCGCATCATCCCTTCACGCCTCCGGCCATCAGACCGGCCATGTACTGCTTTTGCAGTGCGAGAAAGACGATCAGCACTGGCAGCACCGTAACGACCGAGCCGGCCATCATCAGTTCGTTGTCTTGCACGTGCTCCCGTGCGAGGCCGGCGAGCGCCACGGGCAGGGTGTGCAGCGAGTCATCGGTGAGCACGATCAGCGGCCACATGAAGTCGTTCCAGCTGCCGAGAAAACTGAAGATGGCGAGCGTGGCCAGCACCGGTGCGAGCAGCGGCACCACGATCGTCAGGAAGATGCGGAACTCGCCCGCGCCGTCGATGCGCGCCGCCTCGAGCAGGTCGTCGGGAATGCCGCGCGCGAACTGCCGCACGAGAAAAATGCCGAACACACTGGCCATCATCGGCACCACCGCGCCGCCGTAACTGTTGATGAGACCGAGCGGCTTGAGCATCAAAAAGAGCGGCAGCATCGCGACCTGCCCCGGGATCACCAACGCACCCAGAAGCGTCTTGAAAATTTGATCGCGCCCACGAAAACGAAGCTTCGCGAAGGCATAGCCCGCCGTCACGTTGAAGCTCACCGAGATCGCAGTCGACAGCAGCGCGAGCAGCAGGCTGTTGAGCACATAGCGGCCCATACCGATGCTGCCGAAGAGCTGCTGGTAGTTGGCGAGGGTGACGCTGCGCGGCCACACTGGCGTCGGCAACACGCTCGAGGCACCCGCCGGCATCAGCGAGACCGACACCATCCAAAGCAGCGGGAAGAGGCTCACCGCGACCAGACCGATCAGCAAGCCGTTGACGACCCAGACGGCCGCGCGCGAGTTCATGTCGCGCGGCCCTCGGGGTCGCGATCGAAGCGCAGCAACACCGCGCTCACCGCGAAGATCAACACGAACAGCAAGAACGCGACCGCGCTCGCGTTGCCGAGGTTCCACCAGCGAAAGCCTTCTTCGTACATGAAGTACAGCACGCTGACCGTGCTGCGCAGCGGCCCGCCCTGGGTCATCACATACGGTTCGGCGAAGAGCTGGAAGTAGCCGGTGATCGTCATGATCGAGACCATCAACAGCGTCGGCGCGAGCATCGGCAAGGTCAGGTCGACGAGTTGGCGGTAGGCGCCCGCACCGTCGACCCGCGCCGACTCGTAGACCTCTCGCGGTACGGCCTGCAACGCGGCAAGCAGGATGATCATGTTGTAGCCAAAGTTTTTCCAGGCCGAGAACAGGATGATCGCGGGCATGGCCCAGTGCGGGTTGCCGAGCCAGTCGATCGAACCGATGCCGATGGCTTCGAGACCCTGGTTGACGAGGCCGTAGCGGGTGTGCAGCAGGTAGCGCCAAATGACCGCCACGGCGACCACCGTTGTCACGACCGGTGCGAACAGCGCGGTGCGAAAAAACGCCTGCCATTTGGCGACGCGCGCGTTCAGCAGCAGCGCAGCAGCAAGCGAGAGGCCGAGCGAGACCGGCACGCCGATGAAGACGAAATAGACCGTGTTGCCGAGCGCCTGCCAGAAGAGCGGCGTCTGCAGCAGCCGCGCGTAATTCTGCAGGCCGACGAAGCGCAGCGTCGACAGATCGGCAAGCGCGTAGAGGTCGAAGTCGGTCACGCTGAGCGCCAGGCCGGCAGCGACCGGCAATGCAAAGAAAACCGCGATCACCACCAGCGCCGGCGCCGCCATCGCCCAGCCGATCAAGGCCATTTGCCGCTTGGCGCCGGCGTTCACCGCACTGCCCCCGCACCGTGTGCGCGCTCGCGCAACCAGCGGCGCTTCTCGAGCAGTGTGTCGACCCAGGTGTCGAGTTGCAGCGTGGCCGCCTCGACGCTCTGGCGGCCGCCGACGACCCGCTCGGCCGTCAGCTGCATCTCTTGAAAAATGCGCTCCCACTCGGGGATCTTGGGCGCCGCGCGCACCCGCTCGAGCTGCTGTGCAAAGGCTTGCGAAGGCGCGTCGTTCGCCAGTGCCGGTGCACGCCAGGCGCTGCGCCGAGGCGGCAGATCGCCGGTGAGCGCATGAAAGCGCTGCATGGTTTCGGGCTCGCTGAGATAAGCGATCAACTGCCAGGCCGCGGCTTGGCGACGCGACGATTTGAAGAGCACGAGGCTGGAGCCGCCAGCGGTCGAAACGCCCGGGCCGTCAGGCCCCGGCAGTGGCGCGGTCGCCCACGCGTTTTGAACGGCTTGCGGCAGGCGGCGTCGAAATTCGCCAATGTTCCACGGGCCGCTGACGTAGAAGATGAACATGCCGCGCGCGAATTCGTCCCACACGTTCGAGATCTGCGCGGCATTCATCGCCGGCGCGAGACCTTCTCGAAAGACTTCGGCGTAGAAGCTCAGCGCGCGTCGAAAAGCGGGCTGGGCAAACGCGCCACGGGTGTCGTCATCGCGCAGCAACGGGCCTTGCTGCAAGGCCATCGCGAACAGCGGGTCAGGTTCGTTGAGCGGCAGCAACGCGCCGAAGCGCGGGCCTGTGTTTGCGCCTGCACCGACGGGTGCGCGGCGCTTGATTGCGCGCATCGCCGCCAGCCACTCGGGCCAGCTCTGCGGCACGCGCGCGACGCCGGCTGCCCGCAGCAGATCGGTGCGGTAGAAGAGCAGCCGCGTGTCGACATACCAAGGCAGCCCGAAGAGCCGCGTGCCTTGCGCTGTCGGCATGAGGTTGGTGTCGAGGATGCCGGTGAAGTAATCGGTGCGGTCAATGCCGGCAGCGGCAACCCTCGCATCCAGCGGCGCCAGCGCATCGAGCGCAGTGAACTCGGGCAGCCAGGTGTTGCCGAGTTGACAGAGGTCGGGCAGCGAGCCGCCGGCATAGGCGGTCAAAAGCTTCTCGTGCGCGGCCGTCCACGGCAGTTGCTGAACTTTGACGTTAGTGCCGGGGTACCGCGCATAAAACTCCGGCAGCAATTCGGTGACCACCTCGGCTTCACGCCCCATGGCCCAGAAGTGCAACGGCTCGCTCGCTGCGCCGCGCCGGCTGCATCCCACCAGCGCCGCGCTGCCAACGAACGCCAGGGCACCCATGCCCTTGAGCGTGCTGCGTCTGTCGTTCATCCGGACTTGGTCAACCAGCCGCCGCTGAAGCCCGCACGCTCGAGGCCGCGGCGGATCGGCACCGAGCGGCGCATGTCGTCCCAGACCAGCTCGTTGCGGTAGTTGCAGATCATCGCGAGGATGGGGCCCTGGTCGATGCCGAGGTAGTCGCTGGCGATCCAGCCGAAACCGGGGTCGACGCGGCCGTCGCTCAACTTGACGTCGGTCGCGGTAAAGCTGCGGTTGAACGAATCGAAGAAGCCGTATTTCGAGAAAATGTAGTTGCCGTAACGCGCGTGCATTTCTTCGACTGCCGGGATCACGATCTCGGGCGCGAACGGCAGCGAAGAGATCGCAGCGGTCGGCGCGATCGTGCCGTCGTCGAGCGTGTTCGAGCGGCCCACCCCGCGGGCCTTGTAGTCGAGAAAGGTGCGGCGCCGGCCGTTGCGATCGAACTCGCGGATCGAACCCGGACCGTCGCATGCGGTGAAGCCCCATACGTTGGCGCCGTACTCGAACCAGCCATTGGGGTTGGCAATGGCGTAGGCACGTTGCGCGTAAACAGCGCGGCGGGTGTTCTCGAAATAGTCGATGCCGCGCTGGCGCATGGTGGCGTCTTGCAGGCCACGAAAGTCGATCCACACGTGCGAATACTGGTGGCCGAAAAGCGGTGCGAAGCTCAAATGCTCGTAGCCGAAGAAGCGGCCCCAGGTGCCGCGGTAACTTTCACTCCACGCGCTCCAGGCGCCCTCGTCGACCGGGTGGGTCGGCGAGCCGAGCGCGAGCAGCACGACCAGCATCGCTTCGTTGTAGCCGTTCCAGTCGTGCGGGATGAACTGCTTCTCGGGGCTCCAGCCCATGCTGATCAGTTGGCCGCGCACCTGCGCCCACTTCCAGTCGATGCGCCAGTAAATCTGGTCGACCGTCTGGCGTATCGCGACTTCATCGGCGTGCTCGCCATCGAAGAAAGTCTGCGCGTGCAGCATGCCGCCGACCAAGAGCGCGGTGTCGACCGTCGACAGCTCGCTTCTCGGCGCACGCAGGCCGGTCTTCATGTCGAGGAAGTGGTAGAAAAATCCTTTGTAGCCGATGGTGCCGCGAGGCTGCGGTCCTTGCGGTGCATTGAGAAAAAAGCGCACGGTGGTCAGCACGCGTTCACGCGCCTGCTCGCGCGTCACGAAGCCGCGGTCGGCACCGATCACGCACGCCGTCAATGCAAAACCGACCGCCGCGATGCTCGACGGCGATGGGCTGGGATAACGATCGGGCACCAAGCCGTTGGTCGGGTTCGCGGTCGACCAGAAAAAATCGAAGGTGCGGCGCTCGATGTCTTCGAACAGCGGCGAAAGCGCGGTGCGGGCGGCGATCGCCGGCGGCTCGATCGGCTGTGCCGCGCTCGAGGCCGCGTCGGCCGCGCGGGTGTCGTAGGCCGAGTTGCGGAACAGCATCTCGGGGTCGAAAGACTGGCACCCTGCGAGCCAACTGACCGCAGACGCGCCGCCCCCGATCAGCAGACGGCGGCGCGCGAGATCGGGTGGGAGCGAGGGTCGACGTTGCATGAGCGCGAGACTACGCGTGCGCAGCGGCACGCGGGGGCGTGAACGGGTGAAGCTTGGGCCTCAGAACTGGTAGCGCATCGAAAGCTTCACGGTACGCATCGGCCCGATTTGGCTGCCGTCGGGCAAACCGAGCTTCGGGTTGCCGGTCGGGCCAATGAAACCGTCGTAGCCGCCGACGTAGTTTTCGGCGTTGAAGAGGTTGATGACGTCGATCCGGAAGGTGACCTTGCCCAGCGGCAGTGTCTGGCTCTTGGCCACGCCGACATCGAACTGGCGGAAGGTGCTGCCGTCGCCGGCCCGCACGAAGCAGGTGTTGAAGCCGGCCGAGCAGTCGGTGATGCGAAACGGCAGCCCCGAGCCGAGCACGGCCTTGCCCGACAGCAGCAAGCCCCACGGCAGCAGCCCGTCGGTCACGCCTGACGCAACGATGCGGTGTCGCTCGACATCGGCCGAGCGAATGAAGCGCGACACCGACCGGCCGCCGGTGAAGTTGTACGAATCATTGGTGAGGTTGGCGTTGGTCGTCTTCGCTTCGCTGAAGGTGTAGGTCACGCCCGCGCCCCACCCCGATGTCAGCGTGTAGGGTTTGTCGGCCTTGAGGTAGACGGTGTGGGTCTTGGCCCGCGCGTTGAAGTCGCCGAGCACCAGATTGCCGTAGCCGGGTGGCCCGCCGAAGAGCGCGTCGCTCGGCGGCTTGCCGCCTACGCCGCCTTGCGGGTCGCGGTTGCCTTCGGTCCAGTTGAACTGGTTGCGGGAGTCCGAGTAGGTGTAGCCGAGCTCGGTGTTCCACGCGTCTATGCCTTTGCGCAGGCCCAGACTGAACTGGTCGGTGTAGGGCATCTTGAATTCGTTGCGGATCAGGTAGACGTCGCCTTTGGTGGCCAGGTTGTTGGCGAGTTCGGCGATCGCGTAGTCGGCGATGGTGCGGTCGTAGGCACGGCCCGCACCGCCGAAGACGACCAGATTCTTGTCGCCGTTGATGTCATACGAGAAGCCGACGCGCGGCTGGATCGCGCCTTTGAAAGCCTTGCGGCTGGAGCCGTTGGCGATGTAGTCGTTGATGTTGACGCCGCCCTTGGCGAGCGACTGCGCATACGTCTGCCCGGGTGTGACCGCAACGCCCGGCACGCGGCTCGAGGTGCCGTCGGTGCCCACGGCGTCGTCGAGCACCGACAGCGACGCCACGCGGTCGGCCGGTGTGACGTAGCTGTTGTTCAGCATGTTTTTTTCATAGTCCCAGCGCACGCCGAGGTTGAGCTCGAGCTGCTTCGTGACGGCCCAGTCGTCTTGCAAATAGATGCCGAACTGGGTGTTGCGGTAACCGAGCACGCTGGGCGTGGTCGCGCGGTCGAGTTGGTAGTAGTCGTTGCCGTTGAAGAGCACCGGGTTGCCGGTCGTGTTGTCGATCAGCTTTTGATAAACGTCGACACCGCGCACCGAGCCCGAGAGGTCGTAGCGCATGAACTTGACCTTGGCACCGCCCTTGATCGTGTGCCCGGCCAGGCCGGTGAAGGTGAGATCGTCTTGCAGCAGCCAGCCGGTCTGCTTCTTGTTTTGCGCATCGGGCGAGCCGCCGGTGCGGATAAATTCGGCGGCACCCGTCGAGACGTTGGTCGGCGAGATGAAGTACTTGATCTCGGGCTCGGTGCTGTCGGCATTGGGACTGAACTCATAGCGCTCGTAGCCGATGCGGGCTTCGTTGAAGAAGGCACCGCGGGTCAGCTCGTGCTTCAGGTCGAAGCGGGTTTCGTTGTTGGTGCGGGCTTTGTCGTTGCCCGGCGCACTCTTGGTGATGTCTTCGGCGAGGCGGTCTTTTTCGCGGCGGACGCGTCCAGTGAATTCGAGGCGCTGGTCGTCGCCCAGGTCGAGGTCGGCCTTGCCGAACAGCAAGTCTTCTTTGAAGTTTTGCGTGCTCGAGCCTTGCAGCGGAAAGAAGCTGGCCGCGAGGCCGGCATTGGGCACGGGCGGGTTGACACCGCCGAAGCCGAGGCTGCGCGCCTGGCCGATGTTCTTGCCCTCGTAAGCCAAAAACCAGTGCGCCACGTCTTGCTTGATCGGGCCGCCGAGCGTGAGCCCGTATTGATCCTGGCTGAACGACTCGCGCGGCCTGCCGTTTTCGGCATTGGTCTTCTCAATCGGCGTGTGGGCGGTGAGCTTGCCGCCGGTGTGGTCCCAGAAGATGTCGCCGTGCAACTCGTTGCTGCCCGACTTGGTGACCGCCGTGATCGCCGCGCTGCTGACCTGATCGAACTCGGCCTTGTAGTTTTGCGAGATCACCTTGTATTCGCTGATTGCCGACTGCGGAAACGGGTTGCCGCGGCTCGCGTCGAGGCCCGAGGCGCCGCCGCGAAGAATGTTGTTCTTCTGGCTGACGCCGTCGATGAAGAGATTGATGTTGTCCTGGTTTTGCGCGCCGCTTTGCAGCTTGACCTGGCCCTGCGCGTTGGTGTCGAAGCGCACGCCCGGTGCGAGGTCGGCGAAGGCGAGAAAGTTGCGCGTCACTTGCGGCAGCGCGTCGATCTGCTTCGGGCTCACGAAGGTGCCGACCTCCGAGGTCTTGCGGTCGAGGCCGGCGCTGCCGACCACGGTGACGGTATTGAGCTGCGCCGTGCCCTCTTTCGCAAGCACGAGGTCGAGGTCGACCGTCTGGCCGACCTGCACGGTCAACGTCTCGCTGCGTGCAGCGAAACCGGGCGACTTGATTTCCAGCCGATAGCTGCCGGGCACGAGGCCGGTCAACACATAACTGCCGTCGGCGCGACTGGTGGTGCGGCTGACCTGACCGCTGGCAGTGTTGGTGGCGGTCACGGCGGCGCCAGCCTGCGCCTGGGCATCGCCCGTGACTGCGCCGCGAACCGTGGCGGTGCTGAGTTGCGCGAAAGCGGGCGCAGCGAACGCGAGCGCGGCGGCTGCGGCAGCGGCAGCGAGCCTGTTGAGCGTGCGAAGAGTGAATCTCGTTGCTTGTCTCATGGTCGGCCTTTCTGAAAGCTCTGACGAAATGGCGGTCGGAGCCGCCACAGGATCGCGAGCCGAGTGTCGGCCGCGTGCAATGCGCGGCGTTACGAACTGTCGATCCCGGGTCGGCGCGTCATTCGTTCGGCCTCGATCAAAGGTTCACGCCAGGGCCGCCGCCAGAGTCAGCCGGCGGCCAACGCCGCGCCGTTCGTCGCAATCACTTCGGCATAGAAGCGCGCACTGTCTTTCAAAGTGCGCTCTTGCGTGTCGAAGTTGACGTGGACGATGCCGAAGCGCTTCGAGTAGCCGAGCGACCACTCAAGGTTGTCGAGCAGCGACCAAGCGCAGTAGCCGCGCAGGACAACGCCCTGCGCGATCGCGTCGTGACTCGCCCGCAGATGGCTCCGGTAGTAAGCGAGCCGCAGCGGGT
>JAYUWC010000345.1:0-9954 GCA_043753755.1 Rhizobacter sp.
TGCCGGGCCGCTACAAGGGCGAAGACCTGAACATCGTCAGCGTGTTCGAGGCGGTCGGCCAATTCAGCGCAGGCAAGATGAGTGAAGAAGACTTCGGCGAGATCGAGCGCCGTGCGATCCCGGGCACTGGCTCGTGCGGCGGCATGTACACCGCGAACACGATGAGTTCGGCATTCGAAGCGCTCGGCATGAGCCTGCCGTTCTCGAGCACGATGGCCAATGTGCACGACGAAATCGTAGCGCACACGGGCGAGGCGGCGCGCGTGCTGGTCGAGGCGGTCAAGAAGAATCTGAAGCCGCGCGACATCGTCACTCGCCAGTCGATCGAGAACGCGGTGGCGGTGATCATGGCAACCGGCGGTTCGACCAACGCCGTGCTGCACTTTCTCGCGATCGCGCACGCGGCCGAGGTCGAGTGGACGATCGACGACTTCGAGCGCGTGCGCAAACGCGTGCCGGTGCTCTGCGACCTCAAACCGTCGGGCCGCTTTTTGGCGGTCGACCTGCACCGTGCGGGGGGAATCCCGCAGGTGATGAAGGCGCTGTTGAAGGCCGGTTTGCTGCACGGTGATTGCATCACCATCACTGGCAAAACCGTGGCTGAGAACCTTGCGGCGATTCCCGACCTTCGGGGCGGCGATCATGAGGTGATACGTGCTGTCGAGGCGCCGATGTATGCGCAAGGCCACCTCGCCATCTTGAGAGGCAATCTCTCGCCCGAGGGCTGCGTGGCCAAGATCACCGGCTTGAAAAACCCTGTCATCACCGGCCCGGCTCGGGTGTTCGACGACGAGCAGTCGGCGCTCGCTGCGATCATGGCCAAGAAGATCGTTGCCGGCGACGTGATGGTGTTGCGCTATCTCGGACCAAAGGGCGCCCCCGGCATGCCGGAGATGCTGGCACCGACCGGCGCGTTGATCGGCCAGGGCCTCGGCGAATCAGTGGGGCTAGTTACCGACGGGCGTTTTTCGGGTGGCACCTGGGGCATGGTCGTCGGCCATGTGGCCCCCGAAGCGAGCGCCGGCGGCAACATTGCGCTGGTGCACGAGGGCGACTCGATCACGATCGACGCGCACACCCTGACGCTGGAGTTGAATGTGAGCGACCAGGTGTTGGCCGAGCGCCGTGGCGCTTGGCTTGCACCGAAGCCGCGCTACACCCGCGGCGTGCTCGCGAAGTTCGCGAACAACGCATCGAGTGCAAGTCTGGGCGCCGTGCTCGACCGGTTCGAGTGAGTCGCCTGAGTCGATTGAGTCGATTGACTCGAGTCAGAGGCTGACGAGCGACTTCAGCGCTTGCGGCCTTTGCGGCGCGCCTTCTCGTCGAAGCCGAGCGCGGCGAGGTTGTCTTTGCGACGATCGCGCTTGCGCTGCTCTATTTTCTCGATCTCGCGCCGCTTGTTGAGGCCTGAGACGTCGGCGAAGGTCCACCACAACGCGGCCAACACGAAAGGAACGCAGAACTTCCAGAGGTCGCCAGTGAACTCCCAGTTCCAGGCGGCGAAGGGGCCGATGCCGGCGAGGTTGCTCAAAACGATGAGCATGCCAACGATGACGAAAAGCATGGCGCGAACTCCGGGGGCTGTTGGCGTGCGCGAATGCAGTGTCAACCTGCAGCGGCACGAACCGTTATGCTGACTGTAGTCGAGAGCAAACACGAGAACCGACACGAGGACACCATGACATCCCGCACGAAAATCCTTTCCACGTTGACCCTGCTGTTTGTTTTCGGCGCCGCGGCACCTGCGTTCGCGCAGGCCGATCTGGCCCAGAAAAAGAACTGCATGGCCTGCCACGCAGTCGACAAGAAAGTGCTGGGCCCGGCTTACAAAGAGGTGGCAGCCAAATACGCCGGTCAAGCTGACGCGACCGACAAGCTCGCTGCCAAAGTGCTGAAGGGTGGCGTGGGCGTCTGGGGCAACATCCCGATGCCTGCGAACCCGCAGGTCAGCGATGCTGAAGCAAAGCAGTTGGTCGCCTGGATCATGACGCTCAAGTGACCTGAGACCCAACGCACGACAAGTAAGAAGGCCCCGCTCGCGAGGCCTTCTTCTTGGGCTCAAGCTTTCACCCGTCCATTTTTTCTGAGGTTTCAAAACAGAAGCGCGGCCGAAATGGTTGCCCCGCGTGACTGTCTCTCGCCACAATGCGTTCGATGCGCCTCGCGCAGCCTCAAAACACGGCGTGCTCGCGGCGTTCGCTCGGTGCGCTGCCGCTGAGCAAACGCCCGTAGTGATCGAACAGCGTCTTGCTGCCGGTCGACGGAGTGGCTGCGGCGTCATACCGGCCGCTGGCCGGGTCGAACACCAACATCGATTCGGTGGCGTAGTAGCGGCCGATCTTGGCGAGCTCGGCCTTGGCGGCCAGCGACGGCAGTACACGGCCTGCGGCACCGAGCACGCCGACGATGCCGTCGAGCAGCGCCACGGGCACTTGGCGCATACGCGGCGGCCGGCCGAGCAACGCGAACAAATGCTCGGCCTGTTGCCGCGGTGTGATCGCGTCGCCGGGGCCACCGATCGGCAGCACGCGAGCCTGGAGGCTGGCGTCGTCGAGCGTGTCGGCGAGGTAGCTGGCCAGATCGTCGTCGTCGATCGGTTTGCAGGCGGTGAGCGTGCCGTCGCCAAACATCAAGAACGGCTTGCCACATCGCACCCGTTCGACTTGCCCTGATAGCGATTTGAAGAAGGCCGTCGGGCGCACGATCGAGTAGAGCAGGCCCGACTCGATCAGCGCTTTCTCGAACGCCAACTTCGCGTGCTGAAACGCCAAGCGCGGGCGCTGCACACAAATCGCCGAGAGCAACACGAAGTGCGCGACCCCCAGTTGCTGTGCAAGCTCGAGCGCATGCACATGGGCTTGGTGGTCGATCGCCCAGGCATCCGCCGGCACGCCGGTGCGCGACGTGAGGCACGAGACGAGCGCGTCGAAACGCTCACCGCAAAACCCCTCGCGCTCGAGCGACACCCGATCGGTCACGTTACCGAAGCGACGCGTCGCGCCGTGCAGTTCCGACGGCCACGGCGGCGGCGACCCGCCCACAGTGCTAGGCCGCACCAGACACACGACCTCATGCCCGCGTTGCAGCAGCTCACGCACCGTGGCGCGGCCGATGGTGCCGGTGGCACCGAGCAAGAAGACGCGACGCGGATGCGGCGAACGCTTCGTGCCGTCAGCGGGCGCAATCGCAGAAAGGGGCATGGCGTGGTCTGTGGTTCGTGCGGAGTGTGGCGGGCTGCAAGCGACGACGCTGCGGCTCCCGCGATGCCGCGAGACTACCTGCCACCCCACAACCATGACAGCACGCGAACCCGCAGTCGTAGGCATGCTCGCTCGTCTGACCGACGATATCCACGTGTCCGAAAACGGCGAGTCTTCAAGGCGAGTCTCGCGATAATCGACTCGATGACTTCGGCTGCACTCCTGCTCGACGACAGCGCTGCATATCGCGTCTTGACCGCCCGCGACGCACGCTTCGACGGGCGGCTTTTCGTCGGCGTGACCTCGACCGGCATCTACTGTCGGCCGATCTGCCGGGTGCGCACGCCACTGCGCAAGAACTGCCGCTTTTTCGAGACGCCAGCGCAGGCCGAGGCGGCAGCGTTTCGGCCTTGCATGAAGTGCCGGCCCGAGATCGCGCCGGGGGCGGGCTTGCCGTGGAGCGTGATGGACGCCTCCCGCACACTGGCCTGCCAGGCGGCCGACGCAATCACGGCACAAGCCGCCAGCGGCGATGCGCCTGGCCTCGCGGCGCTTGCCGCCCGCCTCGGCGTCAGCGACCGCCACCTGCGTCGCATCTTTCAGGCCGAGCACGGTGTGACACCGGTTCAATACCTGCAAACGCGCCGCCTTTTGCTGGCCAAACAACTGCTGACCGACACGGTCATGCCAGTCGCGCAGGTGGCGCTCGCCAGTGGCTTCAACAGCCTCAGACGGTTCAACGCCGCGTTCGTCGAGAACTACCGGATGAGCCCGAGGCGGCTGCGCGGTGAAGTCGATGGCGATGCGCCTAGAAAAGCCCGCGAGATCACCGCGGTCAGCGTGAAGCTCGCATACCGGCCACCGTTCGACGTGAACACGCTGCTGCGATTTTTGGCGCTGCGTGGGGTGCCCGAGGTTGAAGTCGTCGATGCGCGGCGGGTGCGTCGCAGCCTGCGCGCCGGCACCGTTGCGAGCGCGGCCGGTTGGGTCGAGGTCGAGTTCTCGAGCGACCCGAATTGCGCTGCGGTGGTGCGGTTGCGTTTCGCGCCCGAGTTGGCGTCCGCCAGTGCGCGTGTGATCGCGGCAGTGCGGCGCTGGCTCGACCTCGACGCCGAACCCCAGACCATCGCCGCAGCACTCGCCGATCTGCCTGGCGCGCCGGGGCTGCGTCTGCCTGGCGCGCTCGATCCGTTCGAGCTCGCGGTGCGCGCGGTGCTCGGGCAGCAGGTGACGGTAGCGGGCGCGCGAACGCTGGCACGCCGGCTCGTCGAGCGCTTCGGTGCACCCATCGCAACGCCATGGGCCGATGTGCTTCGCACTTTTCCGGCGCCCGAAACACTCGCCGACGCGCCGACAGAGCGCATTGCCGAACTCGGCATCATCCGCACGCGCGCGAACGCCATCCGCGGGTTGGCGCAGGCGTGGCCTGCCATAGAGCCGCTGCTGGCATCGCGCTCACGACCCGAGCCATTGATCGAGCAGCTGTGCGAGATCAAAGGCATCGGCCCATGGACGGCTCACTACGTCGCGATGCGTGCGCTCGGCTGGCCCGACGCCTTTCCACCGAACGACGTGGCCGTGCTCAAGGCGATGCGGCAATGCTTCGGCACCTCGTCCCAACGGGAGGCCGAAGCCCGTGCCTGCGCCTGGCAACCGTGGCGCGCCTATGCGGTGCTGCGACTCTGGAACTCACTCGAAAAGGCCACCTCATGAACACCATCACCGATTCGATCCGCCAGGCCTGCACTGCGCAGACGACGCTCGACACGCCGCTGGGCGCCCTGCTCATCGTGCGTACAGCCGAGGGCCTCGCCGGAGCCTGGTTCGAGGGCCAAAAGCATTACCCCGAAGCTTTCGATGTGCCGATCCGTGCGGACGACGAATTGCTGAAACGCGCGGCCGAGCAAATGCGCGCCTACTTCGCCGGCGAGCGCAGCACTTTCGCGTTGCCGCTCGACTTGCATGGCACGGCGTTTCAACTTGCTGTGTGGGCGGCACTGATCGACATACGCAGCGGCAGCACGGCGAGCTACAGCGCGATCGCGAAGGTGGTGGGCAACGCCCCGGCAGTGCGCGCCGTGGGCGCCGCGATAGGCCGCAACCCGGTCTCGCTCATCGTGCCTTGCCACCGCGTCGTCGGCAGCGATGGATCGATGACCGGCTATGCGGGCGGCGTCGAACGCAAGCGCGCGTTGCTGGCCATCGAGCGAGCGTCAGAAAGCCGCTCGGTGCCCACCTTATCGACCTGAGACGGCCTGCGCGGCGCCTACTTCAAAGCCACTTCGACGCGCCGCGCCTTCGGGTCTTCGCCGGCCAGGTTGGCTTCGGCCGCCTGCGGCTTCTCGAGTGCGACGCGGTCGTCGGCGATGCCGGCGGACCGGAACGCATCGCGCACGGCAAAGGCGCGCCGTTTGGCAAGATCCTGGTTCTGCGCCAATGTCCCGGCGGCCGAGTGGTAGCCCGAGACCGTGACCTTGGCGCCAGGATCGGCCTTCAACGCATCGATCAAAGGCGCGAGCGCCCTGCGGCCGCCATCAGACAAGCCCGGTGAGCCGACCTCGAAGAACACGACGGCTTTGGCCGCAATCATCGGCTCGGCCGGTGCCGCCGAAACCACGCTTGGTGGCGCAGCCGAAGCGGCATCAGCCGGCGCAGCCGTAGTAACCACCGCCCGCACACCCGCCAGTTCGGGGTGGGTTTTGAGCAGGCTCGCACCGTACATCGGCTTGAACGCGCCTTGGTGACACGTGGTGCAGTTGAGCTTGGCCACATCACCGGTCGGCCCGAGGCGGTTGACCGGGAACACACCGTTCAACGACTCGATGTAGTTGGTGTTCAGGTCGCGTGCCATGCGGATGCCGTACCACGCGGTCGCTCGCTGCGGCGTGCTCGCATCCCACGACGCGAACGAGCGCGTGTTGTGGCAGTAGGTGCAGTTGACGCCGAGCGACTGCGACATGTGCATCATCAGGCCGTAGGTGAACTCGGCCTGCTTGGTCGACTGCCGGTTGCCGGTGGGCAGTGCCGTCTGGCCGATCACGCGGATCGCCGCCGGGTCGGTCGCGGGGCTGAGCAGGTAGGGCGTAAACGGGTCGTTGGGCAGAGAGGCCAGCCCGACCGAAGGCGCAGGTGCGTTCTGGCCGGCGCGGTTGCCGATCATGCCGGCGGCATGCGTGTCGGCCTTGGGCGCGAACCACACGTTGGCAGGAACCGGTTGACCGCGGTGGCAGGTGTAGCAAGTGACGCCCGTCGTGGCGACGTGTGTCTTCCAGTCGGTGTTGATGTGTCGCGTCATCTGCAACATGCGCCGCGCGACGACCTTGGTGTAGAGCGAATCGCTCGAGAAGTCTTCGCCGGCCTTGTGACAGTAGGCGCAGCCCTGGTCGGGTGAAACCCAAGCCGTCATCGACACCATCAGCCGCGTGAATTCGCCGACGCTGGTGTCGCCGACAACTTGCACGTTCTTGAAAACAGCAGACGCCCTCGGCCCGTCGGGCGAAGCCATCGGTGGGTCGGCCGGCATCGCGTTGAGAGGTGCCGCAGCCGCGATCAGGCGCGGGTTGTAGACCTGCGCCATGCCGGTGCCGCGGTAACCACGCTGCACGGTGTCGACCGGCGGGCGCTCGCAGCCCGCGAGGACGGCGGCGGCCGCGAGTGCGGCGGCGACGGCAGCGGCACGAACGGATCGCAATCCAACGCCGACGGCGACCGAACGAATCGAGATCAATTCGGCGCCGACGGCAGCCGCACGCATCGAGCTGAATCGCGTCATGGCTTGACTCCCTGGAGCGTGGCCGGGTCGATCACCGGCGCGAAGACCGCCGGGTAAACCGGCGCCACGTGATGCTTCACGGCCCATAAATACCAGTTGTCGACGACCGTGCCGGTCAACAAGATGCCAATGCCGCCGACCAGCGGGCACAGCACCGCGAACCACCAGCCCCAGCGGTGAATCGACTCCATCGTCGCGTTGAAGCCCATCGTCCAGCGCCAGAACAGCGCAGCGCGTTCAGAGGCCGTGCCGCGGTCGACGATCTGCTCGATCTCGCGCTCGCCGCCGAAGCGGCTGACGGCCAGGATGGTCGCGCCGTGCATCGCGAACAGCAGCGTCGCGCCGTAAAGAAAGGCGATCGACAGCATGTGGAAGGGGTTGTAGAACAGGTTGCCGTAGCGGATCGAAAACGCTGCTGTCCAGTCGAGGTGCGGGAAGATGCCGAACGGCACCGCCTCACCCCAAGAGCCCATCAGGATCGGCCGGATGAAGCCGAGGCACAGCATCAGCCAGATCGCCGCAGCGAAGGCCCAGGCCACATGCGTGCCCATGCCGAGCGCGCGTGCGCGGCGGTACATGCGCACCCACCAAAGCAGCACCGAGGCCGTCATGAAGAAGCCCGCCATCAACCACCACCCGCCCTGGTTCAGCGGCGGGAACAGCTTGAGCCCCATGCTCGGCGGCGGCGGCTCGAGGGCCAGCCACGGCAGCTGGCGGACGAACTGGATCGGGTTCCAGTCGACGCTCGCGAACATGTTGAGGCCGACGATCTCGAGCGCGACGAAAAAGCACATTGCCGAAGCGAGACCGAACCAGCCGAGGTAGATCGGCCCGAGCTGGGCGTCGCCGAATTTGCCCAACCAATAGGCGTGAATCGCCGGACCTTCGCGCTCTTTGTTGTCTCGCGCCAGCGGAATGCCGGGGTAGGCAGGCGCGAACGCCTGAACGCGGGTGAAGATGTTTTGGTACTCAGCCATCTCTGTCTCCTGTCGCGGGAATCAAAAGAAGCGGCAGGCGGCTCAAGGCTTCTTCTGCTCCCCTCGGGGGGCGGCCGCCGCAGCGCGGCGACCTCGGGGTCGTCGTTATCTCCAGATCGGCAGGTTCAGCCACCAGCTCCACCATTCGGGCCAGCCGCGGGTCCAGAAGGGGCCGCTGATGACGATGCAGACGGCGCTCCAGAACCCCGCCGAGAGCGCGAGGAAAAGGCCGAGGCGGTGAATGCCTAATGTGCCGATCGAGTAGCCGATGGTGTCGCGAAAGAAGGTGTTCTCGTGCTCTGCGGTCTTGACCGTTTCGCCCTTGGCCGGGTTGGTCGCCGAGAGAATCAGCGCGCCGTGCAGCGAGAGTGCGAAGGTGGTCGCGAAGAAGAAGCTGACCGCCAGCATGTGCGCCGGGTTGTAGTGAAAGTGCAGGTATTGATAGCCCGTGTTCGAGACCCAGTCGAGGTGACTCATGATTCCATACGGAAAGCCGTGGCCCCAGGCGCCGAGCAGCATGGGCCGAATCACGGTCAAGGTCACGTAGGCCAATATCGCCACCGCGAACGCGAACGGCACGTGGTAGCCGATGCCGAGCTTTCGGCAGATCTCGACCTCACGCAGCGCCCACGACACGAAAGCCCCGATCGCGCAGATGGTGATCAGTTGCCACAGACCGCCCTCCATCAGCGGCGCCATGCCGAGGCCGTATTTCAGATCGGGCGGCGCGATCGAGATTTGCCACAGGTTCCAGGTCGGCCCTTGCGAGGCGCCCCAGACGATCAGCAAGGTGCCGACCACCGAAAAGAAAACGGTGGTGACACCGAAGAAGCCCACGAAGAACGGGCCGACCCAAAAGTCGAACAAGTCGCCGCCGGTCAGCGTGCCGCCCCGGACCCGGTACTTGCGCTCGAAACTCAGCATCGCCATGACCCGCTCCTCATCATCGGTGTCGATCGGTGCACGGCCGCTGGCGGCGCGCGCACCTCCGAACTCGCTCTCGCGAACAGGAGCGGTGCATCGCACCGCGCCCCGCTCGCTCCTGTCTTCAAGCTCGCGGCTACTTGCCCGCAGGAGCGGTAACGGCCGACGGCATCGGCGACATCTGCCCCGAAACCGTCATGCTCTTGTGCGGGCCTTCGATCCAGTTGAAGCGATCGGTGCTGAGCAAGATGAAGTGAATCACCAACGCCAGCACGAACAGGAAAGTGAAGAGCGCGATCAGCGTCCTGCGCGGATCGAAAAGCATCCAAATACGCCACATGTTGTTTCCTCCTACGCCGTGAATCCGACTGCGATGTAAGCCATCGCGACTTCTTTGGCGTCGAGCACGATCGACGCGTAGCCATTCGCGCCCGGCAGCCACGGACGCCACTGCCACGCAAGAAAGTGCGCAACAACGGCAATCAACGTGAAGATGATGAAACTCGTCATGAAGATGCCGTGAAACTCTTTCGCCTCCTGCTCCGTCAGTCCGGACAGGGAGCCTTGCCTGTTGTCAGCCATGCTCTACTCCTTCTGGGCCTGCTGGCCCTTTGCGGCCTTTCGGCCAACACCGTGAATGCCCCCGCGGCGGGGATTGCCGCAGCAGACGCCGCGGTAATTGGTTTCGGAGCGCGGCGTCATGCCGGCGCCCCTTGTTTGAGTGCGTCGCGCGATTTCGCAACACGCGCGGCCGTTACCCGGTCTTCGCCGTCGCGCTTGGCGTCACGTTCGGCGCGGTCGCGCAGGCGCTTTGCCGCCGAGATTTGAACCAGCACCGGCTCGTTGTCGACGAACTCGCCAAGCAGCTGCTGCGCCTCTTCATCCCAGGGCCGCGGGGGTTCGTCGCCGAGGCGGGCAGGCGTCGGGTCGACGCGGTCGAGGTCGGTGCCGAGCGGCAAGATGTGGAACAGCGCATCGAACAGCGCATTGCAGAACTCTTGCACCAAATAAGTGGCCCCCGAATAGCCCATGAACGGCGTGCCGGTGTGGCGGCGAATGATGGGCAGCGGGAACGACGCAG
>JAYUWC010000346.1:0-9952 GCA_043753755.1 Rhizobacter sp.
ACAACAGGTCCTCGACCTGGTGCAAAGCGCGATCGAGCGCACCGGTGCCCCACCGACCCGCGCCGAAATTGCGCACGAGTTGGGCTTCAAGTCGGCCAACGCCGCCGAAGAACATCTGCAGGCCCTCGCACGCAAAGGCGTGATCGAGCTGGTGGGCGGCACCTCACGCGGCATCCGGCTGCGGGCCGAGACGCTGCGTCAGCTCAACCTGCAGCGCGGCAAACAATTCAGCTTGCCGCTGCCCGGCCTCGCACAGCTCACGCTGCCGCTGATCGGGCGAGTTGCAGCGGGCAGCCCGATCCTGGCGCAAGAACACATCGATCAGAGTTATCTGCTCGAAGCCAGCATGTTCCCGCGGCGGCCCGACTACCTGCTGAAGGTGCGCGGCATGAGCATGCGAGACGCCGGCATCATCGACGGCGACCTGCTCGCCGTGCAGAAAAGCAAAGACGCGAAGAACGGCCAGATCGTGGTCGCGCGGCTCGGCGACGAAGTGACCGTCAAGCGCTTTCGGCGCACCCGCCACACGATCGAGCTGATCCCCGAAAATTCCGACTTCCAGACCATCGTCGTGCCGACCAGCGGCGCCGATGCAGGTGAGGTTCAGTTCGAAATCGAAGGTCTCGCGGTCGGCTTGATTCGCAACAACATGATGATGTGACGCGATGCCCGGCACCTCCACCATCAAGGCCCCGAAGGCTGCAAGCGCCGCCGAGTGCACGGCCCTCGAGCAGCTGCCCAACATCGGCCCGGCCCTCGCCGCCGACCTGCGGTTGCTCGGTATCGAGCGCCCGGCCGACTTGCGCGGCAGAGACGCCTTCGTGCTCTACCAGCAGCTCTGCATCACGACCGGCCAGCGCCACGACCCGTGCGTTCTCGACACCTTCATGGCCGCGGTCGACTTCATGCGCGGTGCGCCGGCCGCCCCGTGGTGGCACTACACGCCGCAGCGCAAGGCCTTGTTGGGCCAGGTCTGACGGCGGCAGTGAACTCGCGCTTCGGGTCAACCCTGCAGCGCGCCCAAAAAGTCCATCTTTCCGAGCTCGACCCCGTTATGCCTGAGCAGCGCGTAGGCGGTCGTCATGTGGAAGTAGAAGTTGGGCAGAACGAAGTACTTTAGGTAGGCCTCGCCCTTCATCGTCATCGTGCCGTCGCGGCGCGGGATCGTCACGTCTTTGTCTTCGGTGCCATCGATCTGGCCGGCGGGCACCGATCGGATGAACTCAGCGGTCGCGCGCACGCGCTCGCGCAATTCGGCCAGGGTCGCCTCGGTGTCGTCGAACTTGGGGGCATCGACACCGGCCAGCCGCGAGACGCCGAATTTCGCGCCGTCGCAAGCGATCTGGATCTGCTTGGTAAAGGGCAGCATGTCGGGCGCGAGACGTGCGCCGAGGTAGATCTGGGGGTCGAACTTCTTGGCCGCCGCGTGAGCCTCGGCCTTGTCGAGCCAGCGGCTGAGGCTGTCGAAAAGCCGCAGGAAAACCGGCACGCTGGCCGAGTGCATCGAGATGGTCATGAGGGGTGTCTCCGGGGGCTTGGGTGTGAGAGGCGGCATGCTACAGGCGCACTCTCGCGCGTGCACAATCAAGACCGATCACAGCAGGCGCAACGTCCCTCTTCGCTCCAGTGAACATCATCATCCTCGACGACTACCAAGACGCGGTGCGCAAGTTGAAGTGCGCAAGCGCGATGGAAGCACTCAACGCCAAAGTCTTCACCAACACGGTCAAGGGCATCGGCCAGCTCTCAGTGCGGCTGCGCGATGCCGAGGTGCTGGTGCTGATCCGCGAGCGCACGCAATTCCCCAAGCAACTGCTCGAGAAGCTGCCCAAGCTCAAGCTGATATCGCAGACCGGGCGCGCCGGCTCGCACATCGACATCGAGACCTGCACCCGCCTGGGCATCGCGGTCGCCGAGGGCGTGGGCTCGCCGGTTGCACCGGCCGAGCTGACCTGGGCGCTGATCATGGCGGCCATGCGCCGGCTGCCGCAATACATCGGCAACCTGAAGCACGGTGCGTGGCAGCAGTCGGGGCTCAAGGCTGCATCGATGCCGGCCAACTTCGGTCTCGGGCTGGTGTTGCGCGACAAGACCTTGGGCATATGGGGCTACGGCCAGATCGGGCAGATGGTCGCGGGCTACGGCCGCGCCTTCGGCATGAAGACACTGGTCTGGGGCAGTGAGTCGGCACGTGAGCGTGCGCTGCACGATGGTCATGCCGCCGCTGAGAGTTGCGAAGCCTTCTTCGAAACTTGCGATGTGCTCTCGTTGCACCTGCGCCTGCACGACAGCACGCGCGGCGTCGTCAAGCTCGACTCGCTGACGCGGATGAAGCCGACCGCCTTGTTGGTCAACACCTCGCGTGCCGAACTGATCGAAGAAGGCGCGCTGGTCTCGGCGCTCAATCGCGGCCGCCCCGGCATGGCCGCAGTCGATGTGTTCGAAAGCGAGCCGATTCTTCAAGGCCACCCGCTGCTGAGGCTCGAAAACGCGGTTTGTACACCGCACATCGGCTACGTCGAGCAAGACAGCTACGAGCGCTACTTTCAGGCAGCGTTCGAGAACGTCGTCAACTTCATCAAGGGGGAGCCGACCCACATCGTCAACCCCGAGGCGTTGCGAATATCTCGTTAGGTCGGTGGCGGTTTTGTTGCTCGCGTGGCCGCTCGGCGTGGGTCTCGTCGGCCTTAGGGATACCTCTTCTGGCGCGGGCTCCACTGCTTTGCATGCAACCTAACTAAACCACATCGGCTGAGTTTTGCCGTCACCGCGCTCGCACCGGCCGCGCTGGCCTCGCAAGGTCCGCCGTCTACTTTGGTCAGGCGCCGCGCGCAACGCCGATGCCCGTAAAGGCCGCGCCTTCGCCGTCATCACCGAAGGCAACGCGCCGCCGGAGGCGCTGTTCGGCAAGCCCGGATTCAGGCAGATCCCCGACTGACCAGCCAGCCACGAATCGGCGGACGACCTTGCGCTACTTGGTGCCGAAAATCTTGTCGCCCGCGTCGCCGAGGCCGGGGATGATGTAGCCGATCTCGTTCAAGTGACTGTCGATCGAGGCCGTCCAGCAGCGCACGTCGGGGTGTACTCGGTCGAGTGCGGCCGCGCCCTCGGGTGCGGCCACCAGTACAAGCGCGCGGATGTCTTTGCAGCCACGCTTTTTTAGCAGGTCGATGGTTGCGATCATCGAGCCGGCGGTCGCGAGCATCGGGTCGATGATGAGTGCGGTGCGCTCGGCGAGGTGGCCGACGAACTTCTCGAAATAATTTTCCGGCTGCAGCGTCTCGTGGTTGCGCGAGAGACCGACCACGCTGACCTTGGCGCTCGGGATCATGTCGAGCACGCCGTCGAGCATGCCGAGACCGGCTCGCAAAATCGGCACCACGGTCACCTTCTTGCCGCTGATTTGCTCGATCTCGGTCGGGCCGCTCCAGCATTCGATCGTGGTTGTCTCGAGTGGGAAGTCGGCGGTCGCCTCATAGGCCAGCAGTCGCGCGAGTTCGTTGGTGAGTTCACGAAACTTCTTTGTCGAGATGTCGTTCTCGCGCAGCAGACCGACCTTGTGCTTGACGAGTGGGTGCTTGACGTCGATGACAGGCATGGTGCTTCCCCGCATTCAATGTTTCGTGAGGCGTTGGCGCACCGCTTCATAAAGGCACACGCCGCTCGCGACCGAGACGTTCAGGCTCTCGACCGCGCCAGCCATCGGCAGGCGCACCAGTTCGTCGCAGGTCTTTGCGGTGAGTTGCCGCATGCCGCTGCCCTCGGCGCCGAGCACGAGCGCAACCGGGCCGCTCAGGTCGAGGTCGTAGAGCGATTGCGTTGCGTCGTCAGAGGTGCCGATGACACGGATGTCACGCTCCTTCAGCTCGTTCAGCGTGCGTGCCAGATTGGTCACCATGAAGTACGGCACCGTGTCGGCCGCACCGCTCGCGACTTTGGCGACCGTCGCGTTGACGCCTACTGCGTGGTCTTTCGGCGCGATGACTGCATGTGCACCGGCGCCATCGGCCACACGCAAGCAGGCGCCGAGGTTGTGCGGGTCGGTGATGCCGTCGAGCACCAACAGCAGCGGCGGACCGTCGACACCGTCGAGCGTGTCATCGAGCGAGTGGCTGACAGCGATGGCCTCGACACGTGCCACCACGCCCTGGTGGCGGTGCGATCCGCTGAGTTTTTGCAGGCGCTCGTCGTCGCTCTCGATCAGCTTGGCACCGGCATCGCGTGCACGTTCGACGAACTGGCGCATGCGTTGGTCCCGCCGCGAAGTCTCGACGTGAATTTCGAGGACCGACTTCGGCGCCGACTTCAAACGCACCGTGACGGCATGGAACCCGAACAAAATTTGCGTGGTTTTCGACATCCGCCCATGGTACGTTCAGTGGCCAGGGTCCCCGACAGCGTGCCGTGGCTTCGCTTAACCGCGGATGAGCCGCGGATGAGCCGCGGATGATCACATTGCGACCAGCGAACGACCCCCGCGATTTACCGACCGCCGCCCGGCCTGCTTGCCTGCGTACATGGCAGCGTCGGCGCGTTTGATGAGGTCGTCGGAACTCGCTGCGTCGTGCGGGGCCAGCGCATAGCCGATGGTCAGTCCCACTTCGCAGTGCTGCACGGCGGCATCAAACGGCACATCGAAGGCGGCCAGCAGCTTCTGCCCCAACGCCGCAGCCGCGCCCTCGTCGGCCAGATCACCGGCAAGCACGACGAATTCGTCACCGCCTAGGCGGGCTACGACATCGGCACCACGCAGCTGCTCACGCATGCGCCTGCCGGCGGCCACCAGCACGGCATCGCCCACGTCGTGCCCATAGCGATCGTTCACGAGCTTGAAGCCGTCCAGGTCGAGCAAGTAAAGCGCGAGCAAGCGGTCCGGTGTGCATCGGTGCAGTGCGAGCGCGAGTTCGGTCTGCAAGCCACGGCGATTGGGCAGGCCGGTGAGCGCATCAGAGTGCGCTAGGGTGCGAAGCGTCTCGGCCTCTAGGCGAACGCGGTCGGCGCGGCGGCGAATCGTTTGAACGCGGACACCGAGTACGCCCATCCATGCCGACATTTCAATCAGGTTAGAGACCGGGTAAGTGAGCTGAGTCCACAAAGTGGGCTCCAGCTTGCCACTCACGACGCCGACGACCATAAGCGCGCCGCTGAGATAAACCACCCAGCCGAACAAAATCAAGTACGACGCGTGGTCGCCGAGCCGCGCCCGGACGAGCATCGCCGGCAATACCGCCAGGGTAGAAATCAAGCCCAGCCATGTTGCCGCCAACTGGGCCTTTGGGTAGCCGATCAGGCCGAGCGCGGAGACGGCCACAACCGCGATCGTGATGCCACACAACGCACGCACGAACAGCGACAGCCGCGGCAGGATCTGATCCATGTCTAGAGCGCGTCGCAGAAAAATGGTGCCCGCGGCCGCGGCGACCATCGCAAGGATCGGCGAAAGTCGCATCGACAGCGCCGGCATGTTCGGCCAAAGATACTGCGCGCCGATGCCGAAGTTAGTGAGTGTGAACAGGAGGTTTGCGCCGACGAGGATTGCGTAGGCGCCGAACATGGAGTCGCGCACACCGATCCAGTGCGCAAGGCTGTAGACCATCATGCAAAGTGCCAATCCGGCGAGGCCGCCGAGCAGAAGCTGCGTGCCCGACTCTTGCGCAGTGAAGTCGTCTGTGGTGCGCAGCGTGATTGGCAGAGCCATTGCACTGGTGGTGACCACGCGCAGCAATACCTCCGTTGGACCAGGATCAAGGCTCAGTCCGACGGCATGAGTGCGCGAGTGAAGCGGCCTGTCGACGAGGCGCTGCTCGTTGCCGAGGCGGTAGGTCTCCAGCAGACCATTGGGACGTACCAAATGGACGTCGATCCGGTTAAGCGCGGGGTAGTCGATCTCCAGCACACGCTGTGCGGCTTTGGTGGCGGGTACGAACACCGTAAAGCGCAGCCACACGGGCTTAGCGACGCGGCCGAGATTGCCAGTCGTGCCCTCGGCTCGCGCAAACCGTTGGGGCTGTTCCAACACCTGGGCAAGCGTCAGATCGCCTGCAGAGTCGACACGAACGCTGACGGCGGGCCACACCGCCTGAGCCGGCGTGCCATCGAGCATCAGAGGCGCGGCAGCGGCTACCGGGAACGCGCCGCCAGCCGCCAGTGCCACGAACAAGCCGGCCCAGAACCGACGCATCCATCCGAATGGCCGCCAGGGTGGGCGTACGGCTTGTCGGGCAGACATCGCGAACATGTTGTCGGTGATATCGGCAAACGACCGCCTTCACATGAGTCGCAAGCGCAGGCAGTGGTTCACGATTGGCAAGCTCTCGCGCGGCAGAGCGAAGCCCGAGGACTATTCCCACTCGATCGTGGCCGGCGGCTTACTGCTCACGTCATAGGTCACCCGGTTGATACCGCGCACCTCGTTGATGATCCGGCCCGACACCCGCTTGAGAAGGGCATACGGCAGCTCGGCCCAGTCGGCAGTCATGAAATCGCTGGTCTGCACGGCGCGGAGCGCAACCACATAGTCGTAGGTGCGGCCATCGCCCATCACGCCGACGCTCTTCACCGGCAAGAACACCGCGAAGGCCTGGCTGGTCAGCGCATACCAGCTCTTGCCGGTCTCGGTGTCGACGGTGTTGCGCAACTCTTCGATGAAGATCGCATCTGCGCGGCGAAGCAGGTCGGCGAATTGCGGCTTGACCTCACCGAGGATGCGCACGCCGAGGCCCGGGCCGGGGAACGGGTGGCGATACACCATGTCGTGCGGCAGACCGAGTGCCACACCCAACTCGCGCACTTCGTCTTTGAACAACTCGCGCAGCGGCTCGAGCAGCTTGAGCCCCAAGGTTTCGGGCAGGCCACCGACGTTGTGGTGGCTCTTGATCGACGTCGACTTCTTCGAGCCGCCGCTTTCGATCACATCGGGATAGATCGTGCCCTGCGCCAGCCATTTCGCGGCTTTGAGTTTTTTGGCTTGGACTTGAAAGACCTCGACGAACTCGCGCCCGATGATCTTGCGCTTGGCTTCGGGGTCGCTCACGCCTTGGAGGTGGCCGAGAAACTGCGCGCTCGCGTCGACGGCGATTACCTTGGCGTGCAACCGGCCGGCAAACATCTCCATCACCTTCGCACCTTCGTTCAGGCGCAACAGGCCGTGGTCGACGAACACGCAGGTGAGCTGGTCGCCGATCGCGCGGTGGATCAAAGCGGCAGCCACGCTCGAGTCGACGCCACCTGAGAGGCCCAGGATCACCTCTTCATCGCCGACCTGCTCGCGGATGCGCGCGACGGCTTCTTCGATGTAGTCGCCCATCACCCAGTCGGGGTTGGCCTTGGCGATCTGCAGCACGAATCGGTTCAGCAGCTCGCGGCCCTGCAGCGTGTGAGTGACCTCGGGGTGGAACTGCACGCCGTAGTAGCCACGCGCTTCGTCGGCCATGCCGGCAACCGGGCAGCTAGGCGTGCTTGCCATCAACTTAAAGCCCGGCGGCAGCGCGGTGACCTTGTCGCCATGGCTCATCCAGACCTTGAGCATGCCGTGGCCTTCGGGTGTAGCGAAGTCTTCGATGCCGTCGAGCAGCTTCGTGTGACCATGCGCCCGCACCTCGGCATAGCCGAACTCCCGGTGGTCCGATGCCTCGACCTGCCCGCCCTGCTGCACCGCCATCGTGAACATGCCGTAGCAGATGCCGAGCACCGGCACGCCGAGATCCCACACCGCTTGAGGCGCGCGCAACTCGTGCTCTTCGTAGGTCGACGCGTGGCTGCCCGAAAGGATGATTCCCTTCGGCGCGAATTCGCGGATGAACGCATCGCTCACGTCGTTCGGGTGAATCTCGCAGAACACATGCGCTTCGCGAACGCGGCGTGCAATCAACTGGGTAACTTGCGAGCCGAAGTCGAGGATCAGGATCTTGTCGTGCATGGTGGCGGGTCAGGAAGTAGAGCCAGCAGCGGCCGCCACGCGGCTGGCGCGCCGGCCGCGAAAGTGGATGACGGCGAGCGCGAGCGCGGCCGCCTGCAATGCGGCGCAAAAGAACAGCGGCATGCCGAGCCGCCAGTCACCGGACGAGAGGTGCGAGACCCGACCGAGCAGCGGCGTGCTGAGCACAGGTGCAACCACTGCCATCAAGCTGGTGAGCGAGCTGGCCGCGCCCATCGTTTGGCCCTGTGTCGTCGCATCGGCCGCGCTCGAGATGATGCTCTGGATCGACGCGGCAGCCGTGAAGCCGAACACATTCATGACGATCACCGCATACATCATCCAGCCCTCGGTCGCGAGGCCCCAGGCCGCATAGGCGAGCGTCGACGACATCAACCCGATGACAGCGAGGCGCTGCGGGCTGAAGCGTTTAAGCAGCTTGCCGAGCAACCAACCCTGCACGAACACCGACATCACGCCGACGGCGAAAAGCGAAAGCCCGCTTTCGCGCGGACCCCATCCGAACCGGAAATGACCATAAAGCACCCAGGTGCTGTAGAGCACGAACTGGGCAAGACCGGTGCAGCCGACCACGGCCACCAGCAGCCCGACCTCTCTCAGCTGACTGAGAGCCCGCAACGAGGCGACCGGGTTCAGCGCCTTGGCCCAGTCGATCGCCCGTCGTTGCGCGGGGGCCAGCGACTCGGGCAGTACGAACCAGCCATAGGCGAGGTTGAGCAACGCCAGCGCGCCAGCGACAAAGAACGGCAGTTGCAGATCGATCGCGCCGAGCAAACCGCCAGTGACCGGCCCGAGCATGAAGCCCAGCCCGAACATCGCTCCCAGCAAGCCGAAACGTTTGGCGCGTTGCTCGGGCGGCGTGATGTCGGCCACATACGCGTTGGCGACCGCCGCGTTCGATTGCACGGCACCGCCGAAGAGGCGCACCACGATCAGCATCCACAGCGCGGTGGCAACCGCCGTCGCGAAGAAGTTGAGCGCCAGGCCGCAAAAGCCGATCAACAGAATGGGCCGGCGGCCGTAGCGGTCTGAGAGCGCGCCCAAAATCGGTGAGCCGATAAAGTTGGCAAAGCCGAAGGCGAACGCGACCGTCCCGTACCAGAAGACCTGATCCGCCGCCGAGGTGGTGAACGAGCCCACCAAGGCCGGCAGCACCGGGATGATCAAACCGACCGACACCATGTCGATCAGCACGGTGAGCATGATGAAAGACATCGCTGCCTCACGACGCTTGGCCAGCGGCTCCATCACTCCATCCGGTAGTTGGGCGCTTCCTTCGTGATCTGCACGTCGTGGACATGGCTCTCGCGCATGCCCGCCGACGAGATCTCGACGAACTCGGCCTTGCTGTGCATCTCGCCGATGCTCGCACAACCGCAGTAATGCATCGAGGCACGCAGCCCGCCGGCCATCTGAAAGATCACGCCGACCACCGACCCCTTGTAGGGCACCTGCCCCTCGATGCCCTCGGGCACGAGCTTGGTGGTGTTCGGGTTGTTGGGCGCGCTGTCTTGAAAGTAGCGATCGGCCGAGCCTTGTTGCATTGCGCCGATGGAGCCCATGCCACGGTAGCTCTTGTAGGTGCGGCCCTGATAAAGAATGGTCTCGCCCGGTGCTTCTTCGGTGCCGGCAAAAGCACCGCCCATCATCACGGTATCGGCACCGGCGGCGATCGCCTTGGCCAAATCGCCCGAGTAGCGCACGCCGCCATCGGCGATCAACGGCACGCCGCTGCCGGCGAGCGCCTTGCGGACCTGCTCGATCGCAAAGATTTGCGGCACGCCGACGCCGGTGACGATGCGCGTGGTGCAGATCGAACCCGGACCGATGCCGATCTTGACCGCGTCGGCGCCGGCTTCCACCAAAGCGAGAGCCCCGGCGCCGGTGGCGATGTTGCCGCCGATGACGTCGACCTTCGGGAAGTTGCGCTTGACCCAGCGCACCCGCTCGACCACGCCCTGGCTGTGGCCGTGCGCGGTGTCCACGACGATCGCATCGCAGCCCGCGGCGACGAGC
>JAYUWC010000347.1:0-3269 GCA_043753755.1 Rhizobacter sp.
CGCTGCGACTTGGAAGGCGCAGGGCCAACAGGTGGCCATGTACTGCACCGGCGGCATTCGCTGCGAGAAAACAGCCGCGTGGATGCATGACGCATTCGAGCTCGAGGTGCTGCAACTCGGAGGCGGCATCCTGCGCTATCTCGCGACGTCGGGTGATGCAGATGCAGATGCTGATTTCAAGATCGATACCGACGCCAACGCCGACTGGCAGGGTGAGTGTTTCGTCTTCGACAACCGCATCGCACTCGACCCCGCACTTCGAGAAACGCAGACGACCGCCGTCGATGTCTACGCCGACGGAAGCGATGAAGCATGGCGGCTGCGTCGCGCCATGCGGCTGGCCGATCCCGCGTCGTGAACGGTGGCAACGTGCGGCCGTTGCCGACCCGCGACGGTGTCGGGCCGAGTTGCGTGGCCTTGCCGTCCGGTCCCTGGTCGACGATTGCGGCGTGTCTCGTTGCGCACTTCCCTTCAATCGGTGAAGCGGTCTGGCTACAGCGCATCGCGGCACGAGAAGTGGTCGACGAAAACGGCGAACCGGTCACGCCGCAGCGGCCGCATCGAGCGGGGTTGCGGGTCTACTACTACCGTTCGCTCGTTGCCGAGAGGCCGGTGCCTTTCGAGGCCCATGTGCTGTTTCAGGACGACCGAATCCTTGTCGTCGACAAACCGCACTTCTTGCCGGTGACACCTTCGGGCACGCATCTTCAAGAGACCCTGCTCGTGCGGCTGAAGCGGTCGTCTGGCATCGACACCCTTGCGCCGGTGCACCGGCTAGATCGCGAGACTGCCGGGCTCGTGATGTTCACGTTGGCGCCGGCAGTGCGCGGCGTGTATCAACGCTTGTTTGCCGAACGTTCGGTCGAAAAGCACTACGAGTGCATTGCGCCTTGGCGAGACGACCTTGTGTTGCCTTGCACTCACCGCAGTCGGTTGGTCGACGACCCCAAGCATTTCATGCGGGTCTGTGAAGCGCCAGGCGCCGCCAATTCCCAAACCACGTTGAGCCTGATCGAACGCAACGGTCACGTCGCCCGCTACGCCCTGCAGCCAACGAGCGGGCACCGTCATCAGCTGCGAGCGCACTGTGCCGCGTTGGGTATCCCGATCGTCGGCGACCGCATCTATCCCGAACTGCTGCCGTTCGAGACCGACGATCACCTTCGGCCACTTCAATTGTTGGCTCGCGCACTGCGCTTCGCCGACCCGATCGACGGCCGCATTCGCGAGTTCGAAAGCAGCCTCAGACTGCGGCCGTTGTCAGATCACCAATAGCCGTTGCGGTCATAGTGCTTGTAGATCGCGGCCTCCTGGACGCGATCGGGCGGCATCGAAGGGTCCCACTCCGGCGAGTTCTGGATCGCGTTGCGGGTCATCGCGACCAAAACCATCTGCTCGGCCCAGCTCACCTGCTGAATCCACGGCGGCGCGAGCAATACCTGGTGGCCCATCCACCAGTTGCTGGTGTCGATGACCAGATAGCGAATCTGCCAGCTGTCCTCGTCGACGATGAAACCCTGCACGTGGCCGATCTCGCCGTCTTGCGCCTTGATGTGGTATCCGGTGACCGACCTGCACGAGCGCAGATGCGGGTCGTCGTCACGATGCTTCAGGGCCTGCTCAGCGGCCAGCGCGCGGTCGGCCTCGAGAACCGCAGCACCCGACAACGGTGGTGCAAGGCCGGCCTCGGGCAGCATTGAACCGGGCATCGCACCGGCACCCCAAATGCCGACGCTGTCCCAATACGCAGGGTAGCCGTAGTGGCCGAGGTAGTCGAGTTCATGCTGACGAGACACCGGCTTGTCGGTGTCGATGTCGGGGCTGCTCTTGACTTGCTCGCGGCTGATCTTCACGGCGATCACCCTGTCGTCATGATTCGGCATGCCCAGCGACACCGGTGAGATGAGCACCTTTCGGCTCGAGAGCCAGGTGCCGGTTTCGACGACAAGGTAGCGCACCACCCAGCGGTCGTCGTCGAAATAGAAGTCTTTGACCGTGCCGATGTCACCATCGGTCGCGCGAAGCGAATAACCTTGCAGTTCATTGAGGTTGCGCAACATGGTTTGTCTCCTGGGAGTGCGGGGTTGCAGTCTCTGCACCGACTCGGCCTCGGTCTGTAGGCAGCCCGCGGCGCCGCCGGTAGGAACGGCCCTACGGTGCCGCTGCCACCCTCAGCGACAGGCGGGCGAGTAGCAGAAGTGCAGGCGCCCAGGCACCAATCTCGGAAAGGTCGGCAAACTCGCGATGGTGAGTGTTCCGACCCACCTCATCACGACCGATATCACCACCCAGCTATTGCGACCACTGCGGTGGTTGGCGATGCGGCCGACCACTCAACGGCCGATCGGCCGCATCTGAAAACCCGAAGCAAACACGCCGGCCGTGCTGAGCACCTGCACTGTCGCGTCAGATTTGGGGAACAACGCCGGCGCGAGATTGGATCGCGCGAAAAGCGTAGAAACAGGAGTCGAACCAGTCGACCAGGTTGCCACTGCAGGCGGCAACGATCGCGGATTCCTCTTCGTTTTTGGTCGGCTGCATAGACCCTGGGCTCACCGGAAGATTGCCAACTGCGTTCACCTCGGCCATCAACAACCTCTTCGTCTGCCACTCGGAAGCGAAAAGTTTCGACGCAGGGTCTAACCTGGCACGTCAGACGCGACCGCGTCAGGCGCCGACGCGCGATGCCTTCTTGCGGTCGTGCTCTTTGAGGTGGCGCTTACGGATGCGAATCGTCTTCGGCGTGATCTCGACCAGCTCGTCGTCGGCGATGAACTCCACCGCGTATTCCAATGTCAGGATGATCGGCGGCGTGATCTTGATCGCGTCTTCTTTGCCGCTCACGCGGAAGTTGGTGAGCTGCTTGCCACGCACGGCGTTGACGACCAGGTCGTTGTCGCGCGAGTGGATGCCGATGATCATGCCTTCGTACAGCGCGTCGCCGGCCTTCACGAACATGCGGCCGCGGTCGTCGAGCTTGCCGAGCGAATAGGTCACGGCCTCGCCGTCGTCCTGGCTGATCAGCACGCCTTGCTTGCGGCCTTCGATCTCGCCCTTGTACGGCTCGTAGCTGTCGAAGATGTTGCTGATCAGGCCGGTGCCGCGGGTCAGGTTCAAGAACTCGTTCTGGAAGCCGATCAAGCCACGCGCCGGAATCTTGTACTCGAGTCGCACTCGGCCCATGCCGTCCGGCTCCATGTTGACGAGCTCGGCGCGGCGCTCACCGAGCGCTTGCATCACCGCGCCCTGGTGCTGGTCCTCGACGTCGG
>JAYUWC010000348.1:0-9908 GCA_043753755.1 Rhizobacter sp.
TACTCGCGGTGCTTCTGGGCAATGCGCGAAGTAATCATGATCACCGGCAGCTCGCGCAGCCGCGCATCGGCACGCATGTTGCGCACGAGATCGAAGCCGTCCATGCGCGGCATTTCGATGTCTGAAAGCACGATCGCCGGCAGGCCTTCGGACAGGCGCTCGAGCGCGTCGAGACCGTCTTTCGCCAGCACGACGCGGTAGCCTTCGCGAAGCAGCATTCGCTGGGTTACGCGGCGCACGGTAAGCGAGTCGTCGACCACCATGACCAGTGGCGCCAGCGCCACGGCCGGCTCGGTGAGGACGTCGACAACGTCGTCCGACGCCGGTGCGCGCATCGCCACACGCGTCGCTTCGCGAGCCGACTCGCCGTAGAGCGTCGCCAGCGCCACCGGGTTGTAGATAAGTGCGACCGCGCCCGAAGCCAGCAGCGTGATACCCGCCAAGCCCGGCAGGCGCGCCAGTTGCGGCCCGAGATTCTTGACCACCACTTCCTGGTTGCCGAGCACGGCATCGACGTGCATCGCGATGCGCTGCTGCGCACTTCGAATGACGACGATGGTGTGGCTGCGTGCATCGCTGTGCGCAGGCCGTGCGCTGATCTGCAGCAGCGCGCCCAGCCAGAAGAATTGCACCGAGCGCTCACCGACCGCATACGAGCCTTTGGCGTAAGCCTCGTCGAGCTCGGTGCGGGTCGCACGACGCACGACCTCGATCAGCGTCGACGGCACCGCCACGTTGGTGTCGCCGCAGCGCAGCATGACGACCTGCGTGACCGCGGTGGTCAGCGGCAGGATCAGCTTGAACGACGTGCCCTGCCCGGCTGCCGTGGCAGTCTCGACCCGGCCGCCCATCGCGTTGACTTCGGCCCGAACCACGTCCATGCCGACACCGCGGCCGGCAAGTTCGGTCACGGTCTCGGCGGTCGAAAAGCCGGCGGCGAAAATCAGGTTGGCGAGTTCGGCGTCAGTCGGTTGCGCGTTGGCATCGAGCAGGCCGAGCGCCACGCCCTTGTCGCGGATGCGTTTCAAGTTCAGGCCTGCGCCATCGTCGCGAAACTCGACACCGACCTCGTTTCCCTCTTGCGAGAGCGCGACCACGATCGCGCCGGTGGTGTCTTTGCCGACCAGGGTGCGCGCTTCGGGAAGCTCGATACCGTGGCTGACGCAGTTGCGAAGCAGGTGCTCGAAAGCGCCGGTCATGCGGTCGAGGACGCCGCGGTCGACTTCGATCGATCCGCCGACGATGTCGAGCCGCACTGACTTGCCGGTTTCCTTGGCGGCTTGGCGCACCACGCGGTAGAGGCGGTCAGACAAGCCCTCGAATTCGACCATGCGGGTACGCAGCAGATCGTCTTGCAACTCGCGGGTCATGCGCGCCTGGGCGACGAGTTCGTCTTCGGTCGTCTCGAGCGAGCGCTGCAGGCTGCGCTGTACGGTCGCCACGTCGTTGACCGACTCGGCCATCATCCGCGTCAGCTCCTGGAAGCGGGTGAAGCGGTCGAACTCGAGCGGGTCGAACGACTGTGACGCGGCCTTCGCGGCCTCGAGCCGCGAGGTCATTTGAACCTCGCCATGAAACTCGATGTCGCGCAGCTGAGCACGCAGGCGCTCGAGGTTTTCGGTCAGGTCGGAGAGCGAGGTCTTGATCTGCAACACGCCGGTCTCGATGCGGGAACGGGTGATGCTGACCTCGCCGGCCTGGTTCACCAGCCGATCGAGCAACGGCGCACGAACCCGCACGGCCGACTGCGCGCCCAGCGTGCGTTCCGGCGCCTTGAGTCGGGCCTTCGCACCGAGCGGGAAGCGTGACCAATCGATTGCTGTCGGTTCGGTGACAGGAGCAACAGGCAGATGGCCGACAGCTGGTGCGACGGCTTCGGCCAACGCAGCCGCGTCGGCCCGTGCGACGGCCGCACTCTCAGCGGCAGCCGGAGGCTCGAATGCAAGATCGAATTCGAGCTCGAGATCGGCACGCTGCGAAGGCCGCGGCGGATCGATCGGCTGCAACGCCTGCCAAGCCGAATCGACGGCCGGTTGCGGCGCAGCCTCGAGCAACACCGCGAGCGGCGCCGCTGGCGGCGACGCGACCGCCTTGGCCGAAGCGATCGGCGCAGCGGTGGCTGGTTCGGCGGTGCCACCGTCACGCAGCGCGTCGAAGGTTTGCGACAGTCGATCGCCATAAGCCTGGAGCGTCTCGACATCGACAGCTTCGACTTTGGGCGCAGCGAGCAGGCGTTCGATGCGCGATTCCAGTCGGTGCGCCATCTCACCCAAACGCATGGCGCCGGCAAGCCGCGCGCCGCCCTTGAGCGTGTGCAGCGTGCGCATGCAGCCGGCAGGGTGCGAAGCATCGCCGGGCTTGCGACTCCAGTCGCGCAGGCGACTGGCAAGTTGCGGCAGCAGTTCCTCGGCTTCTTCCGAGAATATCGGGAAGAGTTCGGCGTCGATCGCGTCGACCGAGTCAACGACATCGTCGTCATCGACCAAGGCATGCGCAACGCCGCTGGCCGCTGCGCGCGGGAGGTCGACCGGGAACTCGCCCAAGGGCTTTAGCGCCGCGACACCGAGTGCCTCGAATCGGGTTTCGAGGGCCCCGAAACTCGACGACGGAACCGGCGTGTCGGTGGACTTGAATTCATTGCCCGAACGGACCTCGGCGACAAACCCTTCAGCCAACGGCAGTGACACCGGCACGGGTGCCATGACAGGCACCGCAGCGATAACGGGCTCAGGCTCGAGCTCAGGCTCAGGCTCAGGCTCAGGCTCAGGCTCAGGCTCAGGCTCAGACCCCGGCGCGGGCACAAAGGCTGCGACAGCCGGTGGCGCCAAAGGCATGGCCTCGGCCACAGCGGGCATCTCGGCCTCGGCCGCAGCGGCTTCGAGCCGGCGTGCGGAGGTCAGCTCGTGCTCGGCCAAACGCGCCATCAATTCGGGGGCGGGCTCGCGCAGGAAGCCGGCGGCGAACTGATGCAACAGCCGGCGAATCTCTTCGGCGGCATCGACGAACAGGCGCGCTTCTTCCGGCGTGCCGTGACCGATGGCCAGCGAGCGGGCCTGCGCATGCTCGAGCAGCCGCGCCAAGTGCGAGAGGTCGGCGAAACCGACAGTTGCCGAGCTGCCGGCGAGCGAATGCGCCAGCGCAATCGGCATATCGCCGATCGGGCGGTGCAACTCCATCGCCCACTCGGCAACTTCGGTGGTCAGGCGGCGCGAAAGTTCGTCGGCTTCGTTCAGGTAGATGTTGAACAGCGGTATGCCGATGCGCAGCGGGCCGACCACCTTGACTTGCTCGTCGTCGAGACCGCCATGAACCGATGCCGGAGCCGCCTCGTCAAAGGGACGGTCGAAGTCGGAGGGTGCTGTGGCAGCGAGCGGCTCGATCAGCGGCGCCGCAGCGGCGGCATCGGGCATGTCGAAGTCGAAGTCGAGCTCCAGGTCGAGGTCGAGGTCGAGGTCGAAATCGAGGTCGAGATCGAGCGCTTTGGTGAGCACCGGATCGGCGGTCGCCACTTCGGGCACCGGCAGTGGCTCGATCACCTGCGTGTCGATGAGGTCGCGCTGCGGCGCCGCGATGATGTCGGGCGACACCGCTTGGCTGGTCATGGCATCGCGCAGTTCGGGTTCGTCGAGCGCGCTCAGGTCGAGTTCGAACGAGATATCGGCGAGCGCAGGCGCAGGCACGGCAGGCGTGTGCAGATCGAGGTCGGCGGCGGTCGGCAGGTCAGCCGGCATACCCAATGGTTCGAGCTCGCCGTGCACCGAAGTCGACTCGAACGCACCGGCACCTCCAACGCGGTTGGCCGCGGCAATCAGCGTTGCAGCGTCATGCGTGCCGCGCTTGTTGGCGGTGATGTCGTCGACCCAGCCCGACAGGTAGCCGAGGCTCCAGTCGGTAAATTGGATCAGGGCAGCAGGGGCAGGTGCTTGATCGGCAAGGTGGGTGTTGTAGAGCTGTTCGCAAGCCCAGGCGCCGTCGCCGAATGCCTTCAGCCCAACCATGCGCGAACTGCCTTTGAGCGTGTGGAAGGCGCGGCGCAAGGTAGTCAGCAGATTGAGGTCGTCGGGCGCGCGGGCGAGGCCGACGCTGGCCTCTCTACCGCTGGCGAGCACCTCGCGTGCTTCTTCGAGGAAGATCTCGCGCATCTCGTCATCGAGAGCGAGTTGCTCCTCGGCGGTCGAGGGCGCGAAGTCGAGCCGCATCGGCCCGCTAATCTTGTCGCGCGGCTTCGCCGCTTCAGGCTCGAGCCCGATCGGGTCGGAGGCGGTGGTGACGAAGTCGACCAACGCTTCAGAAAGTTCGCCGCGCACCGAGGCGAGCTCGTCGGCCGAGTCGCCGGCCAGCTCGAGCGCTTCTTGGGCCTTGAGCACCGTCGCGGCCAAGGCCGGCTGGTCGGCGGCCTGGGCATCGTGCGACAGGCGTTCGAGATCGCGCGCGACATCGGCTGCGGGCACGTCGTCGCGCACCGAGCTGAAAGCAAGCAGCTGCGCCTGTTCGATCAGGCGCTGATCGACCGGCGCCGGAGCCGCCGGGCGAACGGCTGGCGGCGCGTGCACTTCGCCGCGGCCCATCACCGGACGCAGCGTGCCGGCAACGGCATCGAATGTGAACAGCGACTTGGCCATCTGCGGCTGCACGCTGAGCATGTCGATCAGAAAGCCGAGCGCGCCGAGATTGCCCGCCAGCCGATCGAACAGGCCGGTCTGGGCGACGCGAGACGGGTCGCCCTCGTTCGCGGCCAGGCCGTCAACCTCGTCGCGCATGCGCAAGAGCGCAGCCGCGGCGTGGTCCATCCCGATCACCGAAAGCACGCCGCGCATCGAGGAGAGCTGGCTCGGCACCGGAATCAGCACTTGCCGGTCTTCTGGGTGGCGAAAGTATTGGTCGATCAGCTTCTCGACCTCGGAGAGGCTGGCGCGCAGTTCTTGGACGACACTGCCCATCGTTTGACGGTCGGAGACACGGCGGTACAGCTCTTCCATCCAACCCTCGAGCGGGTCGGGTGCACGGCCCCGGCGCACATCCGCAAGGCGCTCGGCCAGTCGCTGCACGCGCACGGCTTGTTCGGGGTGGTCGAAGTCGATGTCGTCGAGCGCGGCTTCGACATACAGCAAGCTGGTCGCGACCTCCATCGCGAGCGGCGCGGGCGGCGCGGCGTTCAGTTGCTGAGTTTGTGCAACGGCCTGCTGCAGCTCGGTGGCGAACAATTCGCCGTGAGGAAACAGCTTTTTCAGCGACTCGCCGACCAGCGCGAATTGCTCGGCCAGACCGGTCATCCGGTGCATTTCGCCACCGGCCACCGCCGACCAACCGTCTTTGGCCGCCACCACGCGCTTCTTGGCCTGCGCAATGACGGCCGGGTCGAAGCGACCGAGCACGCTGACACCGTAGTCGACCGGCGCATGGTTTGCCAGCGAATAGGCCAAACGCACCGCTGCCAGGCGCGGAGCCTGCAGACCATCGCCGGGCGAGGCGCTTTGGGCGCAGAAGAAAAGAAGATCCTGGGCCAGCCGCTCCGACACCTCGGACTCGCCGCGGGCCACGTTGCGAAACTGTGCCAGGAGGCGCGATGCCATGCGCTTGCTGAAGACGTCGAAGCCGAGCAGGTCGCGGGCTTGCGCTTCGAACACCGCCGAGGCGAGTTTCCAGAGGGTTGCGACTTGAGTATGGGTCGCACCCGCGCCGAGTCCGGCGCTCAGATCGCTCAAGTGTCCGGCGGTGGGCGTCGGGCTGACCGATCGCATCAACGGCAGCAACTGGGCTTCGAATGCGGCCTGAGTTTCAGCATCGTGTTGCAGCGGATGGGCACTGGGGTCGGCGGGCAGATCGCGCCATTGCCAGTCGCAGGCCCAGAGATCGGCCGGGTGAACTCGGTCGGCACCGGCGGCTTCTTGCACCGCGCGGTACTGCGGGAACAGCGCCAGCGCGGAGACCTCTTTACCCGCAAGCAGGCGGCTCAGGTAGTCGAGCAACGCGAACGAGGCGCGTTCGACGGTGTCGACCACGGCAGCATCGAGTTTGTGCGGCTTGGCCACGAAGCGCTGCACCAGCGCCTCACTGGCCCGCAGTGCCATCGCAGCGGCCGGCTGGCCGACCAGTTCGAGGGCGCCCACGCCGGCATGGATCTGCGCGCGAGCGCCACGCAACACAGCCGGGTCGACCGCGTCGATGTCGGAGCCGCCGAGCGCCTCGGACTCTTTCACGAAGCGACGCAACGCTTTGTGCGCGGCTTCGAGTGAGCGCCGCAGTTCTTCGTGCACCCAGGCCAAAGCACTGAGGTCGTCGTTGTTCACAGCCGGGGTCGGGTTCATCATCGCGTTCATGTGGGTCTGTTCCGCGAACCGCGGATCACTCGATCTTGAATCGGGCCACCGACTGCTTCAGCTCTTCGGCGGTGCGTGACAACTCGCGCACCATCTGCGCCGTTGATCGGGTGCCGTCGCCAGTCTGCTCGGTCACCGCAAAAATGTGCTGGATGTTGGCGGCCACCACGTTCGCCGATTGCGCTTCGCTGAGCGCCTGATTCGAGATCTGACCGATCAGCTCGGAGAGTTGGCGCGACACGCGGTCGATTTCGCCAAGCGCCGTACCTGCCGCGTCGGAGAGTCGCGTTCCTTCGACCACGCCCTGGGTGCTGCGCTCCATCGCGCCGACCGCGTCTTGGGTGTCGGTCTGAATGGTCTTGACCAGTGCCGCGATCTGCCGCGTCGCGTCACCGGAGCGTTCGGCCAGTCGCTGCACTTCTTCGGCAACCACCGAGAAACCTCGACCTGCTTCACCGGCCGATGCAGCCTGAATTGCGGCGTTCAGCGCCAGCACGTTGGTTTGCTCGGTAATGTCAGAAATCAGCTCGGTGATTTCACCGATCTCCTGCGACGATTCGCCGAGCCGCTTGATGCGCTTCGAGGTCTCTTGAATCTGGTCGCGAATCGAGTTCATGCCGCCGATGGTGTTCTGCACCGCGCGCAGGCCCGACTCGGCCGCACTGAGCGACTGGCGCGCCACCGCGGCGGTCTCCTGCGCCTGACCCGACACGTCGTTGATTCGACCCGCCATCTGCAGCACCGACTCGCCGGTGTCGCGAATCTCGCGCAACTGCTCCGACGATGCGGCCAGCAGTTCGGTCGACGTGGCTTCGACCTGCTGGGTGGTGTCGGTCACCCGACTCACAGTGCCCTGCACCTGCGCTACCAGCGAGCGCAACTCTTCCACCGTGTAGTTGACCGAGTCGGCAATCGCACCGGTGATGTCTTCGGTGACGGTGGCTTGTTGGGTCAGGTCGCCTTCAGCCACAGCCTGCAACTCGTTCATCAAACGCAAAATCGCCGCCTGGTTGGCATCGTTGACTCGCTTGGCTTCTTGCTGCTCGCGTTCGGCCGCCAGGCGTTGGCCTTCAGCTGCTGCGGCGCGTTCGGCCTGAGCACGAACGTAGAGCCGCAACAGGCCGGCACCACCCAGCAACATCAACAGCGCCGAGAGCAGCAGCAGCACCAGGCTGACCAGGTTGAAGCCGGTTTCTTTTTCCAGGCGCCCCTGCACCGTCTCGAGGCCTTTGCGCAGTTGCTCGCTGTCGGAAATGATGCTGGACTGCGCTTCGCGGGCCGAGACCAGCCCCTGCAGGTTGCCGAGAATCGCACTGGCCTGAGTCCGGGTCTGCTCGTACTGCTTCATCAACGTGACCAATCGCTCCTTGGTCTGCGGGTCTTTGGTGGCGGGCAAGCGCAACTCGGCGTTGCCATCGAGCAAGCCCTGGCCGATTTCGCGGAAGGAATTCAGGTCTTTGCCCAGCAAGAAAACCGCCTCGGGGCTCACGCCTTCCATCGTCAGGAACTCGTTTGCCGACTTACCAATGCGCTGGGTCAACATCACAAGCTGACCCACCGCCGACAACTCGGCCGGCGAGGCCTCTTGCTGGAGCTTGAGCGACGAGACCGTCTCGGCCGTCTCGAGCAAGTCTGAAGATTGGCGGTTGATCGCGCGCAGCGCCTGGCCGACCTGGGTCAGGATCTTCTGTTGGTCGAGCACGGTCTTCGCACTCTTTTCGGCGCGGTCGATCAGCGGCAGCACCGGTTCGATCACCTCTTGAACGCCGCTAGGCGCGGCGGCCATGTCGGCGTCGCCGCTGCGCAGGCCGCGAACGTTTTTCACCAGCACGTCGGCGCTTTCTTTCACCTCAGGGAAGGCCGAAGCACTGCCGATCAACGCCTGCGAAACCGACTTGGCCAGCCGTTGTGACTGCATCAACGCCTGACCGCTCGCCCCCACCTGCGCCGCTCCGCGGTTGGCAGAAAGCAACGAGAGCACGGTCATCAAGATCAGGCCGATCAAGCCGACACCCGCCATCACGAACAAGATGCGCTGCTGTTCGGCCACCGGCCGATTGCCGATCACGGGCAAACCGGTGCCGGTGGATGCCACGGCCGGTTCGCCTTCCGGAATTCGCGTCTCCGAGAAATCGGCCATTTCCGAAGGCGCCGCCTCGGTGATGATGGATGTGTCCATTGCCTGCGTGTGCTGCATGGTCGGCACGTCGTACACCGCCGCGGCAGTGACGTCGTTCGGCGAGCCTTCGGACGACGAATGGGCACGGCTCGCGGGCGATGGCTCGCCGAGTACACGCCCGCCGGCGAATGACCCATCGGCCAGAACGACGTCGTCTTTCTGACCCCAACCCTTGATTTTGTTCAGGAAGCTCATATCGCCCTCTTGCGGTCTTGTCTGCAGGTGCGAACGCCGGCGGCGTTCAATCCACGATCTTCAAAAATGCTTCGTCGCTCACCAACTCTGACAGCAACAACTCTTGCCAGACGCGGCCCGAGCCATCGCGCAATCGCTCGCCGACGAAGGCCGGCCGCTGCCCGCCTTCGGTCGGCAACGCGCTCAGTTCTTCCTCGCCGCGCAGGCCCGACAAGCGGTCGACCATCAACACGCAGTTGACGTCGAGCGTCTGGTTGAAGCCGACCAGACGCGACTGCTGTTCACGCGTTGGCGCGCTGCCCTTGATGTCGAGAAACGCGGCGAGGTCGACCACGCCGTGCAAGTGCCCGCGAAGGTTGGAGACGCCGAGAAACCAGCGGTGCGAGTGCGGCACCGGCATGATCGGCGCCATCGCAAAAATCTCGCCTGCTTCGCCGAGCGGCAGCAAAAAGCCGCGCCCCGACGACTCGACCGCGAGCCACGATTTACCGCGCGCCTGCGAGCGCGCCGTCTGCAAACGCTCGGCAAGGCGGCTTTGCAGATCGCGAAGGGCTTGCTTGTTGGCCATGCGTGTCAGTGACTCAATCGAAGGTGTGGATCTTCGCGACGAGTTCGTCGGCGTTGACCGGCTTGACGATGTAGTCGCGCGCGCCCTGGCGCATGCCCCAGACCTTGTCGGTTTCCTGGTTCTTGCTGGTGCACATGATCACCGGCACGCTCGCAAAGCGCGGATCGCGGGTGATGGCGCGGGTCAGCTGAAAACCGTTTTGCCCAGGCATTACCACGTCCATCAGGATCAGATCGGGCGTTTCTTCGCCGAGCCGGCGCATTGCCTCTTCGCCGTTTTCGGCGGTGCGCACGGCATAGCCGCGCTTGACCAGCAGATCGGAAAGGTAGTGCAGCTCGGTCTTCGAATCATCGACCAGCAAAATTTTTTGGATCGTCATGGCGTGGTCCTGGTGCGTCGGCAACGGTCTGCCTCAAATATGCCCGTCAAACGACGCGGCGGTGCTGCTCGACGACTTGCAACAACTGGTCTTTCGTGAAGGGCTTGGTGAGATAGGCCTCCGAGCCGACCATCCGGCCGCGAGCCTTGTCGAACAGACCGTCTTTCGACGACAACATGATCACCGGCACGGCGGCAAACTTGGCGTTGCGCTTGATGATCGCGCAGGTTTGGTAGCCATCGAGCCGCGGCATCAGGATGTCGCAGA
>JAYUWC010000349.1:0-9883 GCA_043753755.1 Rhizobacter sp.
GCGCGATGGCCGTATCGAGCAGACCGGCAGCCCGCTCGAGCTCTACGACCACCCGGCCAACCAGTTCGTTGCCGGCTTCATCGGCTCGCCGGCAATGAACTTTTTGCCCGGCACGTTGCGCCGCACCGCCAGCACCGCGCACGTGGAGCTGGCCGATGGCACGCACCTCGATGCGCCGCCGCTCACGGGCGGCATCGATGGCCAACCGATCGTGTTCGGCACGCGGCCCGAACATTTGTCGCTGGCCGGAAGTGGCGGCATCGCGGCTCAGGTGGTCGTGATGGAGCCGACCGGCATGGACACCTTCGTCGCCTGCCGGCACGGAGGCAACGAACTCTCGGCCGTGTTCCGTGAACGCCATGACTTCGCGCCGGGCAGCACCATCCACCTGCTGCCCGACCTCCAGCGTGCGCACTTGTTCGACGCCGCCAGCGGGCGCCGGCTCGCGGCCTGAATCGACCTGCATAAATCGACCGACACCAGTCCAGCCCTGTTTTTCGCAAGACCCCGAAGGAGACCCACGATGACCGAACTGAACCGCCGTCAATTTCTCGAAGGCTCGGCGAGCGTTGCCGCCGCCGCCGGCACCGGTGCCGCGGTATTCGCGCCGGCCGTGCACGCGCAGACGCTCACGCTCAAGCCCGAGAAAGACGCCAAGCTGCGCGTGCTGCGCTGGAGCCGCTTCGTGCAGGGCGACATCGACGCCTACATGGTCAACGTCAAGAAGTTCACCGAGAAGACGGGCATCGAAGTGCGGGTCGACAACGAAGGCTGGGAAGACGTGCGCCCCAAGGCCGCGGTGGCCGCCAACACCGGCGCCGGCCCCGACATCATCTTGTCGACCAACGACGACGCCAACCTCTACCCCGACAAGCTGCTCGACGTGACCGATGTGGCCGAATACCTCGGCAAAAAATACGGCGGTTGGTACCCGTCGTGCGAGGCCTACCTCAAGCCCGACGGCAAGAAGTGGATCGGCCTTGCGCTGGGTGCGGCCGGCTCGTACATGGTCTATCGGCAGAGCATGGTCAAGGCGGCGGGCTTCGACACCTTCCCGAAAACGACCGATGAATTTTTGAAGATGTACAGGGCGCTGAAAGAGAAGGGCACACCCGGCGGCATGGCCCTCGGCAACGCCACCGGCGACGGCCTCTGGTGCAACTGGCTGATGTGGTCGCACGGCGGGCAGCTGGTCGACAAGAGCAACAAGGTGGTGATTGACAGCGCCGAAACCTTGAAGGCGCTCGAGTACGCGAAGGAGCTCTACGCCAACTTCATTCCCGGCACGCTGTCGTGGCTGGACCCGAACAACAACAAGGCGTTTCTTGACAGCCAGATCAGCGTCACCAACAACGGCATCTCTATCTACTACGCGGCCAAGAATTCGAAAGACGACAAGGTCAAAGAGATCGCCGCCGACATCAACCACGCCTCGTTTCCGATCGGGCCGGTGGGCGTGCCGACCGAGTCGCATCTGTTCTTCAACCAGATGATCATGAAGTACACCAAGTACCCGAACGCGGCGAAAGAATTCTTGCGCTTCATGATGGAGCAAGACCAGTTCGACCCGTGGCTCACCGGCGCCGGGGGCTACATCGCGCAACCGCTGCGCGCTTATGAGAAGTCAGCGATCTGGACGGTCGACCCCAAGCACACACCGTACCGCGACGCCGTCAAGAACATGCGCCCGTCTGGCTACGCCGGCAGGCTCGGCTATGCGTCGGCGGGCGCCGGCGCCGACTTCATCGTCGTCAACATGGTGGCCGAGGCGGCGAGCGGCTCGAAGACGCCGAAAGAAGCGGCTGAACGCGCCCAGAAGCGCGCTGAGCGCTACTACAAAGTTTGAAGTGTTGGAGAAGTTGCAGAACAACAAGAACGCCCTCGGCTGGGCGTTCATGCTGCCGGCGACGGTGCTGCTGCTGTTGTTCCTCACCTACCCGCTCGGCCTCGGCACTTGGCTCGGTTTTACCGACGCCAAGATCGGCCGCGCGGGCGAGTGGATCGGGCTCGACAACTTTAGCTTTCTCATCACCGACAGCGTGACCCAACTCGCGCTGTTCAACACGCTCTTCTATACCGTGGTGGCTAGCGTCGTGAAGTTCGGGCTCGGGCTGTGGCTGGCGATTCTGCTGAACAAGAAGCTGCCGTTCCAGAGCTTCTTTCGTGCGGCGGTGCTGTTGCCGTGGATCGTGCCGACGGCGCTCTCGGCGATCGCGTTCTGGTGGATCTTCGACGCGCAGTTTTCGATCATCAGTTGGGTGCTGGTCAAGCTTGGCTTGATCGACAAGTACATCGACTTTCTCGGCAACCCGTGGAATGCGCGCTTTTCGACCATCGCGGCCAACGTGTGGCGCGGCATCCCGTTCGTCGCCATCTCGCTGCTTGCCGGCTTGCAGACGATCTCGCCCTCGTACTACGAAGCCTCGGCGATAGACGGCGCCACACCGTGGCAGCAGTTTCGCCACATCACGCTGCCGCTGCTCACGCCGATCATCGCGGTGGTGATGACCTTTTCGGTGCTGTTCACCTTCACCGACTTTCAGCTGATCTACGTGCTGACCCGCGGCGGGCCGCTGAACGCCACGCACCTGATGGCCACGCTCGCGTTTCAGCGCGCTATCTCGGGTGGCGCTCTGGCCGAGGGCGCGGCGATCGCCACGCTGATGGTGCCCTTCTTGCTGGCGGCGATCATGTTCAGCTACTTCGGTCTGCAGCGCCGCGCGTGGCAGCAAGGCGGCGACAAATGAGCACTGCGAGCCCGGCGCCGGGCCGCCTTGAGGCGGGCAAACTCCCCTCGGGGGGTCGATTACCGTATCCGGCGATCGGGTGGCAAACATGAGCGCAGAAAAGAAGAACAACGACGCCTCGCAGGGCATGGACTACCTGCAGTCTTTGCCGCGGCGTTGGGTGACTGTCTACATCCCGATCGTGCTGTTCGTGATCGTGCTGCTGTTCCCGTTCTACTGGATGGCGATCACCTCGTTCAAGCCCGACAACGAACTGCTCTCACGCGACGGCAACCCGTTCTGGATCATCGGACCGACGCTCGCGCACTTCCAAAAGCTGCTCTTCAAAACCGAGTACCCGGCCTGGCTGCTCAACACCGTGATCGTCTCGGTGGTCTCGACCGGTATCTCGCTGGTGGCTTCGGTGCTTGCCGCGTACGCGATCGAGCGGCTGCGCTTTCAAGGCTCGAAACCGGCGGGCGGCGCGATCTTTCTCGCCTACCTGGTGCCGCCTTCGATTCTGTTCATTCCGCTCGCGGCCATCGTCGTCAAGCTGGGTTTGTTCGACAGCCGAATGGCGCTGATCCTGACCTACCCGACCTTTCTGATCCCGTTCTCGACCTGGCTGTTGATGGGCTACTTTCGCTCGATCCCGTACGAGCTCGAAGAGTGCGCGCTGATCGATGGCGCGACCCGCTGGCAAATTCTCATCAAGATCGTGCTGCCGCTCGCGGTGCCGGGCTTGATCTCGGCCGGTATCTTTGCCTTCACGCTGAGCTGGAACGAATTCATCTACGCGCTCACCTTCATCTCGTCGAGCGAGAACAAAACCGTGCCGGTCGGCGTGGTGACCGAGCTGGTCGAAGGCGATGTCTACCACTGGGGGCCGCTGATGGCCGGCGCGCTGCTCGGCTCGTTGCCGGTCGCGTTCGTCTACTCGTTCTTCGTCGAGTACTACGTGTCGGGCATGACGGGTTCGGTCAAAGAGTAGGCGCTGCGCCGCGCTGGCTCGCGCTTAACGGGGCGCGAGCAGCCATGGAGCCGGCAGCCCCAGCGAGGGCAACTTGCGCCGCGTGTTCAGCACGGCTTCGATGTCGTCGTTCGCACCGGCGATCAGCACCACGATCGCGCGCTCGGCCTTTTGCGGCGAGCGCGCGATCACGGCATCGAGCACCGCGCGGTGTAGCGGCAGCGAGCCGGCCGGGCCTTGGGGCCGCGAGGTCGAAATTTCGAAACTCGTGCGCAGCAATGCGCCGAAGGCTTTGCCCATCTGCGCCACCATGCGGTTGTGCGCGGCGCGCAACAGGCCTTGATGAAAGCGCAAGTCGCTGCTCACGTAGTCGCCGCCTTCGTCGATGGCGCGCTTCATGCCGGCGTAGGCGGCTTCGAGCTCGGTGATGTCGGCAGCCGTCGCCCGCTCGGCCGCGAGCCGCACTGCAGCGGGCTCGACCAGGCGCCTGAGTTCCTGCAGGTCGCGCAAGAACTGGCGCGACAGCCCGGCCTTCGATTGCCACGCGACCACGTCGGGGTCGAACCAGTTCCATTGCTCTTCGGTCAGCACCCGCGTGCCGACCTTGGGGCCGGTCACGATGAGCCCCTTGGCGATCAGCGACTTCACGGCCTCACGAATCACCGTGCGGCTCACGCCCAGCTCGATGCACAACGACGGCTCGGGTGGCAGCAGGCTGCCGACCGGGTAACGGCCAGTGACGATCGCTTCGCCGAGCAGATCGACCGTGCCCCCGTGGACGTTTTTAATCACGCGTGGGTCTCGTCGTGCTCAAGCGCGCACGAATGCAGTGACCAGCGGCTCGGGGCCGAGTTGTCGGCTCCAGTGGCCGTGCAGCGTGGGGTCGAATGTGGCGCCCGCCGGCAGCGTGTCGTCGGAGTAGAAGTGGTCGCCGGGGTTGAAGACGCGCGCACTGCCGTCTTGCAGATTGATCTGCATGCTGCCCCGCAGGATGAACACCCACTGCGGTGTCGTCGTGACGTGAAAGCCGCTCCTGAAGCCGACCGGGCTGTGGCGCAGCTGCAGCCCACCGCTGGGCATCAGCACCGAAAGCATCGAGCCCGGCGAGCCTTCGGGCAACGCGATCTCAAGCTCGCGAAAACGTGCGCGGCCATCGGTGTCGGTGAACAAAACAACCTTATGGAATCGGGTCATTTGCGCTCCGGGGCAAGGCCGGTGCGGGTGACCCACGCGGCGGCTTCATCGGCCAGGTACGCAAGTGACAGCGAAGCATCGAGGCTCAGGGCGCGTTCACCGGGTCGAGGCAGCTCCAGCGTTTGCAATTGACTGTCGAGCAGTGAGCCTGGCATGAAGTGACCCGGCCGCTCGCGCAGACGGGCCTCCAGCAAATCGCGGCTGGCGTCGAGGTGCACGAAGGCGAGTTGACTGGCCGCGGCGCGCAGCATCTCGCGGTAGGCGTGGCGCAGGGCCGAGCACGAGACCACCATCGCATGCTGCGCGGCCCGTGCATCGGCCAGCTGCTCGGCGATGGCGAGCAACCAGTCGCGCCGGTCGATATCGGTCAGCGCGATGCCCGCACTCATGCGTTCGACATTGCGCGGCGGGTGCAGCTGGTCGCCCTCGAGAAACTCGGCCGAGAGCCGGCGCGCGAGTTGCGGGCCGAGCGTGCTCTTGCCGCAGCCGCTGACGCCCATCACGACGACGAGCGGGGCGAGTGTTCGGGCCATGTCAGTGGGTGCTTTCAGGGCGGCACTCGGGCACCGGCGTCGGCGGCGCCCGGCCGCTGAGTACGGCATCGAGGTTGTCGAACGCGAGCGCAGCCATTGCGCGGCGGGTTTGTGCGGTGGCGCTGCCGATATGCGGGGTCAGCAGCACGTTGGGCATCTCGCGCAGGGCTCGGGGCACGGCCGGCTCGTTCTCGAACACATCGAGTGCGGCGCCGGCGATCGTGCCGGTGCGGAGTGCGTCGATCAACGCTGCCTCGTCGACCACCGAGCCACGAGCGACGTTGACCAAGCAGCCGTTCGGCCCCAGCGCACGCAAGACCTCGGCGTCGATCAAATGGTGGGTGGCCGCGCCGCCCGGCGTGATCACGACGAGGTAGTCGCTCTCTGCAGCGAGCGCCGCGGCGGTCGTGAAGTAGGGGTGCGGCAGCGCCGGTTTGGCGCTGCGGGCGGTGTAGGCGATGCCCATGCCGAAGGCCAGCGCCCGGTGCGCGATCGCCTGCCCGATGCGCCCCATGCCGACGATGCCGAGCCGTGCCCCCGAGAGCTTGCGGCCCAGCGGCAACCCGCCTTGCGACCATTCGCCATCGCGGACGAAGCGGTCGGCACGGGCGATCTGCCGCGCCCAGCCGAGCATCAGTGCGATCGCGAGGTCGGCCACGTCGTCGTTCAACACGTCGGGCGTGTGGGTGACGACGACACCGCGCGCTTTCGCCGCGCTGACGTCGATGCCGTCGTAGCCGACGCCCATCACCGAGATCACTTCGAGCGCCGGCAACTGCACGATGAGTTCGGCACTGATCTTGGAGTCGCCGCTCGCCTGGACACCCCGGATTCGTGATGCGGCGTTTGCAAATGCGACCGGGTCGGTTTCGTGCAAACGCTGGTGCACGGTGTACTTGGCCTGCAGGGGCTCGAGCAGAGACGGCGGCGGGTTGGTGACGCTCAAGATTTCAATGGTGGGCAAGGTGCGGCTCCCGGGGTTTTCGACGAGTTCGGGGTCAATCGTCCTACCATAGTATGTCAAACGAATCCCTTGAAGCCACCGAGAAATCGAGCCCCGCATGAGCGCCGACAGCAGCGACCCGAAGCCGAAAAAGGAGCCGGACGAGAAGCCCAACAAGCAGCCGGACAAGCAGCCGAACAAGAAGCCCGCGCACGAACTGCGCAGCCAGCAATGGTTCGGCCGGCAAGACCGCGACGGCTTCAACTACCGCAGCTGGGTCAAGGCCAAAGGCGTGCCGCACGATCAGTTCGACGGCCGGCCGGTGATCGGCATTTGCAACACTTTCAGCGAGCTCACGCCGTGCAACTCGCACTTCAGAACGCTGGCCGAGCAGGTCAAGATCGGCGTGTACGAGGCGGGCGGCTTCCCGCTTGAGTTTCCGGTGATGTCGCTCGGCGAGACGCTGCTGCGGCCAACCGCCATGCTCTACCGCAACCTCGCTTCGATGGACGTCGAAGAAAGCATTCGCGGCAACCCGATCGATGGGGTGGTGCTGTTGATGGGCTGCGACAAGACCACGCCGTCGCTGGTGATGGGTGCGGCAAGTGTCGACCTGCCGACCATCGGCGTCAGCGGCGGGCCGATGCTCAACGGCAAGTGGCGCGGGCAGGAGCTGGGCTCGGGCACCGGCGTGTGGAGCATGAGCGAGCAGGTGCGTGCCGGCACGTTGAAGCTCGCCGATTTCTTCGATGCCGAGAGCTGCATGCACCGCAGCCACGGCCACTGCATGACCATGGGCACGGCCTCGACGATGGCCTGCATGGTCGAGGCGCTCGGCATCGGGTTGCCGGGCAACGCGGCGTATCCGGCGGTCGACGGCCGGCGTAACGTGCTCGCGCGCAACGCCGGCCGGCGCATCGTCGAGATGGTGCATGAAGACCTGAAGCTGTCGCAGGTGATCACGCGTGCCGCTTTCGAGAACGCCATCAAAACGCTGGCCGCGATCGGCGGCTCGACCAACGCGGTGATTCACTTGGTGGCCATGGCACGGCGCATCGGCGTCGAGCTCTCGATCGACGACTTCGACAAGCTCGCGAGCGACCTGCCGTGCCTTGTGAACCTGCAGCCCTCTGGCAAGTACCTGATGGAAGACTTCTGCTATGCCGGTGGTTTGCCAGCGGTGATGAAAGAGATCGCGCAACACCTGCACCTCGGCCAGATCACGAGCACCGGCCGCAGCGTCGGCGAGAACATCGAGGGCGCGCAAAACTTTAACACCGAGGTAATCAAGCCGCTCGCCGCGCCGTTCAAGGAGAAGGCCGGCATCGCGATCTTGCGCGGCAACCTCGCGCCGCGTGGCGCGGTCATCAAGCCGAGCGCCGCCACGCCGGCATTGATGGTGCACACGGGCAGGGCAGTGGTGTTCGAGGACATCGAAGACTTCCATGCCCGCATCGACGACGAAGACCTCGACATCGACGAGACCTGCGTCATGGTGCTGAAGAACTGCGGCCCGAAGGGCTACCCCGGCATGGCCGAGGTCGGCAACATGCCGCTGCCGCCGAAGGTGCTGCGCAAAGGCATCACCGACATGGTCCGCATCAGCGATGGCCGCATGAGCGGCACCGCCTACGGCACGGTCGTGTTGCACACGGCGCCCGAGGCCGCGGCCGGTGGCCCGCTGGCGGTGGTGCGCAACGGCGACCTGATCGAGCTCGACGTGCCTGCGCGCAAGCTGCACCTGCACATCAGCGAGGCTGAGATGGCACAGCGCTTGTCGCAATGGACGAAGCCCGCGCCGCCTCTCTCGAGCGGCTACTGGAAGCTCTATGTCGACACCGTGCTGCAGGCCGATGAAGGCGTCGACCTCGACTTTCTCGTCGGCAAGCGCGGGGCCTTCGTGCCCAGAGACAACCATTGATGACCGTTCGGCCGCTCGTCGCGATCGATTGGGGCACGTCGTCACTCCGAGGCGCGCGGCTGGCCGATGACGGTGCGGTGATCGAGGAGCGCTCGTTCGCGCGCGGCATCCTCACCGTGCCTGCTGGCGGCTTCGCAACGGTGTTCGATGAACTCTTCGGCGACTGGATGCGCGCGCCCGATGCGCTGTGCCTCATCGCCGGCATGGCCGGCAGCCGGCAGGGCTGGGTCGAGGCGCCGTACTGCGCGTGCCCTACAGGGCCGCAGCAGGTGGCAGCGCAACTCGCGTGGGTCGTGCCTGGCCGCATCGGGATCGTGCCGGGGCTGAGCTGCGAGCATGCCGACGCGCCCGACGTGATGCGCGGCGAAGAAACGCAGGTCTTCGGTGCGCTGCGCCTGCTCGGCCTCGACGACGGCACGTTCGTGCTGCCCGGCACGCACAGCAAATGGGTGCACGTCGAACGTGGGCGCATCGTCGATTTCAGCACCGCGATGACCGGCGAGTTCTACGCGCTGCTGCGCCAGCATTCGATCCTCGCGCGCAGCTTGCCTGCGGAAGACGGCGCCTTCGACGGCGGCGCGTTCGACGCTGGCGTGGCGCATGCGATGCGCGGCCCCGGGCTGCTGCAATCGGCGTTCAGCGTGCGCACCCTGTCGCTGTTCGATCGGTTGCCTTCGGCGCAACGGCCGAGTTATTTGTCGGGCCTCGTGATCGGCGAAGAGCTGCGCTCGCGCGCGCTGCAGGCCGGCTCGAGCGTCGCCGTGGTGGGCGACGCGGGGCTGACCTCGCGCTATGTGCGTGCACTCGCCTCGCTCGACGTTCGCACCGACACGGTGGGCGCTCAGGCGTGCTGGCGTGGGCTGCACGACATCGCACACACAATCTTCCGATGACACCGCTCGATCGATTCACCGACGCGCTCGCGTCGTTGCCGCTGATCGCGATCCTGCGTGGCGTGCGGCCCCCCGAGGCGCTTGCCATCGGCCACGCGCTGGCAGGCGAAGGCTGGCGTCTGATCGAGGTGCCGCTGAATTCGCCGCAGCCGCTGCAGAGCATCGAGATGCTCGCGGCAGCGCTGCCCGGTGCGCTCGTCGGCGCTGGCACGGTACTGACAACGCAGCAGGTGCGCGACGTCCACGCCGCCGGCGGCCACCTCGTGGTCGCGCCGAACTTCGATGCCGATGTGGTGCGCGCGGCGGTGCGGCTCGGCATGGTCTGCCTGCCCGGCGTCGCGACGGCCACCGAGGCGTTTGCCGCACTCGCGGCCGGCGCGCACGGGTTGAAGCTGTTCCCGGCCGAGTCGATGCCGCCGCCCGTGGTCAAAGCGCTGCGCGCGGTGCTCGGCGCCACCACGGTCGTGTTGCCGGTCGGTGGCATCACGCCGGCCGGCATGTCCGCCTACCGCGCAGCCGGCGCCGATGGTTTCGGCCTCGGTTCGGCCCTCTACAAGACCGGCATGGCGGCGGCCGAGGTCGGTGCGAACGCGCGTGCGTTCATCGCGGCGTGGCGCGGCGTGACGAATGCCTGAGGCTGCGCTGGGCAGCTGCTTTGAATCGTGAGATCGGGGCTTGTCTCCCATGCTTTGAGCGATGCGAT
>JAYUWC010000350.1:0-29280 GCA_043753755.1 Rhizobacter sp.
ACGGGTCGAGATGGACGAGATCCTGGTCGAGATCGAGACCGACAAGGTCGTGCTCGAAGTGCCGGCGCCGGTCGCCGGCGTGATGGCGCAACTGGTCAAGAACGACGGTGAGAGTTGCATCGCCGAAGAGGTAATCGCCAAGATCGACACCGAAGGCAAAGAGGCCGTCAGCCCGCTGGACGTCAAGCCGGTGCCGCAAGCCGAGCCGGCGCCCGGTGCGACGCCGGGTGTGGCCGCGGCGCCGCCGGCGGCGGCTAGCACGGTGCCGGTGATGCCCGCTGCCGCCAAAATCATGGCTGACAACCGTATCGCCGCCGGCTCGGTGACGGGCACGGGCCGCGATGGCCGCGTGACCAAAGGCGATGTGCTCGCTTCCATGGAAGGTAGTGCCAAGCCGGTCGCAATGACGCCGCCGGTGTTGGCGCCGACACCGCCCGCAGCGGCAGCCAAGTCCGTCTTGCCCACGATCGCCGCGCCACCCGCGCGGTCGCTGGGCGATCGCCCCGAGCAGCGTGTCCCGATGAGTCGGCTGCGTGCACGTATCGCCGAGCGCCTGGTGCAATCGCAATCGACCAACGCGATCCTGACCACGTTCAATGAGGTGAACATGGCGCCGCTGATGGAGATGCGCAAGCGCTTTCAAGAGAAGTTTGAGAAAGAGCACGGCGTCAAGATCGGCTTCATGAGCTTCTTCGTGAAGGCCGCGGTTGCCGCGCTCAAGAAGTACCCGATCATCAACGCGTCGGTCGACGGCAACGACATCGTCTACCACGGCTACTTCGACATCGGCATCGCGGTGGGCTCGCCGCGCGGGCTGGTTGTGCCGATCTTGCGCAACGCCGATCAAATGGGCTTTGCCGAGATCGAGAAGAAGATTGCCGAGTTCGCCAAGAAAGCGGGCGAGGGCAAGCTCTCGCTCGACGATCTGACCGGCGGCACCTTCTCAATCAGCAATGGCGGCACCTTTGGCTCGATGCTTTCGACGCCCATCATCAACCCACCGCAGTCAGCGATCCTCGGCGTGCACGCGACCAAAGACCGCGCCGTGGTCGAGAACGGGCAGGTCGTGGTGCGACCCATGAACTATCTGGCGATGAGCTACGACCACCGCATCATCGATGGTCGCGAAGCCGTGCTCGGGTTGGTCGCCATGAAAGACGCGCTGGAAGACCCGGCCCGTTTGCTGTTCGAGATCTGAGGGTAGCAAGATGAGCAAAGCATTTGACGTCGTCGTCATCGGCGGTGGCCCGGGCGGCTACATCGCCGCGATTCGCGCTGCGCAACTCGGTTTCACCACCGCCTGCATCGACGAGTGGAAGAACGAGAAGGGCGGCCCGGCGCCAGGTGGCACCTGCACTAACGTCGGCTGCATTCCGTCGAAGGCGCTGCTGCAGTCGAGCGAGAACTTCGAGCACGCGGGTCACAGCTTTGCCGATCACGGCATCGGCCTGAGCGACTTGAGCATCGACGTCGCCAAGATGCATGGTCGCAAGTCGAATGTGGTCAAGCAGAACAACGACGGCATCCTCTACCTCTTCAAGAAAAACAAGGTCACGTTCTTTCACGGCCGCGGCTCGTTCGCGAAGGCCGGTGAGGTTGGCTACGAGATCGCGGTCGGCGGCAAGAGTCCCGAGACGCTAACCGCGACTCACGTGGTCGTTGCCACCGGCTCGAACGCGCGTGCGCTGCCCACTGCCGCGTTCGACGAAGTGACGATCCTCTCGAACGACGGCGCGCTGCGCATTCCGGCCGTGCCGAAGACGCTCGGCGTGATCGGTGCAGGCGTGATCGGCCTCGAGATGGGCTCGGTCTGGCGCCGCCTAGGTGCCGACGTGACCGTGCTCGAGGCGCTGCCGACCTTTCTTGGCGCAGTCGACGAGCAGATCGCCAAAGAGGCGCACAAGGCGCTGACCAAGCAGGGTTTGAAGTTTCAGCTGGGCGTGAAGATCAGCGACATCACGCCGGACGCGAATGGCGTAGCGATCGCTTATGCCGACGCTTCGGGCAAGGCACAGACGCTCGTAGTCGAGAAGCTCATCGTCTCGATCGGTCGCGTGCCGAACACGATCGGCCTGAACGGCGACGCCGTCGGGCTCGAGATCGACGAGCGCGGCTTCATCGTCGTTGACGCTGACTGCAAAACCAATCTGCCAAACGTCTGGGCGATCGGCGACGTGGTGCGCGGCCCGATGCTTGCGCACAAGGCCGAGGAAGAAGGTGTGGCAGTTGCCGAACGCATTGCCGGCCAGCACCCACATGTCGACTTCAACACTGTGCCGTGGGTCATCTACACCTCCCCAGAGATTGCTTGGGTGGGTCAGACCGAGCAGCAACTCAAGGCTGCGGGCCGAGCCTTCAAGGCGGGCAGCTTTCCGTTCATGGCGAACGGCCGGGCGCGCGCGATGGGCGACACTACGGGGATGGTGAAGGTGATTGCCGACGCCGAGACCGACGAGATTCTGGGTGTGCACATGGTCGGGCCGATGGTTTCGGAGTTGATCGCCGAGGCGGTGGTCGCGATGGAGTTCAAGGCATCCAGCGAAGACATTGCACGCATTTGCCATGCACACCCATCGTTGTCTGAGGCGACCAAAGAGGCCGCTTTGGCAGTCGACAAGCGCACCTTGAATTTCTAGGCGCACGGTGGGCGTCCGCGCACAGTATCAACAGACGTTAATCGAGCGCGGATACAACGCCGACCCTGCTCAGTTGCGCGCTATCGACTCGCTCGAGCGTTGCGAGACCGAGTGGGCCGACTACAAGTCCAGACGCAGCAACGCGCTCATCAAGTTGATTTCGCGGCCGCCGATCCCGCGCGGCGTGTACATGTACGGTGGCGTCGGCCGCGGCAAAAGCTTTCTGATGGATTGTTTCTTCAACGCCGTGCCGCTGCAGCGAAAGACTCGCCTGCACTTTCACGAGTTCATGCGCGAGGTTCATCGCGAGTTGGCTGAGCTGCACGGCACGGTGAACCCGCTGCAAGAACTCGGCAAGCGCATGGCCAGACGTTATCGGCTTATCTGCTTCGATGAATTTCACGTCGCCGACGTGACCGACGCAATGATCCTGCATCGGCTGCTCGAGGCCCTCTTTGAGAACCGTGTCAGCATCGTTACGACTTCGAACTTCAAGCCCGACGACCTGTACCCGAATGGCCTGCACCGCGACCGCATCCTGCCGGCGATCGAGCTGTTGAAGGACAAGCTCGAGGTCGTGAACGTCGACAACGGCAGTGACTACCGACAGATCACGCTGGCGCAGGTCGGCCTTTACCAAACGCCGTTAGACGCCGCGGCCGAAGGTTTGATGACCGACGCATTCCAGCGCCTGAAGGAAGCCAAAGACGAATCGCCGCTGTTGCACATCGAACACCGCGAACTGCGTTCGCGCCGACGCGCCGGTGGCGTCGTCTGGTTCGACTTCAAGGAGCTGTGCGGGGGTCCGCGCTCACAGAACGACTATCTCGAGCTGGCAACGCAGTTCCACACGGTGTTGCTGTCGGGTGTGCCGGCGATGTCGCCGCGCATGGCATCTGAGGCACGTCGCTTCACGTGGCTGGTCGACGTGCTGTACGACAGACGCGTCAAGCTCATCCTGTCGGCCGAGACCGAGCCCGAGGGCTTGTACACCGAAGGGCCGCTTGCGCATGAGTTCCCGCGTACGGTGTCACGGTTGCGCGAGATGCAGTCGGCCGAGTTCCTGGCACTGGCGCGGCGCGATGTGGATACTTCGCTCACATGAAGCTCCGTTGCCTCTTCTTTGTGTCGATCTGCTTGATCGGCACGAGTGTTCGCGCCGATGCTGAGCACGACCGAATCGCCGATGAGCGCAGCGTCGCCAATGCGAAACTGGTCGAGCAGGAGCGCGAGTGTGCGAGACGTTTTATCGTCGCCGATTGCCTCGAGAACGCCCGGCGCGATCACCGCACCGTGCTGAACCGGCTGCGTTACCAGGAATTGCAACTCGACGACGCGCGTCGACAGTCCGGCGCCGCAGCCCGTCGCAGGGCGGCCGCGGAAAAGGCCGAGGCGCATCTGGGGCAGTCCAGCGATGCCGTCGCCGACGCTCCTCGGGTACGGTTGCGGCAAGTTCCGCTATCAGTCAAGGTACCTGAGGCGCCCCCAGAGTCAAGCGTCGATCCGAAGCGTGGGGTAAATCAACCGCGACCGAGTGCCTCGGACCGGCAAAGCCGGGAGCAGCACAGTCACACCAAGTACGAGGCCCGCATTCGCGATGCCGAGGCGCATCGTGCGACTGCCGAAAAGCGCAACGCCGCGCGCGCCGCCAGGGGAAAGGTCGTTTCGCCGCTACCGATGCCGTCGGCCGCTTCGGCCCCGCGCTGAGCGCGTCAGTCGAGCGCTTCGACACGCACCAGCGCGAGCGACAAGTTGTCGCCACCGCCCCGGGCTCGTTGACGCGCTTTGCTGACCAGCATTTCACTGGCTTCACGCGGCGGCAGCGCCTGCACGATGGCGCCGAGCTCGCGCGGGGTGAAGTAGTGCCAGAGGCCGTCGCTGCAGGCAAGCACGCTGTCGCCAATTTCGAGCTGGTCGATGCGGCGATGCGAAAGTGGTGGATCGGCATTGGTGCCGAGGCAGCCGGTCAAGAGGTTCGACTGAGGGTGCGCGTTGGCCTCGTCTTCGGTGATCTGACCCTCGTCGACCAAACGCTGCACGTACGAGTGATCGATAGTGCGCGTGACCATCTCGGCACCGCGAAAGTGATAGACCCGCGAATCGCCCGCATGAACGATATCGCAGGCGCGCGAGGGGCCGACGATGAAAGCGGCGACCGTGCTGTGAGGTTCTTCTTCAGACGTGATCGCGGTCAGCTTGATCATCAAGTGCGCCTCGAGCACGAGTTGCTTCAAGGCCTCGCCAGGGTCGTCGCGGTTGGCAGCGTAGCGCTCGAACAATTGATTGGCGGTGAGCAGCACCTGATCGGCCGCCTTGCGGCCACCGCTCTTGCCGCCCATGCCGTCGGCCAGCACGGCCATTAAGCAGCCAGGGGTTCGGTCGTGCGGCAGGATTTCGACTTGATCCTGCTGGTAAGCGCGGTCACCCCGATGAATCCCGGTGGTGCCAGAGAGACGGTAGCCCGCAACCGATGTGCTCATGGATGAATTGCCTGCGTGCTCATGGTCGAAAACTATAATCGCATTGCTTTGATCAACGCCGTCCAATTCCGCACAGAATCCGCTTCGACAACGCGCGCCCATGGACCTCAACCTGCACTCCCTGCCGCGCCGCCTGATCGAGTTGCGCATGGCGCATGCCGACCTTGACAACCTGATCGACCTGGCCGCCGTGACCGTACCCGACGATGAACTCAGCGTGCGCAGATTGAAGAAGCGTCGCCTGTTGCTGCGCGATCAGATCTCGCAGATCGAAGCCGAGCTCGACCCGCCCGAGCCCGCGTGAGCTCGCTGCAAGTCGCTGTCGCGGCGGCGTTTGCAAGCGGTGGCGCGCTGGCTCGGGCCGATGCGCATCATGTCGAGCGTGAGGTCCAGCTGCGCATGGCAATCGCTGTAGCTGAAGCGATCGAAACCCGAACTGCACTCGTCGCCGAGGCCGGCACTGGCGTCGGCAAGACCTTCGCCTACCTGGTGCCGACCCTGCTCAGTGGCGCGCGTGCGCTGGTCAGTACTGCAACCAAAAGCCTGCAGGATCAGCTCTTTTTGCGCGACATCCCACGGCTGCGCGATGCCTTGAGCTTGCCGGTAACGGTCGCGTTGTTGAAGGGACGGAGCAGCTACCTTTGTCTGCACCGCATGAATCAAGCGCGTCAGGCCGAGGCGCTGCCTGACCGTTGGGCCCTGCGCACACTTGCCAAGGTCGAGCAGTGGTCGCACACCACGATCAGCGGTGACCTCGCCGAACTCGACGGGCTCGACGAGCGCAGCAGCGTGATCCCGCTCGTCACTTCAACGCGCGAGAACTGCCTGGGTCAAGAGTGCCCGCAATTTCGCCACTGCCACGTCGTGAAGGCGCGGCGCGAGGCCATGCTCGCCGATCTGGTGGTGGTCAACCACCACCTCTTCTTTGCCGACATGAGCTTGCGCGACACCGGTGTGGCCGAGTTGTTGCCCAGTGTCGAGGTGGCACTGTTTGACGAAGCGCATCAGCTCACCGAAGCTGGAGTGCAATTTCTCGGCACCACACTCGGCAGTGCCCAGGTGATTGATTTCGCGCGCGATCTGCTCGGCATCGGCCTGCAGCAGGCGCGCGGCCTGCAGCCCTGGCAAGAACTCGCCGGCGCCTGTGACCTTGCCGCGCGTGACCTGCGCATGGCGTCAGCCGGGCATCTTCGCGACTTGCGTGGCACGATCAAGCTGCGCTGGAATGAGCGCTCAGAGAAGGCCGACTTCCGCGGCGCGCTCGAATCGTTGCGAATGACTTGCGACTCGGCAGCGGCGAGCCTGAAGGTCGTCATCGAGATGTCGCCCGACTTCACCAAACTGCTCGAACGCGCGGGCCAATTCTCGACGCTGGCTCAGCGCTTCAGCGAAACCGCCGACGACGGCAACGTGCGCTGGATCGATGTCTCGCCAAATCAGGCGCGCTTAGTCGAATCGCCGCTCGACATTCGCGATGCTTTGCGCGAGCAGATGGCCGCGGCACCGAAGGCCTGGGTCTTTACCTCTGCGACGCTGGGCGACGATGACCGGTTGTCATGGTTTACCGAGTCGGCCGGACTGAGCGACGCGCGGACCCTGCGGCTGGGTAGCCCGTTCGACTACGCAGCGCACGCCCGGCTCTATGTGCCACGCGGTTTCCCAAAGCCGAACCAGCCGGAACACGCGGCGTCGGTGGCGCTGCTGGCTTCGCGCTGCGCACGCGCGCTGGGCGGAAGAACCTTCGTCTTGACCACGACGTTGCGCGCACTGCAGGCGATCGGCGAGCGCCTTCGGGCCGAGTTCGACGTCAATGGGGATGCTTTGCAGGTGCTGGTGCAGGGACAGATCCCGAAGCGACAACTGATGCAGCAGTTTCTAGCGCAGCCACGGTCGGTTCTCGTCGGCTCGCAGACCTTTTGGGAGGGCATAGACGTGCCCGGCGACGCGCTGCAATGCGTGCTGATCGACAAGCTGCCGTTTCCGCCCCCGAACGATCCGCTCGTCGAAGCTCGTGTCAAACGACTCGAAGGTGCGGGCCGAAACCCGTTTGCTGACTACTTCGTGGCTGAGGCCGCGGTGTCGTTGAAGCAGGGAGCCGGCAGATTGATTCGCAGCGAGACCGATCGGGGCCTGTTGGTAGTGTGCGATCCGCGCATGGCCGGCATGAACTACGGCAAGCGCCTGCGCGAAGCCTTGCCGCCAATGACGCCGGTGGTGACCGAGACCGAGGCGCTCGAGTGGTTGAGTGCGCTTGCGGCTGCGGCCCGTCCCTACTGAACCAAAGGCTTCGAGCAGCTCACCACAGTTGCCACCACGGCTTCTTCGAGGCGCCGAAAGCGTCGGAGGCGCCGCCAGGGAAATTCTTCTGCATTACGCGATTGGAGTCGTCGCGCAACTCGGTGAGGCCAAGTTTGTCGTAGCTGTCGGCCATGATGAACAGCGCTTCCCGGGCTGACGGCGACTGTTGAAACTCGGTAACGACGCTTTGCGCTCGATTGACTGCTGCGACATACGCGCCGCGCCGGTAGTAGTAACGCGCGACGTGCACTTCATAGGCCGCCAGCGAGTTGACGATGTAGTTCATCCGCACCCGCGAGTCGTCGGCATACAGCGACTGTGGGAACTGGTCGACTAGTTGCTTGAACGACTGATATGAGTCGCGGGCCGCTTGCTGATCGCGTTCAGACAGGTCTTGCCGCGCAAGGCTGCCGAGCAGCCCGAGGTTGTCGTTAAAGTTGATCAGACCTTGGAGGTAGTAGGCGTAGTCGACCGCCGCCGAGGTGGGGTGCAATTTGATAAAACGTTCGAGTGCCGACAGTGCCTGCGCCCTCTCGCCGCCTTTGTAGAGCATGTAAGCCCGCTCGATCTGGGCCTGTTGGGCGAGCGCCGTGCCGGAGGCGCGGCCTTCCAGGCGTTCGTAAAGCTTGCCGGCACGCTCGAAGTTACCTTGCGAGGCTTCTTCTTTCGCCTCTGAATACAATCGCTCGGCGCTCCACTGCGATTCGGTCTCGCGTGGATTGGTCCCGCAGCCATTCAGCACCAAGGCCGCCAACGTAGCGACGAACACTGCCAATGCGCCGACACGCGGCCGACGCAGCACATTCATATGGATCATGGGCTTGGGGCGGTCCGCCAAGCGGCGCCACCTTGTCTGAAAATTGAGTCTCGATTATATGGTTCAGCCTCACGCAGATATGCCCGCCGAAAGCCTCTCGCGTCTGGACAGCGTTGACGTCGAAGAGGCCGAATTCGGGACCGCGAACTCGGCGAGTGTGGAGCGGCGCAGTGCAGCCGTGCCAGTGACGTTGCATGCCCAGCGCCTCGACAAAGCGGTCGTCGCGATGGCCGGCGAGTTTTCGCGCAATCATTTGCAGGCCCTGATTTCGAACGGGCACGTTCGCATCGACGACGCCGTAGCCACAAGCCCATCGCGCAAGGTGTTGGCCGGTCAGGTTATCGATGTCGAGCTGATGCCCACCGCCGAAAGCCGTGCGTTTCGAGCTGAAGCGATTTCCATCGCGTGCATGTTCGAAGACGAGCACCTGTTGGTTGTCGACAAGGCTGCCGGCATGGTTGTGCATCCGGCCTCCGGCAACTGGTCAGGCACGCTGCTCAACGGTTTGCTTGCGCATCACCCAGGCGCAGCCACCTTGGCGCGCGCCGGCATCGTGCATCGGCTCGACAAAGACACGTCGGGGTTAATGGTTGTCGGCAAAACACTGCCGGCCGTGACCGCGCTTTCCCGTGCGATTGCTGCGCGCGAGGTGCACCGTGAATACCTGGCCATTGCGCACGGTGAAACGCGGCAGGTCGAGTTCAGCATCGAGGCGCCGATTGCTCGCGACCCGCTGTCACGCGTGCGCATGGCGATCGTCGGCGGCGGTCGACCTTCACGCACCGATATTGCCGCCGTGGCCCGTGCGGATGGCTTCAGTGCGCTGCGTTGTACGCTGCACACGGGGCGCACCCATCAAATTCGAGTGCATCTGGCTTCACGCGGCCATCCGCTCGTCGCAGATCAGGTGTACGGCGGCCGCGCGGCGCTTGGCATGTCGCGCCAGGCGCTGCATGCAACGCGCCTGGGCTTCGCCCATCCCATTACAGGTGAGCGGCTAAGCTTCAATGCCGATCCGCCGGCAGACTTCTCGTCGGCCTGGCGCGATGTGTTTTCGAGCGCGGTATGAAGGTCGCGAGCCGTGGTTAGAATGCGCGAAGAGCTTTCGAGGCGCACGCCGCGAGGGTGGCACGTCACTGTGCCACAGGCTTAGGCTCGAAGCCACCCGGCAGTCAGTCGCGCACCGTAGGTGCTCCACATAAAAACGGACCCCACGCGAGAAGCGTCGTCCGCGCATCGGGTCTAAACCATAAGGTGACTCAGCCGACACGGCGGGGCTCCTCTGCGAGCACCGAGCGACCATCGCCCTGAATGCCAGTCGAATACCAGCCGGTTAAGCCGGCCTAGGATGTGAACTCACTCCATGAATAGCCTGGATGCAAAGCGCGTCCTAGAGACCGCCCTGATCTGCGCAAGCCAACCGCTGCCGTTGCGTGACATGCGCGTGTTGTTTGCCGAAGAGGTTGGCGCCGATACCCTGCGATCGCTGCTTGACGACCTCACCCGCGAATGGGAAGACCGCGGCGTCGAACTCGTGGCGTTGTCGACTGGCTGGCGGTTGCAGAGTCGCCCGGAAATGCGCGAATACCTCGACCGGCTCAACCCCGAAAAGCCGCCCAAGTATTCGCGTGCGGTGATGGAAACCCTGGCGATCATTGCTTACCGCCAGCCCGTCACCCGCGGTGACATCGAAGACGTCCGCGGTGTCACGGTGGCAAGCCAGATCATCAAGCAGCTAGAAGATCGCGGCTGGGTTGATGCAATCGGCTATCGCGAGTCGCCGGGCCGGCCGGCGCTATTTGCAACCACCAAACAGTTTCTCGATGATCTCGGCCTCGCCAGCCTCGAGCAACTGCCGCTATTGGCAGGAGCTGCTCTAAGTGCCGAGCAATTGACCGGCGCCATGTTGCAGCAAGGCTCCTTGCTCGGAGCAGCTGCGAAGCCTTTGGAGGAGCCGGGAACGCCCGAGCTGGCGAGCGAGCCTCCATCGTTCGAACCGACCAAGTCGACCAACACGGCAGATGGATCCGCAGCGATCGATGCCGAAGCACCCGACACCATCCCCTCACCTCCTTCATCTCAACCCGAAGCGCCTGCGGCGGATGCCGCTCCGATGGAACCTCACGCATGAACGACAACGCAGATACTCCGCTCCCTCCCGAGGCCAACACGACGACCACCGACGCCGAGAGCGCGGCTGGGCCGGTGCGCCGTCGCCGTACGAGTAAGGCGAATGCCGAGGTGGTGGCGATTGCGGCCGAAACCGAAGGTGAAGCGCCAGCCGTCGAGGCCGCACCCAAGCCGCGGAGGCGTCGAGCCTCAGCCGCCGCGACTGCCGACGACGCAACCGAGTCGGGTACGCCCCCTGCCGCTCCCGAGCCGACACCTGAGCAAGCTACCCGCGACACCGGTGATGTCGCGACACCTCGGCTGCCCACCGAGCCGCAGCCCAAGCACGGTCGGCTTGACCCGATCGAGTGCGGGGCAAATTCAGAGGCATCTGGAGTAACGCTCGATGCGGCTGGCACAGCCGTGACCGGAGACGAGCCTGCCGGCGATGGAGAGATCAGTGGGGGCCAGGACACCGGTGACGGCCAGCGCAGTAGGCGTCGCAATCGGCGCGACCGCAAGCGCGGTGAGCACGTCGAATCATCAAGTCCCGAAGGTTCGGTCGAAGGCGCTCGTGGGCAAGCGCCCGCCGAAACAGGCGCGCTGTTTGCTCAGGTCCTGTCTGGGGAGTTCGACGTGAACGGCGAGCCGCCGGGCGAAGCCGACCCAGAGACTGCAAACACAAACACAAACGCGACCGCGGACTCAACCGAAATTGAGGCCGAGCGCGAGGTTGACGGAGGGGACCCGGCGGCGCCGAAGCGTGTGCTGCAAGCCGACTTCGACGCGCCCAAACTGCACAAGCTGCTGGCGCAGTCGGGCATCGGCTCACGCCGCGACATGGAGGATCTGATTGCCGATGGCCATGTGATGGTCAATGGTGAGACGGCCCACGTCGGCCAGCGTGTTTCGTTCGGCGACCGGGTGCAAGTCAAGGGCAAGCCGGTGCGTTTGCGCATCGTGCCGCTGCCGCCGCGCATCATTGCGTACCACAAGCCGGTCGGCGAAATCGTGACCCACGACGACCCGCAAAATCGCCCGACCGTGTTTCGCCGGCTGCCGCGTTTGCAGCAAGGCAAGTGGCAGTCGGTCGGCCGTCTCGACATCAACACCGAAGGGCTGCTGCTGTTCACCAACTCCGGCGAGCTTGCGAATCAGCTGATGCACCCGCGCTTCGGCGTCGAGCGTGAATATGCAGTCCGTTTGCTCGGCACCTTGACGGAAGCAAACAAGAGCAGCCTGCTCGCAGGCGTCGATGTCGAAGGCCAAAAAGCGAGCTTTAAATCAATCGTCGAAGGCGGCGGCGACGGCGCGAATCACTGGTATCGGGTGGTCATCACCGAAGGCCGCAACCGAGAGGTCCGCAAGCTCTTCGATACCGTCGGCTTGACGGTGAGCCGGCTGATACGCATCCGCTACGGCACCGTCGTGCTGCCCCTGGGATTGAAGCGCGGCGTGTGGGTTGACCTCGAGGAGGGCGATGTGCGAATGATTTGCCGCCTCGCCGGCGGTGGCGACCAGCCGCGCGCGCAGGCCCCGCGTTCCAACGAGCCGCGCCAGAGCAGTCAGCCCCAACCGCGCAACGATCGACAGGCAGGCCGACCCAACGACCGCGGACCACGTGCCCCGCGGCGCGACGGCAATGCGCAGCAACCTTATCCACAGCAGGCGGCGGATGATGGTCAACGCGTCGCCCAACGCCGGGACGATGACTTCGACATGGATTTCGATCCCGCTTCTCTTCCGAACCCACTTGAGCAGACTTTTGACAAGCGCTTTGTGTCGAACCCGCGCAGTCCGGTAGGCGGGCGCGGTTTCCGCAACGGCGGAGGTGGCGGCTTCGGAGCCGGTGGCAGCGGCCCAGCCCCTGGTCCGAAACGCGGCAACGCGGGGCAGGGCGGTCCCCAACAGCCCGATCCATTACAGACCTCGCTTGGCGTCTTCGGTGCCGATGCCTTCCATCGCAAAAACCGGGGAGGTGGTGGCGGCGGTGGCGGTCAAGGTGGTGGGGGTGGTCGCGGCGGTAACCGCGGCGGTGGATTTGGTGGCGGTGGCAATACCGGCAGCGGCGGCGGCAACGGAGGTGGTTATGGCGGCAATGGTGGCGGTCGCCGCGGTCGCTGAGCCTAGCCCCAACATCATCGATGGACACAGACCGCAAGCTACAATCATAAGCGTTGTAAGCCTTTGATTTCTGGAGAAAAATATGGCCATTGAACGCACTCTGTCGATCATCAAACCAGACGCCGTCGCGAAGAACGTGATCGGTCAGATTTATGCTCGCTTCGAGGCTGCTGGCCTAAAAGTGATCGCCGCTAAGATGGTCCACTTGTCGCGCGGCGAGGCCGAGGCGTTCTACGCCGTCCACAAGGCACGCCCCTTTTACAAAGACTTGGTCGACTTCATGATCTCGGGTCCGGTGATGATTCAGGCAATCGAAGGCGAGGGCGCGATCCTCAAAAACCGCGACCTTATGGGAGCGACCGACCCGAAAAAGGCAGAGAAGGGCACCATTCGTGCCGACTTCGCCGACAGTATCGATGCGAACGCGGTGCACGGCTCGGATGCCGCCGAAACGGCCGCTGTCGAGATTGCGTTCTTCTTTGCCGGACTGAACGTTTACAGCCGCTGAGGCTCGTGAAAGTGCCTCGTCACGGAGGCTCCCCATGACTGTCGCCAACCTGCTCGAGTTCGACCGCGACGCACTGGCCGCATTTTGCGAACAGCTCGGCGAGAAGCGCTTTCGGGCGACGCAGTTGTTTCGCTGGATTCACCAGAAGGGCGCAGCCGATTTCGCGCAGATGTCCGATCTCGCAAATTCGCTGCGTGACAAGCTCGCCGGCCGCGCAACGATCGCGGCCATGCCCGTGATAAGCGAACAGGCGTCAGCAGACGGCACCATCAAGTGGTTGTTCGATGTGGGCGCGGGCAACGCGGTCGAGACCGTGTTCATCCCTGAAGACGACCGCGGCACGCTCTGCATCTCGTCGCAGGCGGGCTGCGCGGTCGGCTGCCGTTTTTGTTCGACCGGTCATCAGGGTTTCAGCCGCAACCTCACTACAGGCGAGATCGTGGCGCAGCTCTGGTTCGCTGAGCATCTCCTGCGCCGTCGCTTGCAGCTGCCCGAGGGCCAGCGCGCCATCAGCAACGTCGTGATGATGGGCATGGGTGAGCCTCTGCAGAACTACGCTGCGCTGTTGCCCTCACTTCGAATAATGCTCGACGACCACGGCTACGGCCTGTCGCGCCGGCGTGTCACCGTGTCGACTTCGGGAGTGGTGCCAATGATCGAGCGCCTGCGCGACGACTGCCCGGTCGCGCTGGCTGTTTCGTTGCATGCGCCAGACGATGCTCTGCGAAACGATCTGGTGCCCTTGAATCGAAAGTACCCGCTGCGCGAGTTGCTGGGGGCATGTCACCACTACCTCAACAAGGCGCCGCGCGACTTCATTACGTTCGAGTACTGCATGCTCGACGGGGTCAACGACAGCGATGCCCAGGCTCGCCAGCTGCTCGCTTTGGTAGGCGACCGCGAGCAAGGCGTTGCGTGCAAGTTCAATCTGATCCCGTTCAACCCGTTCCCCGCATCTGGCTTGATGTGTTCGCCAAAAGAACGCGTCGCCGCGTTTGCGCGAGTGCTGCAAGAAGGCGGCCTGATCGCCACGATTCGCAAGACCCGGGGCGACGACATCGACGCCGCTTGCGGCCAACTCGCTGGCGAGGTCAAAGACCGCACCGATGCCAAGCGCCGCATGGCCCGCGCGCCGATTGCACTGCACCGCAGCGGCTCGGCAGCCGTGGCGGCGATTGCGGCCGGCCACGCGGCACGCGAGGAAACATCGCCATGAATTTGAATTCGATGCCCAGACACGCCCGTTTCGCCGTGCTGGTGGTCACGTTTGCCGCCGCCGTCATCGGTTGCGCGACCAAGACCACGGTGACCGAATCGGTCGGCGACGGCCGGGACATCATTACGGCATCCGACGAGTCCGACGCCAGTAAGCGCGCCCGGTTGCGCATGGAACTGGCCTCGGCGTATTTTGGCCGCGGCCAGATGACGACTGCGCTCGATCAGGTGAAGCTTGCGTTGCAGGCCGAGCCGAACCTGGCTGATGCCTACAACCTGCGCGGCCTGATTTACGCCAACCTCGGCGATGAAAAACTTGCCGAAGAAAGTTTTAAGCGTGCACTGCAACTGAACCCGCGCGACGCCGACACGATGCAGAACTTCGGCTACTACCTCTGCCAAAAAAAGCGCTACCCCGAGGCCGCGGCGATGTTCGATCAGGCGCTCGCTTTGCCCCAGTACCGCGATCAATCGCGCACCCTGCTCACCAAGGGCGTTTGCGAAGCGTTCGCTGGTCAATTGCCCGAATCCGAAGCCACCTTGCTGCGCGCTTACCAGCTCGATCCTGCCAACCCATCCACTGCAGTCAACCTTTCCGAGGTGTTGTTCCGGCGAGGCGACTACGAACGTGCGCGCTTCTACATTCGCCGGGTCAACGCAGTGCCGTCGCTTGCCGGTTCGCAAACGTTGTGGCTTGCTGCGCGCATCGAGCAGCGCCTCGGTAACCGCTCCGGTGCGCAGGAGTTCGGAGATCAGCTGCGACGTCGGTTCCCCGACTCGCGAGAAGCCGCTTCTTTCGAGCGCGGCAACTTCGATGAGTGAGGCGAGCGACTCCGGCGCTCCCGCCTTCGCGCGTTCGACCACCGCGGGCGGCTTGCTGCGACAAGCGCGCCAGGCGCAGGGTCTGCACATCGCGGCGCTGGCAGCGGCCATCAAGGTCGTGCCGCGCAAGCTTGAGTTGCTCGAGACGGACCAGTTCGATCAGCTGCCCGACGCCACGTTTACACGGGCGCTCGCGCAAACCGTTTGTCGCAGCCTCAAAATCGACGCCGCGCCTGTTCTGGCGTTGCTGCCACCACTGCATAGCGCCGGTCTGGAGCAGGTTTCGCAGGGTTTGAACATGCCGTTTCGCGAGCGGCCCGGCCGGCTCGTGCCCAAGGAGTGGGCGAACGTGACCAGCCCGGTGTTATGGCTGGCTGCAGCGATCGTGTTGCTGACCCTGGCGATCTATGCCTTGCCGGCGAGTTGGCTGCCGTTTTCGACTGCAGCAATCGGCCGTGTGTCGCGTGCCGTGCCTGAGCCCGTCAGGGCCGACGGGGCGCCGTTGACTGCCGTTGCTGTGCCTTCGCCTGCACCAGCGGCGGTGCGTGCCGTAGCGGCGGCGGCTAGCTTTGCATCGGCCGCTTCGTCGACCGATGCCGCGGTCGCGCTACTCGCCACCAAGCCTGATTTGGTCACGGGTGCTGCGGTTTCGGGGGTGTTGCAGTTTCGTGCGAACTCGCCATCGTGGGTCGAGGTGGTCGATGCACGTGGTCAGTTGTTGATCTCGCGCTTGCTGCAGCCTGGCGAAAACGTCGGCGTCGACGGTAGTCTGCCGATCCAGGTAAAGATTGGCAACGCAGCTGCGACTCAGGTCGTGTTCCGCGGGCAGCCGTTGGAGCTGAGCAGCCGCACCCGCGACAACGTCGCGCGGTTTGAACTCAAGTAGAGCGTCACATGAGTGAGATGAATTTTTGCTCGAGCAAACTGGATGATTTTGTCGAACCGGCGCGGCCCGCGGCACACCGCACGCGTCAGGCGCTGGTGCGCTGGGGCACGCACGTGGTCACGATTGGCGGTGGTGCGCCGGTGCGTGTGCAGGCGATGACCAATACCGACACCGTCGATGCCATCGGCACGGCGATTCAAGTGAAACAGCTGGCGATCGCGGGCTCGGAGATGGTTCGCATCACAGTGAATACGCCCGAGGCCGCAGCGGCCGTGCCCTACATCCGTGAGCAGCTCGACCGCATGGGCATTGACGTGCCGCTGATCGGAGACTTTCACTACAACGGCCACCGTCTGTTGACCGAGTTCCCGGCGTGCGCCGAGGCGCTCAGCAAGTACCGCATCAATCCCGGCAATGTTGGTAAGGGTGACAAGCACGACAAGCAGTTTGCGCAAATGATCGAGGTCGCCGCAAAGTACGACAAGGCGGTGCGAATCGGCGTTAACTGGGGCAGCCTGGACCAAGAGTTGTTGGCTGACATGATGGACGCTAACGCCAAGCTGGCCGAACCGCACGAGCCGCAGCAGATCATGTACCGCGCGATTCTGACTTCGGCCATTCAATCGGGCCGGCGTGCTGAGAGCCTCGGCCTGCGCGGCGACCAGATCATTTTGTCTTGCAAGATGAGCGGCGTGCAGGACCTCATCAGCGTTTACCGTGCACTCGCCAAGCGGTGCGACTACGCGTTGCATCTCGGTCTGACCGAAGCCGGCATGGGCACAAAGGGCACGGTCGCATCTGCCGCCGCGTTGAGCGTGTTGCTGCAGGAAGGCATAGGCGACACGATCCGGGTCTCCCTGACGCCGCAGCCGGGCGAGGCGCGCACGCAAGAGGTGGTGGTTGCGCTCGAAATCTTGCAGGCACTGGGCCTGCGCCAGTTCAACCCTAGCGTCACCGCGTGCCCCGGCTGCGGCCGCACGACAAGCACGACGTTCCAGGTTCTTGCCAAGCGGATCGACGACCACCTGCGCGCGCAAATGCCGTTATGGAAGGCGCGTTACCCTGGCGTCGAGGCCATGAAAGTCGCTGTGATGGGTTGTATCGTCAATGGCCCTGGCGAAAGCAAGCATGCCGACATCGGCATCAGCCTACCCGGCACCGGCGAAGCGCCTGCCGCGCCGGTGTTCATCGACGGCGAAAAGGCACTGACTTTGCGCGGCGACAACATCGCGGCCGATTTTCATGCATTGGTCGAAAGCTACATCGAGAAGCGCTTCGGCACGGTAACTTTGGCGCGTTGACGACGTCGTCCCAATTGGGGCTCAAAGCTCACCAAGGCACGTAGGCACGAATGCGCGACGAGCGCATTGGGCGCATAAGTCGCATAAGGCGCAAAGAGTGCCTCCTCACTTCTGATCTGCTCCCTTAAGCGCGTCGGCGCTCTTTGTGCCGCAGAAGAACCTTTCCTGTGAACTCCATGCCCGAATCAGCCAAGAAGCCCGCTCCGCTGCAAGCCGTCAAAGGCATGAACGACATCCTGCCGCCTGAATCTGCGCGCTGGGAGTGGTTTGAGACAAAGGTTCGCGCGCTCATGGCGCGTTACGGCTACGCCAACGTGCGAACGCCAATCGTCGAGCCGACGGCCTTGTTCGTGCGCGGGATCGGCGAAGTCACCGACATCGTCGAGAAAGAGATGTACTCGTTCGAAGACGCGATGAACGGCGACAAGCTCACGCTGCGCCCGGAAGCTACGGCAGGCATCGTGCGCGCGATGGTCGAGCACAACGCGCTTTACAACGGGCCGCTGCGGGTTTGGTCTCAAGTCGCGGTGTTTCGCCACGAGCGGCCGCAAAAAGGGCGCTACCGGCAGTTTCATCAGATTGACGTCGAGGCGCTGGGCTTCAAGGGCCCGGATGTCGATGCCGAGCAGATCTTGATGTGCCGCGCGCTGTTGCGCGATCTCGGCGTGCCCGACACCGACGTGCGACTCGAACTCAACAGTCTTGGTCAGCCCGCCGAACGCACGGCACACCGCGTCGCGCTCGTCGCGCATTTCGAGGCACATGTCGACGTGCTCGACGACGAAGCGAAGCGTCGCCTGCACAGCAACCCGCTGCGCATTCTCGACAGCAAGAACATCGTGATGCAGCCGATCATCGACGCAGCCCCTCAACTGATGGACTTCCTTGGTGAGGCCTCGCTGGCCCACTTGAATGCGGTGCGTGTTGTGCTCGATGCAGTCGGTCTGGCCTACCGCATCAACCCGCGCCTGGTGCGTGGTCTCGATTACTACAACCTGACTGTGTTCGAGTGGGTTACCGACAAGCTTGGCTCGCAGGGAACGGTCTGTGGCGGCGGTCGGTACGACGGCCTGTTCGAGCAACTCGGTGGCAAACCCACACCCGCTGTCGGCTGGGGCATGGGCATCGAGCGCATGTTGCTGCTGCTTGAAGCGGTGGGCGTCGTGCTACCCACGATCGCGCCCGATGCTTATGCGATCGTGCCGGCGCCAGAGGCGATGGCGCGCGCGGCTGTGGTGTGCGAAACGCTGCGTGCGAATGGCGTCGCGGTGCAAATGCACGCCGCTGGCGGCGAGAGCTGGGGCAGCATGAAGAGCCAATTCAAACGCGCCGACGCCAGCGGTGCGCGATTTGCGCTGATTTTCGGTGCCGATGAACTTGCCCGCGGCGAAGTCGGAGTCAAGTCGCTGCGCGACGCTTTAGAGCCGCAGCGGTCCGTGGCGCTGGCCCACGCCGCCGACTGGGCATCGATTCTTCGCGACGCATAATCCCGCCTTCACTGGAAACCCTCCCGTCATGGCCACCCATCTCGACCTCGAAGAACAAGAACAGCTCGACCAGCTCAAAGCGTTCTGGAAGCGCTACGGCAACCTTGTCACCTGGGCACTGATTGCAGTGCTGGGTGCCTTTGCCGCGTGGAATGGCTGGCACCTGTGGCAGCGCGACCAAGCTTCGAAAGCCAGTGCGATGTTCGACCAGCTTGACAAGGCCGCGCAAGCGGGCGATGTCGATCAGGCAGGTCGCGTTTTTGCCGACATGAAAGAGCGCTACCCGCGCACCGCGTTCACCGAGCAAGGCGGCCTGATGGCGGCGAAGCTGCAAGTCGACAAGGGCAAGGTCGATGACGCCGTCGCCACGCTGGGCTGGGTCGCGGCCAATGCCACCGAAGCCGAGTACCAAAGCATCGCGCGCTTGCGCGCAGCGGGCGTGTTGCTCGACCAGAAAAAATACGACGAAGCTCTCAAGCAACTCGACGCCGCAAACGCACCCGACTTCAGTGCACTGGTGGCCGATCGGCGCGGTGACGTCCTGCTTGTCCAAGGCAAGAAAGACGAGGCCAAGGCGGCCTACAGCAAAGCTTGGCAGACGATGGACACCAAGACTGACTATCGGCGCTTGATCGATGCCAAGCTCACCGCGCTCGGTGCTGCGCCGGTCGAGGTGAAGAAGGCTGCCGAGGTGGTCAAGTGACCGCCGCGCGAGGGACGGCGGCACGCTGGATTGCGCTGCTGGCGGGCATCGTGCTCGTCGCTGGCTGCGCGAGCAAAAGCAAGCCCAAGCCGCAACCGCTTGAGCCGCTAACGCCGAAGATCAGCAACAGCCTGGCCTGGAGCCAGCGCATCGATGCGGTGCAATTCCCGCTCGCGATCGCTGTCACGCGCGGCGCTTTTACGGTCGCGAGCAACGACGGCACGGTGCTGGCGCTCGAGGCCGAGACCGGGCGCGAACTCTGGCGTGGCAGTGCTGGCGCGAAGCTGAGTGCCGGCGTGGGCAGCGACGGCCGGTTCGCTGCAGTGGTCACGCGCGACGGTGAGCTCGTCGTGCTTGAGCAAGGCCAGACGAAGTGGCGCAAGCCGCTCGGCGCACGTGTGACGACTGCGCCGCTGGTGGCCGGCGAACGTGTATTTGTGCTGGGTGTTGATCGCACGGTGCAGGCATTCGATGCGGTCGATGGCCGCAAGCTCTGGATTCTGCAGCGCCCCGGGGACCCGCTAACGCTTGCCCAGTCAGGCGTGCTCGCGGCTTTCAAAGACACGCTGGTGGTTGGGCAAGGGCCACGCATGACAGGCGTCGACCCGCTGCGTGGCACGGTGCGTTGGGATGTGGTCGTGGGCTCGCCGCGCGGCGCCAATGAGATCGAACGCCTCGCGGATCTGGTCGGCCCTTCGTCGCGTGTAGGCGATCAGCTCTGCGCGCGATCGTTTCAGGCGGCTGTGGGCTGCGTCAACGCAGAGCGCGGTACCAGCACCTGGAGCAAGAACGTGGGCGGCACCGATGCGATCGCAGCCGATGCCGATTTCGTGTTCGCCGGCGACGCCTCTGATCGCGTCACCGCCTGGAAGATGGGCAGCGGTGACGTCGCCTGGACGACCGACAAGTTGCTGTATCGCACGCTGAGTTCGCCGGTTAGCACCGGCAAGTCTTTGGTGTTCGGCGACGAAGAAGGCACGCTGCACTGGCTTGCCCGCGAGACGGGTGAGGCGCAGTTGCGCCTGAGCACCGATGGCGGCGCGATCGTCGCGCAACCAGCCATCTCGGGCAGCACGATGCTCGTAGTCACACGCAAGGGCGGATTGTTCGCCTTCCGGCTCTGAGTCGCGCCGGGCTGCATCGATGAAACCGGTAATCGCAGTCGTCGGCCGACCGAATGTCGGCAAGTCGACACTCTTCAACCGCATGACCAAGAGCCGCGACGCGATCGTGGCCGACTTCTCGGGCCTCACCCGCGATCGCCACTACGGCGACGGCCGCAGCGGCGAGCATGAGTTCATCGTCGTCGACACTGGCGGCTTCGAACCCGACAGCACGACCGGTATCGTGAAGGAAATGGCCAAGCAGACGCGGCAGGCAGTCGCCGAAGCAGATGCGGTGATTTTTGTCGTCGATGTGCGCGCCGGAGTGTCGGGGCAAGACCACGACATCGCGCGCTACCTGCGCACGGTCGGCAAAAAGATCTTTCTGGCAGTCAACAAAGCCGAAGGCATGGTCGACTCGCCACTGCTTGGCGAGTTCTATGAGCTCGGCCTCGGTGAGCCGCATCCGATTTCGGCTGCACATGGGCAAGGTATTCGCAGCCTCACCGACGCTGCACTCGCGCACTTCGAGTTCGACGACGAAGACAATGCCGATCCGGTCGACGGGGGGCCGATCCGCTTGGCGGTTGCGGGGCGGCCCAACGTCGGCAAGTCGACGCTGATCAACACCTGGCTTGGCGAAGAGCGCCTGGTTGCGTTCGACCAACCCGGCACGACCCGTGATGCGATCACCGTGCCGTTTGAGCGCGGGGGGCAGAGTTTTGAGCTAATTGACACGGCCGGGCTGCGGCGCCGCGGCAAGGTGTTCGAGGCGGTCGAGAAGTTTTCGGTTGTCAAGACCCTGCAGGCGATTGCAGGCGCCAACGTCGTGCTGTTGCTCCTCGATGCCACCCAAGGCGTGACCGATCAAGATGCGCATATCGCCGGATATATCTTAGAGAGCGGCCGTGCCGTGGTCGTGGCCGTAAACAAATGGGATGCGGTCGATGGCTACCAGAAGGAGACACTGCAACGCTCGATCGAGCAGCGCCTCGCATTCTTGAAGTTCGCTGCCGTGCTGCACATATCGGCGATCAAACGGCAGGGTTTGGGCCCCGTCTGGAAGGCGATTGCCGACGCCCATACGTCGGCAATCAAGAAGATGCCGACGCCGGTCTTGACGCGGTTGCTCCAGGATGCGGTCGAGCATCAGGCGCCGAAGCGCGCGGGCGCATTTCGACCAAAGTTGCGCTATGCGCATCAGGGCGGCATGAACCCGCCGTTGATCGTGATTCACGGCAACTCGCTCGATCACATCACCGACTCGTACAAGCGCTTTCTTGAAGGCCGCTTTCGTGCGCATTTCAAGCTGACGGGCACGCCGATGCGGATCGAAATGCGCTCGTCAAAAAACCCGTTCGACAAGGACTGAACAGGCCGATCTGCAAAGCCCCCAAATCTGCTGCGCTGCGTCATCGCTGTGTTAACGTAATTCCTTCTGAACTTTTATCACGGAGAATATCGTGAGCAACAAGGGGCAACTCCTACAAGACCCGTTCTTGAATCTGCTTCGCAAGGAGCACGTTCCGGTGTCGATCTACTTGGTCAACGGCATCAAGCTGCAGGGACACATCGAGTCCTTCGATCAATACGTGGTTTTGCTGCGCAACACCGTGACCCAAATGGTCTACAAGCACGCGATTTCAACCGTTGTGCCGGGCCGGGCGGTCAATTTTCACGCCGCTGAGCCGAGCGAGCCGGCCGCCTGAATGCGGTCTCTGCTGACCCCACTTTCGCCTTGAGTTCCGCGGATTCGATCGCCCGTAACGGGTCGCAGGAGCCGGCCAGGGCGATTCTGGTGGGAGTCGATTTCGGCCGTGGCAAAGCTTTCGATGCATCGCTAGACGAGCTGGCGTTGCTTGCCGAATCGGCGGGTGACATTGCCGTCGCACGCGTGATCGCCCGTCGCAAGGCGCCCGACGCTGCGCTCTTCATTGGCTCGGGCAAAGCCGACGAAATCAAGGCTCTGGTGGTCGGCCACCAAGCCGAAGCAGTGCTGTTCGACCAAGCGCTTTCACCTGCTCAGCAGCGCAACCTCGAAAAGCACTTGGGCGTGGCGGTCGCTGACCGCACCATGCTGATCCTCGAGATTTTCGGCGCGCGCGCCCAGAGCCACGAGGGCAAGTTGCAGGTCGAGCTGGCAAGGCTGCAATATCTTTCAACGCGACTCGTCAGGCGCTGGAGCCACCTCGAACGCCAGAGTGGCGGCATCGGCATGCGAGGCGGTCCGGGTGAGGCCCAAATTGAACTCGACCGGCGGATGATCGGTGAGCGCATCAAGGCCGCAAAGAAGCAACTTGAGCGCGTCAAGAAGCAACGTAGCACCCAACGTCGATCGCGCGAGCGCAATCAGACGTTTCGTGTCTCGTTGGTGGGCTACACCAACGCCGGCAAGTCGACGCTTTTCAATGCGCTGGTTAATGCCCGCGCTTTTACGGCCGACCAACTCTTCGCGACGCTCGATACGACCACCCGCCAGCTCTTTATTGAAGGCTCGGGACGCTCGGCTTCGCTTTCTGACACGGTCGGATTCATACGCGACCTGCCGCACAAATTAATCGAGTCGTTCGAGGCTACGTTACAGGAGGCCAACGATGCTGATCTGCTCCTGCACGTGGTCGACTGCGCCAGCCCTGTACTTGCCGAACAGATGGCCGAAGTGCAGCGTGTGCTCGTCGAGATCGGCGCTTCACAAATCCCGCAGGTGCTGGTGTTCAACAAATTCGACCGACTAGAGGAGACGCAACGCCCTCGTGAATTGCGTGACCTCCTCGAAGTCGATGCTGGGCTGCGCGTGCCGCGGGTTTTTGTCAGCGCGCGAACTGGCGAGGGCGTGCCTTTGCTTCGAGCAATCCTCGACGAAGCGCTCACTGGCACCCTCGACGGCTTCTTGAACCGCCACAGTGCTGCCTCAGATGATGTGCGGTTGATGCATTACGTCGATAACGGCAGCGACGACTACGACGACAAGTTTGATCCGAGCGCTCCGGAGCTCTCGGCCACCCACCACTCCCATTCATGACCATGAGCCCTAAGAATTTTGCAGGTCGTTTCGAGCGCTTTCGTGTGCATCTGCAACGCAGCATCGGCGGTGGGTTGCTGAGCACGGGACGCGGCGATGGACCACCCGATCTCGACGAACTTTGGCGCGACTTCAACCGCAAGCTGAGCGGTTTGTTCGGTGGCAAACGCGGCAGCGGTGCGCCACGCGGCAACGGTCCGGGCGACAACAACAGTGGTGGCCCAAATTTCCAGCCAGACATGAAGAGCGCGGGCGTTGGCGCCGGCTTGGTGGCGGGCGTCGTCGCGTTGATCTGGCTGGGCAGTGGTCTGTTCATCGTTCAGGCCGGGCAGCAAGCGGTCGTCACCTCTTTTGGCAAATATTCGAAGACGGTAGATGCCGGTTTGCAGTGGCGCATGCCCTATCCGTTTCAGGCGCACGAGACGGTCAACTTCACACAGCTGCGCACAGCAGTCGTCGGCGGTACGACCGTCGTCTCGGCGACAGGTCTGCGCGACTCGTCGATGCTGACCCAGGACGAGAACATCATCGATATTCGCTTTACGGTGCAATATCGATTGAAAGACGGGCGGCAGTTTTTGTTTGAGAACCAGAATCCCGAGTCCGCAGTTACGTTGGCGGCCGAGTCGGCGGTTCGTGAGATTGTCGGAAGAAGCAAGATCGATTCGGTGCTTTACGAACAGCGCGACGCGATTGCGACCGACCTCGCTAAATCGGTGCAGAGCCAACTTGATCGCCTGAAGGCCGGCATTACGGTGGTCAACGTCAACGTGCAAAGCGTACAACCGCCCGAGCAAGTTCAAGCGGCGTTCGAAGACACGCTCAAAGCCGGACAAGATGGCGATCGGCTCAAAAAAGAAGCGCTGGCCTACGCGAGCGACGTGATTCCCAAGGCGCAGGGCACGGCATCCAGGCTTCGTGAACAAGCCGAGGGCTACAAGTCTCGCGTGGTCGCGCAGGCCGATGGTGATGCGCAGCGTTTCAACAGCGTGTTTACCGAGTACCAAAAAGCGCCCGGCGTGACTCGAGACCGCATGTACATCGACACAATGCAGCAGGTCTACACCAACGTCAGCAAGGTGCTGGTCGATACGCGCAACAACTCAAATCTGCTGTATTTGCCGCTCGACAAGTTGATGCAGCAAACGGCCGCAGCGACACCAGCTGCTGTGGCGCCGAACCCAGCCGCGACCGAGACGGTGCCAACGCCGGCACCCGCCGACGCGCGTTCACGTGACAACCAGCGCGGCCGTGACCGCGAAAGCCGCTGAGCGCGACGGAGAAATACTTTGATGAATCGCATAGTCATGATTGCCGTGGGCCTGCTGGTGGCGCTGATGGTGCTCGCCTCCACGCTGTTTGTCGTCGACCAGCGGCAGGTCGCCGTGGTGCAGGCATTGGGCGAAATCAAGGAGGTGATCAGCGAGCCTGGCCTGCATTGGAAGCTGCCGCCGCCGCTCCAAAACGTGATGTTTCTCGACCGCCGCATTCAGACGATGGACAGCCCCGAAACCCGCCCGATCTTCACCGCCGAGAAGAAGAGTCTTGTAATCGACTGGCTGGTGAAATGGCGCATCACCGATGCGCGTCAGTTCATTCTCAACAACGGTGCCGACATGCGGGGCCTCGAGACGCGCCTTAGTCCGATCGTGCACGCCGCGTTCAACGAGGAAGTGACCAAGCGCACGGTCGGCGAGGTGCTGTCGAGCGGGCGTGACAAGGTCATGCAAGACGTGCGAGGTCGGCTTACGGACGAGGCAAAGTCGTTCGGAATCGAGATCCTTGATGTGCGAATCAAACGGGTCGACTTCGTCGCGAACATCACCGATTCGATCTACCTGCGGATGGCCTCGGAGCGCAAGCAGGTCGCAAATCAGTTGCGCGCCACCGGCAGCGCTGAGGGCGAGAAGATCAAGGCCGACGCCGACCGCCAGCGCGAGGTCATCGTCGCTGAGGCCTACCGTGATGCGCAAAAAATCAAAGGCGAGGGCGATGGCAAGGCTTCGGCAATCTTTGCGGACGCGTTTGGCCGCGACGCACAGTTCGCAAAGTTCTACCGCAGCCTCGAAGCGTACCGCGCGAGCTTTCTGAACAAATCCGACGTTGTGGTCGTCGATCCGAGCGGCGATTTTTTCCAGTCGATGCGCTCTGGCGGGCAGGGCGGGACAGCATCGGCAAGCGCTAAGAAGTAGCGCGTGGGCGAAACGACCAGCCTCGCAAACATGCTGCTGGGCGCCTGCGCCTTGATGTTGGTTGTTGAGGGTCTGCTACCGTTTATCAGTCCAAAACGCTGGCGCGCCGTGTTCGAGCAAGCGACCCAGTTGAGCGATGGACAAATTCGTTCTGTCGCGCTTTCGAGCATGCTCTGCGGGCTCGCGATGCTGTTCCTCTTCTTGACTTGATCGGCGCTTGCCTGAGTTGCGCAGGCGGGCCGATCCCCGTCGGTACAATAATATTTTTAACACCCGGCGCTCCTTGTTCATGTCGTCTGCTTGGTTGCTCCCCGAGCACATCGCTGATGTTTTGCCGGCACAAGCGCGGCACATCGAAGAACTCCGCCGTGCATTGATTGACGTGGCCCGCAGTTACGGCTGCGAGTTGGTGATGCCGCCGCTGCTCGAGTACCTCGAGTCCCTGTTGCCGACCGAAAACCGCGCGCTTGGGCGCAAAACATTAAAGCTGGTCGACCCGCTCGGCGGTCGGATGCTCGGCTTGCGTGCCGACAGCACATTGCAAGTGGCGCGCATCGATGCTCATTTGCTGAACCGAACTGGCGTGACTCGCTTGTGCTACTGCGGCCCATTGCTTCACAGTCAGCCGTCAGGGTGGCATGCCACGCGCGAGCCCTTGCAGTTCGGTGCTGAGATCTATGGCCACGCGGGTCTTGAAGCTGACCTGGAGGTTCAGGACTTGGCTCTCGATTGCCTTCGCGGCGCTGGCCTTACGCAAGTCACGCTCGACCTCGGTGATGCTCGGCTGGTGCGCGGCGTTCTGGCGGGGGTCATGGTCGGTGCCGAAGTGCTCAACGAGGTCTATACCGCCCTGGGCTCGAAAGACGCCGCGGCAGTGCGCACGTTGTCGAAAGACTTTCCCGCCAGCGTGCGCGAAGCACTGCAAACGTTGGTCTCCCTGTATGGCGATGACGGGGTGTTGAAGGTGGCGCGAACGTGCCTGCCGCAGCGCCCCTTGGTGAACGCTGCGCTGGACGATCTAAGCTGGATCGCTGGCCAAGTCGCCCAAACGCATCCCGAAGTTAAAGTTGGTTTCGATCTCGCTGACATTGGCGAGAACGGCTACTACAGCGGATTGCGTTTTGCCACCTTCGTGGCTGGCTCGGCCGATGCGGTAGCGCGAGGCGGTCGCTATGACGAGGTCGGTGCGGCTTTCGGTCGCAGCCGGGCTGCGGTGGGTTTTAGCCTCGACCTCAAGGTTTTGGGCGCAATCGCGCCGATGCGGCCATTGCATGCCGCGATTCGCGCCTCCTGGGCCGAAGACGAATCAATGCGCGCCAAGGTGCGTGCGCTGCGCGAAGCGGGCGAAACCGTTGCGTGTGTGCTGCCTGGCCACGAAGAAGAAGCGCAGGAGTTCGCTTGTGATCGTGAACTCGTGCGAGTCTGCGGAGCCTGGGTCGTGCGGCCGCTTTGAGCAGTTGGACCCGCGTATCCCGTATCGATGTATCAGCTCTGGATTATTTGACATGCAAGCAATAGACACACGTGCCGGAGCCAAGCCGACCGGGCAAAACGTCGTTGTTGTCGGCACCCAGTGGGGCGACGAAGGCAAAGGCAAGGTCGTTGACTGGTTGACCGACCATGCGCAGGCCGTGGTTCGTTTCCAGGGCGGCCACAACGCGGGTCACACGCTCGTGATCAAGGGCGTAAAGACCGCCTTGCAATTGATCCCTTCCGGCATCATGCGCGATGGCGTGGCCTGCTATATCGGCAACGGCGTGGTGGTCGATCCCACCCATCTGCTCGGTGAGATCGAGCGGCTGGAGAAGATCGGCGTCGAGGTGCGTTCACGGCTCTTCATCAGCGAATCCTGCCCGCTGATCCTGCCCTTCCATGTTGAGGTCGACAAAGCCCGCGAGGCGCGGCGTGAAATCAGCGGTGCCGGCAAGATTGGCACCACCGGCAAGGGTATCGGCCCGGCCTATGAAGACAAGGTCGCACGGCGCGCGCTGCGGGTCCAGGACCTAAAGCACCCTGAGCGTTTCGCGAAAAAGCTGCGTGAGCTGCTGGAGCTTCATAACTTTGCGCTCACCGGTTACCTGCATTCAACGGCGCTGGCGTACCAGCCGATCTACGACCACGCCATGCGTGTCGCCGACCAGCTCAAGCCGATGATGGCGGATGTCGGATACATCCTGCACAACGCCAACCGCGCTGGCGCCAACATCCTCTTTGAAGGCGCACAGGGCACGCTGCTTGATATCGATCACGGCACTTACCCCTTCGTGACTTCCAGCAATTGCGTCGCCGGAAACGCCGCCGCCGGGGCTGGTGTCGGCCCCGATCTGTTGCACTACATCCTGGGCATTACGAAGGCCTACACCACACGTGTCGGCAGTGGCCCGTTCCCGACCGAGCTGCCAATGAATGACGTCGGCACCGTCGGCTATCACTTGTCAAGTGTCGGCCAAGAACGCGGCACCGTTACTGGCCGCCCGCGCCGCTGCGGCTGGCTCGATGCCGCGCTGCTCAAGCGCTCGGTCATCATCAACGGCATTTCAGGTCTGTGCATTACCAAGCTGGATGTGCTTGACGGCTTGCCCGAAATCAAGGTTTGCGTCGGCTACCAACTGCACGGCAGGCGTATCGACATCCTGCCGCTCGACGCGGACGATATCAATGCTTGCCAGCCGATCTACGACAGCTTCGAGGGATGGAGCGACAGCACGTTCGGCGTGACCGATTGGGCGAAACTGCCGGTCAACGCACGTCGATACCTCGAACGCGTGCAAGACCTGATCGGCGCCCCAATCGACATGGTTTCGACCGGTCCAGACCGGATTCATACAATCTTGCTCCGCCATCCGTACAAGGGTTGAGCTGCTTGCCCCCGGCCTTTGGCGCTCACGTTACTTCACCAATAAGTTGATTTTGAGGACACCGCATGCTGACCGACGATGGCAAACACCTCTACGTGAGCTGGGATGAATACCACATGCTCATCGAGCGGTTGGCGCTAAAGATCGCAGGGTCTGGCTGGCAGTTCGATCAAATTCTCTGCCTCGCGCGCGGAGGCATGCGGCCTGGCGACGTGATTTCCCGCGTATTCGATAAGCCGCTGGCCATCATGTCGACCAGCTCGTATCGCGCCGAGGCCGGCACTATTCAAGGCCGGCTCGACATGGCGAAATACATCACCATGCCCAAAGGCGAGTTGGCCGGTCGTGTCTTGCTGGTCGATGATCTTTCTGATTCGGGCGTTACTTTGCGTGCCGTGGTGGACCGGCTTCGCGGTACCCCATCAATCAGCGAACTGCGCTCGGCAGTGATTTGGACCAAAGGCGTCTCAAGCTACACCCCCGACTATTACGTCGAAATGCTGCCCACGAGCCCCTGGATTCATCAGCCGTTCGAAGAGTACGACGAGATGCGGCCCGACGCATTGGCCAAAAAGTTCGTCATTTGAACCTTAAAATTTTGTCTTCCAAATCAATCAACGCCAAAAACAAAAAGGCCAGCGAATGCCCGCTGGCCTTTTCAATTTAACTTGGTGCCCAGGAAGGGACTCGAACCCCCACGGAGTTACCCGCTAGTACCT
>JAYUWC010000351.1:0-3246 GCA_043753755.1 Rhizobacter sp.
GCAGCGTCACTTCGGCAAGGCGACCGATGCACCCGGCGAGTTCGAGGCGCTGCTCGGCGCCGAGTGGCTGAGCGATGTGGTCTTCGTCGACCAGTCGCCGATCGGCAAGACCGCTCGATCGAATCCCGCGAGCTATGTCGGCGCGTTCGACGAGATTCGCAAGCTGTTCGCGCAAACGCCGCTTGCCGCACAGCGCGGCTACGGCCCCGGCACGTTCAGCTTCAACGCCGGCAACGGCCGTTGCCCGACCTGCGGCGGCTCGGGCTTCGAGCATGTCGAGATGCAGTTCTTGAGCGACGTGTACTTGCGCTGCCCCGATTGCGATGGCCGCCGCTACCGCGCTGAAATTCTGGATGTGAAGATCGACCGTCGACTGCCGGGTGACTTGATCCGCGATCTCTCCGTTGCCGACGTGCTCGAGCTCACCGTCAGCGAAGCCGTGCAGCTCTTTCGCGACGACCGCGAGGTGCTGCGGGTGCTGCAGCCGATCGTCGACGTGGGCCTCGAGTACGTCAAGCTCGGCCAACCGGTGCCGACCTTGAGCGGCGGCGAGGCGCAGCGCCTGAAGCTCGCCGGTTTTCTCGCCGAGAGCGCGCAAAGCCAGACGGCCAGCCGCCAAATGGTTGCCAAACGCGGCACGCTGTTCATGTTCGACGAGCCGACCACCGGCCTGCACTTCGACGACATCGCCAAACTGATGCGTTCGTTCCGCAAGCTGCTCGACGCGGGGCACTCGCTGATCGTGATCGAGCACAACCTCGACGTAATTCGCGCCGCCGACTGGCTGATCGACCTCGGCCCCGAAGGTGGCGATGCCGGCGGCCAGATCGTCTGTGTCGGCACGCCCGAAGACGTGAAGCACCATGCCACCTCGCACACCGGCAAGGCGCTCGCCGAGTACGACGTGGCCATGGGCATCGGGGGGCACAAGGTCGAAGAAGGCGTGCCGTTGCAATACCTAGTCAAACAGCAGCGCGCCGAGCGCCGCGTGATCGACGAGACCATCCGCATCGTCAACGCGCGCGAGCACAACCTGAAGTCGCTCGATGTGAGCATCCCGCGCGGCAAGTTCAGCGTGGTCACCGGCGTCTCGGGCTCGGGCAAGTCGACGCTCGCGTTCGATATCCTCTTCAACGAAGGCCAGCGCCGCTACCTCGAATCGCTCAACGCCTACGCCCGCAGCATCGTGCAGCCGGCTGGGCGGCCCGAGGTCGACGCGGTCTACGGTATTCCGCCGACGGTCGCGATCGAGCAGCGCCTGAGCCGCGGCGGCCGCAAGAGCACGGTCGCGACCACCACCGAGGTCTGGCACTTTTTGCGGCTGCTCTACGTCAAGCTCGGGCTGCAGCATTGCGTCAACGACGGCTCGCCGGTGAAGCCGCAAAGCGCCGAGAGCATCGCGGCGCAACTGCTGCGCGACCCGGAGCACGGCGGTCACAGAGGCCAACACGTCGGCCTGCTCGCGCCGCTGGTCGTGGCTCGCAAGGGCGTCTACACCGACCTCGCCAAATGGGCCAAGGGCCGCGGCCACACCCACTTGCGCGTCGATGGCGAATTCATCAAGGTCGACCCGTGGCCGCGGCTCGACCGCTTCAAAGAGCACACGCTGGAGCTGCCGGTCGGTGACATCGTGGTCAGTGCCGACAACGAGCCCGAACTGCGCGCGATGCTCGCGAGCGCGCTCGAACTCGGCAAGGGCGTGATGCACTTGCTCGCGCCGCTCGACGGCCTGCAAGGCGCGATGGCCTCGGGCGGTGCCACCGCACACATCGGCAGCGTCAAGGTGTTTTCGACCAAGCGCGCCTGCCCGACCTGCGGCACCAGCTACCCCGAGCTCGACCCGCGCATGTTCAGCTACAACAGCAAGCACGGCTGGTGTACCACCTGCGTCGGCACCGGTCTGAAACTAACGCGTGAACAGCGCAAGGCCTACGACGACTCGGTGCGCGACGACGCCGACAAAGGACGCGAGCAGTCGTTTCCGTCCGAAGAACAAGAGGTCGAGGGCGTGGTCGACCAACCTTGCCCCGACTGCGCCGGCACCCGGCTCAATCCGGCCTCGCGGCTGGTCACTTTCGAAGCCGAACCGATCACCGCGATCGGGCAGTGGTCGGTTGCCGATGCGCGGGTGTGGGTCAAGGCACTCGCGCTCAAAGGCCGCGATGCCGAGATCGCCCGCGACGTGGTGAGCGAGATCGAGAGCCGGCTGCAGTTTCTCGAAGACGTGGGCCTCGGCTACCTCACGCTCGACCGCGCTGCGCCCACATTGAGCGGCGGCGAGGCCCAGCGTATCCGCCTCGCGGCCCAGCTCGGCAGCAACCTCCAGGGCGTGTGCTACGTGCTCGACGAGCCGACCATCGGCCTGCACCCGCGCGACAACAAAGTGCTGCTCGATGCGCTGCAAACGCTCAGCGACAAGGGCAACACGCTGGTCGTCGTCGAGCACGACGAAGACACGATTCGCCGCGCCGATCACATCATCGACATCGGCCCCGGCGCCGGCAAACGCGGTGGCCATCTGGTGGCCGAAGGCAGCGCTGCCGACCTGGCCCGCATCCCCGAGTCAGTCACCGGCCGCTTCCTGGCTCACCCGCTGATTCACCCCTTGCAGGCCCGCCGCTTCATCGAACCGGTGACGACCGCCACGGTGCGCAAAGAAGGCGAGGCCAACCGCCTGCTGACGATCGAGCGCGCCAGCCTGCACAACCTGCGCGACGTGACGGTCGACGTGCCGCTCAAACGCCTCGTGGCCATCACGGGAGTCAGCGGCTCCGGCAAGAGCACGCTCGCGCGCGACGTGCTGCTTGCCAACCTGCAGTTCATCAACCTCAAAGGGGGCAAGCCGAACTGGCAAGGCTGCGACAAGATCGACGGCTGGGGCTTCATCGACCGCGTGCTCGAGGTCGATCAAACGCCGATCGGCAAGACCCCGCGCTCTTGCCCGGCCACCTACATCGGCTTCTGGGACACGATCAGAAAACTCTTCGCCGATACGCTCGAGGCCAAGGTACGCGGCTACGCGCCCAACCGCTTCAGCTTCAACACCGGCGAAGGCCGCTGCGCCGGCTGCGAAGGCCAAGGCGTGCGCACGATCGAGATGAGCTTCTTGCCCGACGTAAAAGTGCCGTGCGACGTGTGCCACGGCGCCCGCTTCAACGCCGAGACGCTGGCGGTCAGCTGGCGCGGCAAGAGCATTGGCGACGTTCTTAAAATGGAAATCGACGAAGCCGTCGAATTCTTCGCATC
>JAYUWC010000352.1:0-3232 GCA_043753755.1 Rhizobacter sp.
CGACCGACCTCACCACCGCCGTGCTGACACGCGGCGCGCTGGCGCGATTGATTCACGACGACGCGACCATCGGCGCCAAGTTGTTGATTTCGGTCTCGCAGCGGCTGGCCGCACGCCTGCGCGAAAGCGGCCAAAAGTTGCGCGCCTACACCCAGCTTGCCCGCGCGATGCAGGAAGAGGTCGACTGCCTGCACCGCGCGGCCGACGGGTCGGGAGAGAGCGGCAAGAGCAGCAGGAGCAGCCAGAGCGGCTAGAGCGGCTAGAGCAGCACGGAGCCTGGCGGCCAAGTGCCGCGCAGTCAGGCCGTCAGCAGATCGCCGAACAGCCGCTCGCCCTGACCCCGCGGCCGGTAGCGCGACACCTTGGATGCGATCGCCGCGATGTGCGCCGGCGTGGTGCCGCAGCAGCCGCCGGCAATGTTCAAAAAGCCCGCCTTCGCGAACTCTTCGAGCAAGCTGCCGGTGATCTCGGGCGTTTCGTCGAAACCGGTGTCGCTCATCGGGTTGGGCAAACCGGCGTTCGGGTAGCAGCTGACGAACGTGTCACCGGCGATGCGCGACAGCTCTTCGATGTACGGCCGCATCAGTGTGGCGCCAAGGGCGCAGTTGAGGCCGATCGCGATCGGCCGCGCGTGGCGCAAGCTGTTCCAGAAGGCGCCCACCGTCTGACCCGAGAGGATTCGCCCCGACGCATCGGTAACCGTGCCCGAGACGATCACCGGCAGGCGCTCGCCGGTGGCTTCCATCAGCTCGTCGAGCGCGAAGATCGCGGCCTTGGCATTGAGCGTGTCGAAGATCGTTTCGACAAGAAATAAATCGCAGCCGCCTTCGAGCAGACCACTCGCCTGCTCGTAGTAGGCCGTGCGCAATTCGTCGAAGGTCACGTTGCGCGCTGCCGGGTCGTTGACGTCGGGGCTGATGCTCGCGGTCTTGGGCGTGGGCCCCAGGGCGCCGGCCACGAAGCGCGGCTTGTCGGCACTCGCGTATTCGTCGCAGACCTCTCGCGCCAACCTGGCCGCGGCAAGGTTCATCTCGCGCGCGAACGCACCGAGGCCGTAGTCGTCTTGGGCCACGCTGGTCGCGCCGAAGGTATTGGTCTCGATGATGTCGGCGCCTGCCGCGAGGTATTGCGCATGAATCTCGCGGATCACCTCGGGCTTGGTCAGCTGCAACATGTCGTTGTTGCCCTTCAAGTCTTTCGGATGATCTTTGAAGCGCTCGCCGCGGTAGTCGGCCTCGACCAGCTTGTAGCGCTGGATCATCGTGCCCATCGCACCGTCGAGCACTACGATGCGTTGCTTGAGGATCTCGGGCAGGCGCGCGGCGCGCGTGAAGGTCGGCGTGTTCATGCCGCGATTGTAGAAAGGCCCTCGACCCGTCAATGCAAAAAGCCCATGCCGCGGTGCTGCCGCACCTCGGGCTTGACCCGGTGCTCGGCCTCGAGTTGCGACAAAAACTCGTCAGGCGCAAAGGCCTCGCCGAGCACATCGATCTGCCGCATCACCGAGGCGAAGTCGCCCGGCGCGAGCGCCCCCAGTTGCGCCAGCCGCGCGGCCTGCTCGCGGGTGAGCGCCGCAGCGTCACCGGCCAATGCTTCGGCAACGAACATTTGCTCGCGCTGTGCTGCCGTCAGCGGTTTGAATTGGACCTTGAAGGTGAAGCGGCGCAACGCGGCCTCGTCCAGTTCGTTGAACAAGTTGGTGGTGCAGATGAAAACGCCGGCAAAGCGCTCCATGCCTTGCAGCATCTCGTTGACCTCGCTGACCTCGTAGTTGCGCTCGGCCATGCGCCGGCTGCGCAAGAAACTGTCGGCTTCATCCAGCAGCAACACGGCACCCTCGGTCTGGGCTTCGTCGAACATCTTGGCCATGTTCTGCTCGGTCTCGCCGACGTATTTGCTCATGATGTCGCTGGCCTGCCGAATCATCAGCGGCCGGTCTAGCGCCTTCGCGATGTGCTCGGCCAGCGCGGTCTTGCCGGTGCCGGGCGGGCCGTAAAAGCAAAGCGTGCCGTAAGTCTTGCGGCGCAGCGCCTCGACGATCTTGGGCACCTCGAAGCGCGATTCGGTGTTGACCAGATCGAGGTCGTAGTGGGTGACCACCCGGCGCGCGCCGCGCTCGGTCGCGGTGTTGCCGAGCGCCTTGTCGGCGTTGCCGAGCTGGCGCTCGATCAACGACTGCAGGTCGTGGCCGGCGTCCGGCGTGGTCGCGAGCCGCGCGAACTTGACTGCCGTGCGAATCTGCGCCGGCGTGAGGCCCTTGCGCTCGGCGAGCTTGGCCGCAAAACCCTCGGCCACCTCGACCCCGGCCAGCGCGCGCGTCACAAGCAACTCTCGCGCACCGGGCGGTGGGCTCTTGAGTTCAAGGTGGTATTGAAAGCGGCGCCGAAACGCCGGGTCGATCTGCTCGATGCGGTTGGTCACCCAGATCACCGGCACCGGGTTGGTCTCGAGAATCTGGTTGACCCAGGCCTTGCCGCTGACGCTGCCGGTCAGCGCTGCGCCATCGCCGGTCTCCATGCGCGCCATGACCTGCGCTGCATCGGTCGAGATCGGTGGGAACACGTCTTCGACCTCGTCGAACAGCAACGCGACGTTGCTTCCGCCCTTCAAGAACACCTGGCTGATTTGCAACGAACGATAACGATCGCGGCCACTGAGCGAATTGCCGTCGCGGTCGGCGTATTCGACTTCATACAGCTCGAGGCCGGCGGCCTGTGCCGCGACCTTCGCCAACTCGGTCTTGCCGGTGCCCGGCGGGCCGTAGAGCAGCACGTTGACACCCGGCTCTTTGCGCGCCACGGCGTTGGCAAGCAGCGCGGTCATCATGCGCTGGTCGACGCCGACGAAGTCGAAATCGGTGACGCCCAGCTCACTGCGCTTGGCCGGCCGCGTGAAGACCGCCATCAGATCAGACGGTCCTTCGTATCGGCGCATCAGCACCGGCGGCAGTTGCTCGCTGACCTTCATCAGGTCGGCGAGGTCGGTGATGTTGTGCTCGGAGATCAGGTTCTCGACCATGCCGATGCGCTCGAGCCGCGAGCCTGCGCGCAGTGCTTCGGCCACGTCGGTCTCGCTGACACAGGCAACACTCGCGATCGCTGCATAGGCCTCTTGCGCGTTCGACACCTTGAACTCGACCAGCAACCCGCGCAGGTCACGCTGGTAACGGGCCAGCGTGCCGTAGAGCAGCAGCGCGCGCTCGGCAGGGTTGAGCTGCAACAGACCGGCCAGT
>JAYUWC010000353.1:0-3232 GCA_043753755.1 Rhizobacter sp.
GCGCTGATCGAGACCGCCCGCCGCCGCTTGCTGCTCAACTTGGGCGTCACGTCGGCGGCATCCAACGACTCCCGCTGACAAGGAAACCAGAACATGCCACTCAACCCCGAAGACATCCAACGCGCCGCCGCGGTGCTGAACGCGCTGCGCGAAGAAATCGGCAAGGCCGTGGTCGGCCAGCGCGAGGTGGTCGACCAGACTCTTATCGCGCTGGTGGCCTCGGGTCACGTGCTGATCGAAGGCGTGCCAGGCCTCGGCAAGACGCTGCTCGCGCGTGCGCTCGCCAAGGCGCTTTCGCTCAACTGCGCGCGGGTGCAGTTCACGCCCGATTTGATGCCGTCGGACATCACCGGCCACACCGTACTCGATGCCCATGCCGGCGGCGCGGCCGACCTGTCGGCGTTGCGCGTGCGGCGCGGGCCGGTGTTCACCAACCTGCTGCTGGCCGACGAGATCAACCGCGCGCCTGCCAAGACACAGAGCGCCTTGCTCGAGGTGATGCAGGAGTACCAGGTCACGATCGAAGGCCAGACCCTGCCGCTCGACAAGCCCTTCATGGTGCTGGCGACCCAAAACCCGCTCGAGACCGAAGGCACCTATCCGCTGCCCGAGGCGCAGCTCGACCGCTTCCTGTTCAAGATCGAGGTCGGCTACCCGTCGCTCGAAGAAGAGGCCGCTGTCGTCAAGCTGACCACGCTGCAGCAGGCCGGCGATCAGCTGCCGCTCGCCGCCGTGCAGCCGCGGCTCGACCAGCGTGCGGTACTGTCGTTGCAGCGCATGGCGGCGCATGTGCGGGTCGACGACAAGGTGGTCGACTATGCCGTGCGCATCACCCGCGCCACTCGCGAATGGAACGGCCTCGCCGTGGGCGCGGGCTCGCGTGCGGCGATCGCGCTGGTGCGCGCGGCCCGCGCCGCGGCGTTGCTGAACGCGCAGGGTTTCGTCACGCCCGACGACATCAAGCAATACGCGTTGCCGGTGTTGCGGCACCGCGTGCTGCTCTCGCCCGATGCGCAACTCGAGGGCCGCCGCATCGACGAGCTGCTGACCGAGCTGCTCGCAAGCGTCGACGCGCCGCGGCTCTGAGACCCGAGAGCTTGCAGCCGCGATGCGCTTGAACCTTTTGCCGTCACGCCTGAGCGTGTGGGCGCTGGCCGCGCTGGGCTTGGCGTGCGCTGCTGCGCTGGTGGCCGGCATGCCGCTCGCGGCGGTTGCGCGCGGCGTCGGCTGGCTCGCGTTGGCACTCGCTGCGTTCGTGTTCGTCGACGTCACGCTGAGCCTGATCGCCTGGCGCCGTGCACCCATGCAATGGCAGCGGCGCCTGCCGGCTGCGTTCGCGATCGGTGTGCCGCGCGCGGTCACCGGCGCACTGGTCAACGAAGGCCCGCGGCGCTGGCGGGTGGCGCTGTTCGACCACGTCGACGCGAGCTTCGATCTCGAAGGCTTGCCGCAATCGCTGCGGGTGCCGGCCCAAGCGCGGCTCGATGTCGAATACACGCTCACGCCGCGGCGCCGCGGGCCGGTCGCTTTCGAGCCGGCTGAATTGCGGGTGCGCACGCTGTTCGGCAGCTTCGAGATGCTGCAGCGGGTGGGCACGAGCGAGTCGTTGCGCGTCTACCCCAACTTTGCCGCTGTGGCGCGCTACGCCTGGCTCGCGAGCGACAAGCGCCTGGCCGAGATCGGCATCAAGGCCGCGCCGCAGCGCGGCGCCGGCACCGACTTCAAGCAACTCGCCGACTACAAGCCCGGCGATTCGATCCGCCACATCGACTGGAAGGCGACGCTTCGCCACCGCCGGCCGATCGTGCGTGAGTACCAGGACGAGCGCGACCAGACCGTGCTTTTTCTGCTCGACTGCGGGCGCCGCATGCGCGCCGACGGAAGCACATCGGCGCGCGGCGGCGGCAATCACTTCGACGAGTCGTTGAACGCGTTGATGCTGCTCGCTCACGTGGCCCTCGCCGAAGGCGATGCGGTGGGCGTGCTGACCTTCGGCACCGAGCCCGGCGATGCTCGCCACTTCGCGCCGCGAAAGGGCAGCGCCTCGCTCAACGCGTTGATCGCCGCGATCTACGACATCGAACCTCGTGCCACCCATTCCGACTATCTGAGCGCGGCTGCCGAGCTGATGCGGGTGCAGCGAAAACGCGCGCTGGTCGTGGTGTTGACCAACTTTCGGGACGAAGACAGCGCCGAGATCGCACCGGCGTTGCGCCTGATGCGCTCGCGCCACCTGGTGCTGCTGGCGAGCCTGCGCGAGCGCGTGCTGCGCGAGCTGGCCGAGCAGCCGCTCGCCAGCGGCGCAACTGGCAACGCGCTCGGTGACGCCAAGGCGATCGAGATCGCCGGCGCACACCTCTTCGCACAGGCCAGGCGCGACGCCTTCGCGCGACTGGCCAGCCGCGACGGTCTGTTGATCGATGTCGAGCCAGCGCATCTGCCGGCGCAACTGGTGAACCGCTACCGCGCGGTCAAACGGGCCGGCCTGCTCTGAGCTCGCGCACGCCTGCGTGTGTTCCAGCACGAAGGGCTTGCTTCGCCGACGCGCATTCGGCACCGGCATCGCCGATCATCGCGTCTGGCCGCAGTGACACAATCCGTTACTCTTCACGCGTTGATTTTTTCGATGCCAGGAAGGTCTCTTCCATGAAATTCCCATCGCTCCTGCTCCGAGCGTTGTTGCTCGCCACCCTTTCTGCGTCGGCCCAGGCCGGGCCCACGCTCGACCGCATCCGCAGCAGTGGGCACATCACGATCGCGCACCGCGAGTCGTCGGTGCCGCTTTCTTATCTCGATGCCGACAAGAAACCCATTGGTTACGCGGTCGACCTCTGCCTGCGTCTGGCCGACGCGGTGAAGGCCAAGCTCGCCCTGCCCCGGCTCGAGATTGCCTATGTGATGGTGACCGGCGCCGACCGCATCCCGGCGATCGTCGAAGGCCGCGCCGACCTCGAGTGCGGCTCGACCACCAACAACGCCGAGCGGCGAACCAAGGTCGCGTTCACCGTGCCGCACTACATCGCCGGCGCGCGCTACCTCGTGCGCGCCGACAGCGGCATCGAACAACTGGCCGACTTCGAGCACAAGAAGTTGGTGAGCACCAAGAACACGACGCCACTCAAAGCCATCATTGCCGCGAACCGCGACCGGCTGCTCGGCATCGAGATCGTCGAGGTGCCCGACCACGAGGCCGCGGTGAAGCTGGTCGAATCGAAACAGGTCGACGGTTTTG
>JAYUWC010000354.1:0-9815 GCA_043753755.1 Rhizobacter sp.
TCGAGCCGCTGCCGGTCGCCGACCGAAAGCTCACCGACGAGCGCATCGAGTTCGACCCGCAGGCCGGTCGAGTTCATCAGCGCCTGAAGCCCTTGGCGCACCACCGCGTCGGCGCGCTTGAGCAGCCGATGCGGCTCGGCGCCGAGCATCACGTTGTCGATCGCGCTCAAGGTGTCGACCAGCATGAAGTGCTGGTGCACCATGCCCAGGCCCAGCGCGATCGCCTCGAACGCATTGCGGATGCGCACCGGCCGGCCGTCGATCTCGACACTGCCGCTGTCGGCCGCGTAGAAGCCGTACAGCACCGACATCAGCGTGCTCTTGCCCGCACCGTTCTCGCCGACCAGCCCGTGCACCGTGCCGCGCTGCACGCTGAGGTTCACGTCGGCATTGGCCTGTACCGCGCCGAAGCGCTTGTCGATGGCGCGCATCTGCACCGCGATGTCGGCCTGCGTCGTGGCTTGAGAAGTCGCGGTCATGAGCGGGCAGCCTGGCAGCCGATCAACGCGCAGCGCGCACCGGCCCGGTCGATTCGCGAATCAGCAAGGTCGCCGGCAGCACCACCTCGCGGCTGGTGGACGCGCCCGCCGCAATGCGCTCGATCAGCACCCTCGCCGCGGCCTCGCCCATCGCGCGGATCGAATGGCCGACGGTGGTGAGCGCGGGGTACGAATAGCCGCCGAGGTCGATGCCGTCGAAGCCGATCACCGAGACCGCAGCCGGCACCGCGATGCCGAGTTCGGCCGCGGCGCGCAGTGCGCCGATCGCGAGCAGGTCGTTGCTGGCGAATATCGCCGTGGCCTCGCCTTGCGCGAGCACCAGGCGCGCGAGCGCGTGGCCGGCCGCCGCGCTGAAGTCGCCCTCGAGCAGCCAGCTCGCCTCGGGCGTGATGCCGGCCGCAGCCAACGCCTCGCGCCAGCCGGCCACCCGCGCGCGGCTGACCGCGAACTCGGACGGCCCCGAGAGGCACACGATGTGCCGGTGCCCGAGCGTCAGCAAATGCTCGACGGCGAGCCGCGCCCCGCCCTGGTGATCGACCCGCACCAGATCGGCCGCGAGGCCCGCGATGTGGCGGTCGACGACCACCGTCGGCACTCGAGCGACGCTGAGCCGCGCGACCAACGCCGAAGCCTCGCCCGCCGCGGCCGCTAGCAGTAGCCCATCGACCCGTCGCCCGAGCAAGGTTTGCAGGTAACGCGACTGACGCTCGGCGTCGTCGTCGGAGTTACAGAGAAACACCGAGTAGTCGGTCGCGCGGCAGCAGTCTTCGATGCCGCGGGTGAGCTCGGCGAAAAACGGGTTGGTGATGTTCGGCACCAGCACGCCGAGGATGCAGGTCTCGCTCATCTTCAGCGCACGCGCCACCGCGCTCGGCGCGTAGCCCATTTCGGCCACCGCCCGCTCGACCCGTTCGCGGGCATCGTCGCTGACGCGGCGCGTGCCGTTCAGAACGTGCGAGACGGTCGTGAACGACACGCCTGCGCGCGCCGCTACGTGCTTGATCGTCGACACGACAAAAGCGCGGACAAAAGCGCGGTCAGCGAGACCCGATCAGAACTTGCAGCTGTTGGCGGCCATGTAGTCGGCCACCTTGACCTTGCCCGCGATGATGTCGGCCTTGGCGGCTTCGACCTTCTGCTTCATGTCGGCGCTGACCAGCTTGGCGTTGTTGTCGTCCAGCGCGTAGTCGACGCCGCCTTCTTTGAGGCCGAGCACGGTCACGCCGGGCTTGTAGTTCTTGATCGCCTCGTACACCGCCACGTCGACCCGCTTCAACATCGAAGTCAGCATCGTGCCGGGCTGGATGTGGTTTTGATTGCTGTCGACGCCGATCGCGAGTTTGCCGGCGTCTTTGGCGGCTTGGTAGACGCCGATGCCGGTGCCGCCGGCTGCCGCGAAGATCACGTCGGCGCCCTTGCCGAACTGCGCCTTCGCCAGCTCACTGCCGCGCGCCGGGTCGGCCCACGCGGCGCCGGTGGTTCCGGTCATGTTGCTGAACACTTCGGCTTTCGGGTTGGCGTATTTCGCACCCTGTTCGTAGCCGCACTGAAATTTGCGGATCAGCGGGATGTCCATGCCGCCGATGAAGCCGACCTTGCCGGTCTTGCTCGCCTGCGCCGCCATCACGCCGACGAGAAAGCTGCCCTCCTGCTCTTTGAACACGACCGACTGCACGTTGGGCTGCTGCACCACCATATCGATCAGCGCAAATTGCAGCTTGGGGAATTCTTTGGCGATCTTCTCGATCGCCGCGGCCTGGCCGAACCCGATGCCGATGATCGGGCTCGCACCGCGCTCGGCCATGCGCCGCAGCGCCTGCTCACGCTGGGTCTCGTTGGCGATCTCGAACTCGAGGTAGGGCTTGCCGGTCTCTTTTTTCCATTTCTCGATGCCGCGGTAGGCGGCCTCGTTGAACGACTTGTCGAACTTGCCACCCATGTCGTAGACGACCGCCGGCTCGGCGCGGGCCGCCCCGCTCGCAGCAACGACGACGAGGGTGAAAATTCCGAAGGTTTGGGTGATTTTCATGGTCGGTTTCAAGGCGTGGGGGACAGGGGGCGCATGATGCGAGATTCTTGCACCGGCATTCAGCGCAAACGTTTGCCGACGACACTTTAAGCCGAACGCGGGCCTGCTCAGTGAGAAGTTTCCGGCAGCCGTTCGCATGGAGCCACTCGCCGATGCGTTGACACGCTGGCGCGGATCGTGCGCTCGATCGGCGACCGATCCTCCGCATCACGCGCCGCCAGAATCGACTCCGAAAGACGCACACCTTGACCGACCCAGCCCCGCCCTCGCCCTTGCTTCAACTCGCGACCCTTCGTGCCCTGCCCAAGGCGCTGCTGCACGAGCACCTCGACGGCGGCTTGCGCCCTGCCACCTTGCTGGCACTCGCGCAAGCCCGCGGCCTGGCCCTGCCGACCGATGACGCGACCGAACTCGCCGCGTGGGTGCATGCCAACGCCGACTCCGGCAGCCTCGAGCGCTACCTGCGCGGCTTCTCGCTCACCGTCGGCGCGATGGCATCCGCCGAGGCCTGCGAGCGCGTCGCCTTCGAAGCCGCCGAAGACGCGCGGCTCGACGGCTGCGTGCTGGCCGAGTTCCGCATGGCGCCCTTGCTGCTCGAGGTGCACGGCATGCGCGCCGAGGCCGTCGTCGAATCGCTGGTGGCCGGCCTTCGGCGCAGCCCGCTCGCCAGCGGCTTGATCGTCTGCGCGATGCGCACCGACCCGCCCGATGAAACGCTGCGCGCCGCCGACCTCGCCGCGCGCTACGCCGACGCGCGCGGCGGCGGCGGCGTCATCGGTTTCGATCTTGCCGGTGCCGAGCACGGCTTTCCGCCCGCGGTGCATGCAGCGGCCTTTGCCCGCGCCCGCGAGGCCGGCCTCGGCCTCACCTGCCATGCCGGCGAAGCCGACTCAGGCGCGCGCGTGCTCGAGGCCGCCACCTTCGGCGCGACCCGCATCGGCCACGGCGTCAACATCACCCAAGGCCCGCCGCACGAGGTTGCCGAGTGGCTTGCCGAAGCGCGCGAACGCGGCCTGCACTTCGAGGTCTGCGCCAGCAGCAACGTGCACACCGGCGCGTTCGCCTCGCTCGCCGCGCACCCGATCAAACGAATGATCGAAGCCGGCCTCGCGGTCTCGTGCTCGACCGACAACCGGCTGATGTCGGGCGTGAGCTTGAGCGACGAGTTGGCAGCGATCCATGCGACACCCGGCCTCAGCGTGGCGCAACTCGCAGCGACGATGCGCGCTGGCGTGGCCGCCTCGTTCTTGCCGGCCGACGTGCGCCGTTCTGCGATGGAGGCGATGCGCGCCTGGGACCGCATCGTCGGCTGACTCAGCGCGCGGCGCCGCGCCGCGCCTGCACCGCACCGGCCAGCGCCTCGAGCACCGGCACCGTCTGCGCGAAGCCGATGCAGGCATCGGTGATCGAGACACCGTGCTTCAACGGGACGCCCGCGACAAGATCCTGCCGGCCGGCTTCGAGGTGGCTCTCGATCATCACGCCGACGATGCGGCGGTCACCACCCGCGACCTGAGCGGCCACATCGAGCGCAACCTCGATCTGACGCTCGTACTGTTTGCTGCTGTTGCCGTGCGACACGTCGATCATCAGCTGCTCGCGCAGACCGGCTGCACGCAGCACCGCGCAGCTCGCCTCGACCTCGGCCGCCGCGTAGTTCGGCGTGCGGCCGCCGCGAAGGATCAGATGGCAATCGTCGTTGCCGCGGGTCTCGAAGATCGCGGCCATGCCCATCTTGGTCATGCCCATGAAGGCATGCGAGGCGCGCGCCGCCAAGATCGCATCGGCAGCCACCTTGATGCTGCCCTCGGTGCCGTTCTTGAAGCCGACCGCACAGCTCAAGCCCGAGGCTAGCTGGCGGTGGCTCTGACTCTCGGTGGTGCGCGCGCCGATCGCGCCCCAGGCGATCAGCTCGGCGATGTACTGCGGGCTCAACAAATCGAGAAACTCGGTGCCGGTCGGCAAGCCCATCGTCACGAGTTCGAGCAACAGGCGGCGCGCGCGCTCGAGGCCCTCGTTAATCGTGAAGCTGCCGTCGAGATGCGGGTCGTTGATGTAGCCCTTCCAGCCGACTGTCGTGCGCGGCTTTTCGAAATAGGTGCGCATCACGATCACCAGATCGTCTGCCAACGAGTCGGCGACGCGCTTGAGGCGCTGGCCGTAGTCGATCGCCTGGTCGTGGTCGTGGATCGAGCACGGCCCGACCACGACGATCAACCGGTCGTCACGGCCATGCAGCACATCGGCGATTGCGACCCGGCTCTGCTCGACGAGCGCGAGCGTTGCGTCGCGAACCGGCACCCGCTCTTGCAGCAAGGCCGGTGTGATCAGCGGGCGCACGGCGACAATGCGCACGTCGTCGATGCGGGTGGTGGCTAGCGTGCTGTTGCGCACGCCGATCTCTCGGTCGTGGGTCGAGTCGTCGAGGCGGTTCATGGGCGATGAGCTTAGCGCCTCGTCATGGCGCAATCACTTCGCCACCACCGCGATGCCGCGAAACTGGCCTGCCGTCGGCGCGGTCACCGGCTTTGCGTAGCGCTCGGGCATGAAGCGGTGCAGCAACTCGGCTTCGCGCACTCTTGCCAGCGCCACGTTGGCAAGTTTGACGTGGCCGTAGCCGCGCATGCCGAGTGGCAGCGCGGCGATTTGAATCGCAACCGGCAAGCGGTCGGGGCTCAAATCGGTGATCAATTCGTCGACGCGACGCTCGAACTGCGCCACCAGCTCACGCTCCATGCGGCGCTCTGCCGTGTGGCCGAAAACGTCGAGCGCGGTGCCCCGCAGCACCTTGCCTTTGGCCAGCACCTTCAACACCGGCAGCAGCCACGCGCCGAGCGCGATCTTCTTTGGCGGCTGGCCGTTTTTCGGACGCGCGAGCAGTGGTGGGGCCATGTGGAATTCAAGCTTCAGATCGCCCTCGAACTGGTCGGCGAGCTGGCGTTGAAAGCTGCCGTCGGTGTAGAGGCGAGCGACTTCGTATTCATCCTTGTAGCTCATCAACTTGACGAGGCTCCTGGCGATGCCGCGACTCAGCGGCAACGACGCATCGATGCCGGCGCAGGCGCTCTCGGCCTGCTGCGCACGGCGAACCCGCGCTTCGAATCGCCGCGCCCAGGCAGCGTTCTGATAGCCGGTGAGGTACAGGGCACTGCGCGCGATCAGCGCGTCCAACGAGTCGTCGGCCGGCGAGACATCGGCCGACGAGCCGTCGGGCGCATCGCGCAGCGCGGCCGGGTTGCCCGCCGCCATGCGGCCGAGTGCGAACGAGAGCAGGTTGCTCTCGACCGCCACGCCGTTCAAGGTGATCGCGCGCTGCATGGCGGCCAGCCCGATCGGCACCAGCCCGCGCTGCCATGCGAAGCCCATCGCCAGGATGTTGGCCGTGACCGTGTCGCCGAGAAATTCTTCGGCCAGTGATTGCGCATCGAAGGTCTCGACGAATTCGTCGCCCGCGGCGAAGCGCATCTTGGCCAGCAGCAGCTCGGTCTTGAGATCGGCGTCGGGGTTCGTCAACGATTCGGCCACCGGAATTTCATGCACGTTGGTGACGATGCGGGTGCGGCCATGGCGCACCGTTTGCAGTGCCTCGTTCGATGCGGCAACGACCATGTCGCAGGCGAGCACCGCATCGGCTTGCTGGGTGTCGATGCGCACCTGGTTCAACTGCTCGGCCCGGTCGGCCAGGCGCACGAAGCTCAGCACCGAGCCGCCCTTCTGCGCGAAGCCCATGAGTCGATCACGCTGGCCGATTTGCCCTCGAGGTGCGCGGCCATCGCGATCACCGCGCCGACCGTCACGACGCCGGTGCCGCCGACGCCGGTGACGAGCAGATCCCACGGCCCGGCCCAGACGTGCGGTGCGGGCAGCGGCAGCGCGGCCAACTCGGCGAGAAACGCGTCTTTGCCCGTGGACAGTGCGCCACTCTTCTTGCGTAGCTTGCCGCCGGTGACGCCGACAAAGCTGGGGCAGAAACCCTTCTCGCACGAGTAGTCCTTGTTGCACGCGGTCTGGTCGATCTTGCGTTTGCGACCCATCGTCGTCTCGTGCGGCAAGACCGCAACGCAGTTGCTTTGCACGGTGCAATCGCCGCAGCCTTCGCACACCGCCTCGTTGATCAGCAAGCGTCTCGGTGGGTCGACCAGCGCGCCCTTTTTGCGGCGGCGGCGTTTTTCGGCGGCGCAGGTCTGCTCGTAGATCAACACGGTGACGCCTTCGACCTCGCTCAAGCGGCGCTGCACGGCATCGAGTTCGCTGCGGTCGTGAAACTCGGTGCCGGCCGGAAATCGGCTCTTGATGCTGCCGTATTTCTCGATCGCATCGCTGACGACCACGACCTGCTTCACGCCTTCGCTCTCGACCTGGCGCGCGATCGCATCGACGCTGATGACGCCGTCGACCGGCTGCCCGCCGGTCATCGCGACCGCATCGTTGAACAAAATCTTGTAGGTGAGCGTCGCCTTCGCGGCGACCGCCTGGCGAATCGCAAGAGAGCCCGAGTGGTAATAGGTGCCGTCGCCGAGGTTCTGAAAAACGTGCGGTGTTTTTGTAAACATCGCGTGCGAGATCCAGTCGACACCCTCGCCGCCCATCTGGATCGCGCCGGCGGTGTCGCGGTCCATCCAGTTGGCCATGAAGTGGCAGCCGATACCGGCGCGCGCGGTCGAGCCTTCAGGCACTTTGGTGCTGGTGTTGTGCGGGCAACCGGCGCAGAAATAAGGCACGCGCTTGACGTTGTCCGATGCATTGGCCAGCACCGCGGGCGGCGTGAAGTCACGCACGTGTTGCAGGTGATCGCCGAGCACGGTGTTGTCGGAAAAAGTGTTGCCAGGGAAGTGCTCGGCCAGCCAATGCGCCACCAACTCGATCAGCCGTGAAGGCCGCAGCTCGCCGAGCGCCGACACCAGCGGTGCACCGCCCCGCCCGCGCTTGCCGAACAGCGCGGGCCGCGCGTCGACAGGTGCGTTGTAGAACAACTCGCGCAGTTGTGTCTCGACAATCGCGCCCTTCTCTTCGATGACCAAAAGCTCGCGCAAGCCGCGGGCAAAGCGTTGCATTCGCGTTGTCTCGAGCGGGAACGAGAGGCCGACCTTGTAGACGCGCACGCCGGCCGCCGCCAGCATTGCCGGCGTGATTTGCAAACGCCGCAGCACCTCCATCAGATCGAGGTGCGCCTTGCCACAAGTGACGATGCCGACCGTGGCGGCGTCACTGGCGATGACTTCACGGTCGATCGAGTTGACGCGCGCGAACGCGGCCACGGCTTTGATCTTGTCGGCCAGCCGCGACTCGATGCGCAGCGAAGGCAGGTCGGGCCAGCGGTAGTGCAGGCCGTCGGCCGGTGCTTCGTGGCCGGTGCGTGCGCGTACCGTGTCGGCATCGACCCAGGCGTCGGCCGCGGCGAGCACGGCATCGAGGTCGACGGTGCCGGCGCTCTCGACCACTTCCGAGAGCGCAGTGAGCCCGACCCATGCACCCGAGTAGCGCGAGAGCGCCCAGCCGTAGAGGCCGAAGCTCAGTATCTCGGCGACGCTCGCGGGCGCCACGATCGGCATCTGCCACGCCTGGAAAGCGTGGTCGCTCTGGTGCGGCATCGACGACGACACGCAGCCGTGGTCGTCGCCCGCCACCACCAGCACGCCGCCGTGCGGTGACGAGCCGAATGCGTTGCCGTGTTTGATGGCGTCGCCCGCGCGGTCGACCCCCGGGCCCTTGCCGTACCAAAGGCCGAACACGCCGTCGACCGTGCGCTCGGGGTCTGACTCGACCCGCTGCGTGCCGAGCACTTGCGTCGCCGCCAGCTCTTCGTTGATCGCCGGCACGAAGCGAATGCCGGTCTCGGTGAATTTTTGCCCGGCCTTCCAGACCGCCTGGTCAACCATGCCGAGCGGCGAGCCGCGGTAGCCGCTGATGAAGCCCTGCGTGTTCAGCCCCGACGCCGCGTCGCGCTGGCGCTGCATCAACATGAGCCGCACCAGCGCCTGGGTACCGGTGAGAAAGATCGCGCCGCGCTCGGACCAGAGGTTGTCGGCGAGGCGGTAGTCGGGGCGGCGAAGCGTGGGCTCGTTCGGAGCGACAACAGGTTCGGTCATCGCGGCATTGTTGTGCTGGCTCTCGAGAAAATGCTTCTCGAATCCGCTATGGTCAATCACTGTTCGTGGCGAATAGCGAATCGAAAATGGCAAAACCCGACGCATCCATTCTTCTCGACGCCTACAGCCTGCAGATCCTCACCGAGCTGCAGCGCGACGGGCGCCAAACGGTGGCGCAACTCTCGGCCGCGGTGGGCCTATCGCCCACACCGTGCTGGAAGCGCGTGAAAGAGATGGAGGCAGCCGGTGTGATCCGCGGCTACACCGCCGTGGTCGATGCCGAGAAGGTCGGGCTCGGCCTGACCGTGATGGTCGAGGTCAACCTGACCCACCACGGCGAAGAGTATGTGCAGCGCTTCGAAGACGCGGTGGCCGCGAGCCCCCGAATTGCACGCTGCCAATCGACCACCGGCCAAGCCGACTACCTGATGACGGTGCGCGCCCGCGACATCAAAGACTACGAGCGGCTGCTGCACGACACTGTGTTCAAGCTGCCGGGCGTGACCCACGTGCGCTCGAGCGTCGTGTTGAAAGAAGTGAAGGCCGAGGTGGCGCTGCCGATCGGCAGCGTCGCGCGCCGTTGAGGGCCGTTGAGGGCGTTGGAGTGTGGTGATGGCCGGGTTGCGGCCGTTGCCCCGGGTCAGCCGCGAGCCGCGACGACGCGGCCGTGATCCAGCCTGATCTTCACTTCATCGGCCGCGAGAGAACGTTGCACGGCATGTGCCGGCAAGGCCGTGTCACGGGCGATCGGCGGCACGATCAACCCACCGTCGCTTCGCCGCACGCTGGCCACCAGCGGTGTGTGGGCCTTGGCGCCGCGCCGGATCACCACGCCGATCTCGCCGCTGGCGAGCCCCACGAAGCTGCCCGGCGGGAACAGGCCGAGCACGCGCAGCATGGTGGCACCGGTCGGGTCGGGCAAGCCGCTCGAGTCGAGGCAGGCATCGCGGGCGGCGACGGTTGCCGTCGAGCCGGGCCGGGTGCGGCGCTTGCTCAGCTTGGCGGTGAACACATCGATGCGCTGCAGCAGCTGGGCAAGGCGCTGCGGCGGGCTGAGCGGATCGGTGCTCTCGCCGGGGTCGACCGGGCCGTGATGCCGCCGCACAGTCTCGAGCCAGAGCGCCTCGGCCAGGCCGGCCTTGCCGAGCAACTCGACGCTGCGCGCAGGGTGCTCGTCGACCTCGCGCTTTTGCGCTG
>JAYUWC010000355.1:0-9760 GCA_043753755.1 Rhizobacter sp.
CCTCGGGCTCGACCGCGCTGTCCATCAGGCCGTCGACCGAGCGCCAGGTGAGGCGCGCGCCTTCGCGCAGGATATTCAGTGCAACCAAGATCGCGATCACCGGGTCGAGCCAGAGCCAGCCTGTGAGGTGCACCAGGATCAGACCGACGACCACGCCCGCCGAAGTCCAGACGTCGGTGTAGAGGTGGCGCGCATCGGCCTCGAGCACGATGGAGCGAAGCGAACGCGAGGCCGCCATCATTCGCCATGCCAGCAGCCAGTTGAGCGCCGAGCTGCCCACCGCCAAGCCCAACCCCCAGCCGAGCGCCTGAAGCGGTTGCGGCGCGCTGAAGCGGTGCGCCGCAGCCCAGACGATCGCAACGGCAGCACCTGCAATCAACAAGCCCTCGAAGCCGCTCGCAAAATATTCGGCCTTGGTGTGGCCGAAAGGGTGGTCATCGTCGGCCGGACGCTGCGCGATGGTCACCATCACGATCGCAAACAGCGCCGAAGCCAGGTTGACGAACGACTCCATCGCGTCCGACAGCAGACCGACCGAGTCGGTGACCCACCACGCCGCGGATTTCATCGCGATGGTCGCAATGGCCACCGCGACCGACAGCCGGAGAAAGGTTTGAACCTGCACGCCCGAAACGTGGCCGCACACCCTCAGGCGGGCTGGGCCTCCAGGCGCGTGAGCTCGTCGCCAAGAAATTGGCTCGCGAGCATGGTGCGGCCGTCGGCAAACTTGATTTGGTACGGCTGGCCGCTGATGCTGGACTTGCTTGCGATTCGATCGATGAACTCGCGTGCGGTGCGCACATCATGACCAACCGACTCCAACTTTCCGCGCAAGAATTTGCCGGCATCGGCGCTGCTGTGTTCGGTGCCGTTGCGAATGAACGTCATCTCTTTGTGGTGCTCGACGAACTGAATGAGCCGCTCGATGCGCGAGAGTTCATGCGCCGGCGGCGCAGCCAGCGCGCCCAGCGTCGCGACGGCGAGTGCTGCCGTCAGAAAGCTTCTGCGAAACATGGTGGATCACTCCAGCGTCACCCGCGCGAACTTGCGTTTGCCAACCTGGACCACATAGGTCCCGGCCGCCAACTTCAGGCCGCGGTCGCCGACGACACTGCCGTCGACACGCACCCCGGCCTGATCGACCAGCCGCAACGCTTCACTGGTGGACGGTGCGAGATTAGCCTGTTTCAAGACAGTGCCGATGCCCAGCGGCGCGCCGCTCAAAGTGACCGCCCCTATCACATCCGGCACGCCGCCGCGGGCGCGGTGCTCGAAGTCGACTTCGGCCGCTTCGGCCGCGGCTGCGCCGTGGAAGCGCGACGTAATTTCTTTCGCGAGCATCACCTTCACTTCTTTCGGGTTGCGGCCCGCCGCCACCTCACGCTTGAAGCCTTCGATCTCGCCTTCAAACCGAAAGCTGAGCAGCGTGAGGTACTTCCACATCAGCGTGTCGTTGATCGAAAGCAGCTTTGCAAACATGCCGTTGGGCGGCTCGGTGATCGCGATGTAATTGTTCTTGCTCTTCGACATCTTCTCGACGCCATCGAGCCCCTCGAGCAGCGGCATGGTCAGGATGCATTGCGGTTGCTGACCATATTCGGCCTGCAGCGCGCGGCCCATCAAGAGGTTGAACTTCTGGTCGGTGCCGCCGAGTTCGAGGTCGCTCTTGAGCGCCACCGAGTCGTAGCCCTGCATCAGTGGATAGAGAAATTCGTGCACGCTGATCGGCGTGCCGGCCTTGAAGCGGTCAGAGAAGTCGTTGCGCTCCATCATTCGGGCGACTGTGTATCGCGAAGCGAGCTCGATCATGCCGCGCGCGCCGAGCGGGTCGCTCCATTCGGCGTTGTAGCGAACCTCGGCGCGCTCGATATCGAGGACCAGACTGATCTGCTCGAAGTAGGTTCTGGCGTTGGCCTCGATCTGCTCTCGCGTCAACGGCGGCCGGGTGGCGTTGCGGCCAGACGGGTCGCCGATCATCGAGGTGAAGTCGCCGATCAACGGGATGACGGTGTGCCCGAGGTCCTGCAACTGCCGCAGTTTATTAAAGACGACCGTATGACCGAGGTGCAGATCGGGCGCAGTCGGATCGAGGCCGAATTTGATTCGCAGTGGCACGCCGGTTGCTTCCGATCTGGCCAGCTTGTTTTGCCATTCGGCTTGCGGCAGCAGTTCGTCGCAGCCGCGCAGCGTTAATGCCAAAGCTTCTTTGACCCGATCTGTCACCGGGTAAGTAGGGTTCGGCACCGTTGCAGAAGCTTGAGCGGCAGACTGGGACATGCGGGGCTTTGACGAGTTTTTCGGCGGGGCCGGATCGTTATACTGCGCGACGATTCGAATTCGGCCCGCCTTAAGAAATGCGATCCGGACTCCCGGGCCCGGTCGGCTAAAGTGAAGACGCCGCCGGTGCGGCGCACCGAATTCTAGTGGAGGCCCCTCGGGGCGGTAGGGAACAACGACCGAAGCGACTGGCCATGTTGCCGCCGCTCACACCAGCGCATCAAGCGCTCTAGAACCGAATTGAAATCGCTCCAATCACTCGACAATGCCGTGGCGTCCGCGGTTGCGATGACCGGCCGCTTCGTCGCCGTCCATCCGCGCAAGCTCTCCGCGGCCGTGATGGTTGCGCTCGCCGGATTCGGCGCCACCGCTTTCGGCATCGCGCCGATGGCACCCGATGCCGCTGACATTCCGAAACGTCTGGTGACCGAATCGGTCACGCCCGACGGAATCCAGTCACAGCTCGACGCCCTGGCCGAGCACACGCTGCAGCTTTACCGCAGCGACCTGACTCGAACCAGCGACACTGCCGACACCCTTCTCGCACGCTTGAACTTAAGCGATGCAGGGGCCGCGCAGTTCCTGCGCACCGACCCAACCGCGCGCCGTTTGCTCGAGGGCCGTGGCGGCAAGATCGTCCGGGTCGAGACCGACGCGAGCGGCGCGCTGACCGAGTTGATCGCGCGTTACTCGCCTGCCAGCCCCGATCTGGCGGCCACCAGCTTCACCCGCCTCACCGTGAAACGCATCGCCGGCAAACTGCTCGCGATGGTTGAGAACGCGCCGCTCGCGACACAAGTGCGCATGGGCAGCGGCACGATCAGCAGCTCGCTGTTCGCGGCGACCGACGAGGCGCGCATCCCGGACAACGTCGCCACGCAACTCGCTGACATCTTCTCGACTGACGTCGACTTCCGCCGCCAGCTGCAAAGGGGCGACACCTTTTCGGTGTTGTACCAAGCGCTGACAGCCGATGGCGAGCCAATTACCTGGGGCCCTTCGAGCGCAGGCCGCGTACTCGCCGCCGACTTCGTCAATGGCGGGCGCAACTACTCGGCGGTCTGGTTCGATGATGGCAACGGCAAGGGCGCTTACTACAGCTTCGACGGGCAGAGCAAGAAACGCGCGTTTTTGGCCAGCCCAATGGAGTTCTCGCGGGTGACCTCGGGCTTCTCGATGCGCATGCACCCGATCCTCAACAGCTGGAAGCAGCACAAGGGCGTCGACTTCGGGGCCCCGATGGGCACGCCGATCCGCGCGGTCGGTGAGGGCGTGGTCGATTTCGCAGGCTGGCAAAACGGCTACGGCAATGTGGTCGAGATTCGCCACAACGCTCAGCGCTCCACGCTCTACGCCCATATGAGCCGCATTGAAGTGCGACGTGGCGCCCGGGTCGAGCAAGGCCAACGCGTCGGTTCGGTGGGCATGACCGGCTGGGCGACCGGGCCGCATGTTCACTTCGAAGTCAAGGTCGGCGGCGTGCAAACCGACCCGCTGCTGTTGGCCAAGACCTCCGAAAGCGTCGCGCTCGCGCCGGCACAAAAAGCACGTTTTGCGCAGCTTGCCGGCAGCGTGAAGAGCCAGCTCGACGTGGCGGATTCGGCAGCGCGTTCCGGCGCCTATGCCGAGTAGCGTGTGTGACGGCCGCGCGCCGCAGCCCGTTCAAGGCTTCACGTTGATTTGTGACTGAGCTCTACATCGGCTTGATGTCGGGCACCTCGCTCGACGGTGTCGATGGCGTGTTGGTCGACTTCGATGTCCTCGCACCGGCGCGCGTGCGGGTATTGGCGCACGCCCATCGCCCATTCGAGCCTCGATTGGCGGCGGAGCTACTCGCGCTCAACACGGCAGGCGCGAACGAGTTGCACCGCGGCGCGCTCGCGGCCAGTGCGCTGGCACGCCTTTACGCATCAGTGATTCAGGGCTTGCGCGAGGCCAGCGGCGTGAGCGAGCAGCAGGTTCGCGCGATCGGCGCGCACGGCCAGACCGTACGCCATCGGCCGGGCGAGTTCGATGGCACCGGCTACACCGTCCAGTTGAACAACCCCGCGTTGCTTGCCGAATTGAGCGGCATCGACGTGATCGCCGATCTGCGCAGCCGCGATCTGGCGGCCGGTGGTCAAGGTGCCCCGCTGGTTCCGGCGTTTCACCGAGCGGTGTTCGGGCGCGGCCGCGAGAGCCTGGCCGTGCTCAACCTTGGCGGCATCGGCAATTTGACGGCGTTGCATGCCGATGGCTCCACTACAGGCTTCGATTGCGGGCCGGGCAACGGGTTGCTCGATCTTTGGTGCCAGCGCCACACCGGCAAGCCGTTTGACGATCGCGGCGCCTGGGCGGCGTTGGGGTGCGTCGACCCGGCGCTACTTGCTGCGATGCACATTGAGCCTTTCTTCATGATGCCGCCACCAAAAAGCACGGGGCGCGATCTGTTCAATGCCGGGTGGCTGGATCGAGTCATCGCAGGTAGTGCGTCGAAGCCGGAAGCGGTCGACGTCCAAGCCACCCTCGTCGAGTTGACGGCGGCGGTGTGCGCCGAAGCGGTCAGCCGACATGCTACCGACGCCCGCACCGTGCTGGTGTGCGGCGGCGGTGCTTTAAACGATTACCTGATGCAGCGCCTTGTTAATCGACTGCCCGGTGTTGCGGTGCAGTCGACGGCCATTCGCGGCCTGCCGCCCTGCGAGGTCGAAGCCTGCGCTTTTGCATGGCTGGCACGGGCGTTTGTCCACCATCAGCCTGCCAATCTCCCCGGTGTGACTGGTGCGGCGGGTTTGCGTCTTCTGGGCGCGCTCTACCCAGCGGGCTGAGGGCCTCTCTGCAACGCAAACGAAAGAGCCACCCGAGGTTGCTCTTGTTGCAGATTAGCGAGCGATGGGTCAAGCCGAGAAGCTCGAGCCGCAACCGCAGGTCGTGGTTGCATTCGGATTCTTGATGACGAACTGCGCGCCCTGAAGATCGTCTTTGTAGTCGATCTCGGCACCAGCGAGATACTGCAAGCTCATAGCATCGATCAGCAACGTGACACCGTTCTTGCTCATTTGCGTATCGTCATCGTTGACGAGTTCGTCAAATGTGAATCCGTACTGAAAGCCCGAGCAACCGCCGCCTTGGACGAAGACCCTCAGCTTGAGGTCAGGGTTACCCTCTTCGTCGACCAGCTCCTTGACTTTGTTGGCAGCGCTGTCGGTAAAGACCAACGGCACCGGCGGTTCGTCCGTTGCGACAAGCGGTTGAATGTTTTCGGCAACTGCACTCATGTTCGTAATTCCTTCGGCGAAATATCGCGTCCCACGATTATCCCGGATTCGAAGCCGCCAGTTAGGGGCTCGGTTTTTCACCTGACGCCAGTGGGGCCAGTGGGCGCAATTCGCCGTCGATGGTCGCGTCCTGGTGCATCTCGGGTGTCTCTTAGCGCACATCCCCGACGACGCGAGCTCTGGGTTGCAGCTCACGAAGGTCGTTGCAACGAACCGGTCCGATGACGCGGCCGTTGATGGACTCGGCCTGCTTGTGCTGCAGCGCGAGCCTTTCCCACACCGTTTTGTCGATTTTCTGCAGGCTACCGGCCGTGTGGGCGATCGAGACCACTTCGCGTTGACCGAGCAGCTGCAAAATTTTCAGCTTCAGCCGCCGCAGCTCATCGCTCGCATCGCAGTCGATCCCTGCAATGCTCTTGCCTAACCCAAAGTCCCACAGCGCCAGCGCCAGCGCCCCGAAGCGCCCAAAACCGCGGCCGCCGCGGCTAAGCGCAGCGGCCAAGGCAGTGGTCGCACACGATCATGCGCAGTGCGCTGATCGATGGCGGCGCAGCAGCTTGGAGCACATCGCGGATGAAGCCCTGACGAAGCTAGTCGCAGTGGCAAAAGCGCCTCAAAACAAAAAGGGCGCCCCCAAAGGGCGCCCAACATGCAGGAGAAAAGTAGCGTCAGCGCTTGCTGAACTGCTTGCGACGGCGGGCGCCGTGCAGACCGACTTTTTTCCGCTCGACCTCGCGCGCGTCGCGCGTGACAAAACCAGCATGCTTGAGCGGCGGCTTGAGTGTTTCGTCGTAATCGATCAGTGCCCGGGTGATGCCGTGGCGCACGGCGCCGGCCTGACCCGATTCACCGCCGCCGCGAACATTGACCTTCACGTCAAAAGCTGCATCGTTAGAAGTCAGCACCAGCGGCTGACGCACCACCATGATGGAAGTTTGGCGGCCAAAATACTCGTCAACAGCCTTGCCGTTGACGATGATCTGGCCAGTGCCCTTCTTGATAAAAACGCGTGCCACTGACGATTTGCGGCGGCCCGTTCCGTAATTCCAGATACCGATCATTGCGGCAGCTCCTTAGATATCCAACACTTTGGGCTGCTGAGCGGTATGCGGATGCGTGCCACCCGCGTAGACCTTCAGCTTCTTGACCATTGCGTAACCCAGCGGGCCCTTCGGGAGCATGCCCTTAACGGCCTTCTCGATGGCACGGCCGGGGTGCTTGGCCTGCATATCTTTGAACTTGGTGGCATGAATGCCACCCGGGTAGCCCGAATGACGGTAGTACACCTTGTCATTGGCCTTATTGCCAGTGACACGAATCTTGTCGGCGTTGACGATGACGATGAAGTCGCCGGTGTCGACGTGAGGCGTGTAGATGGCCTTGTGTTTGCCGCGCAAGCGGAGGGCGACTTCACTGGCCACCCTCCCAAGAACCTTATCGGTTGCGTCAATCACAAACCATTCATGCGTCACTTCGGCCGGCTTGGCACTGAAGGTTTTCATGTTTTTGATTCGTTGGTTTGTCAGCCCCAAAACGGCAATGCGATCGGCTTCACTTCTGGTGTCGAGCCAAAATGAATTGGCACAATTCGGTGAACTCTCACGCAGCCTCATCCCTCAGGAGCAATTTCGGGATAGCCTTCGAGTGTAGCAGAGTGGTCATGCTTTTTAAGTCGGTGTTGGGCACGCGGTTAACAGCAACTCTTGGTTCAATATCGTAGACTGGGGTTAACCCTGAACTTAGATCACCTTGATACATGGGCATTACTCAAACTCCCGATCGGAAGAGCGTGATTGTTTCTACGAACACTTGCGCTCCGACGCCTCCACCCAGTTGGAGTTGGGTCCCCATCAGGTCGCTTGGCCCGCGGCACCGGGATCGCATTGCTCTGCATTTGCGCTCATTAAGTGCCGACGATCGGTACCTGCGCTTTGGATACGCCGCAAGCGATTCGCAGATCGCTAAGTACGTCGACATGCTCGACTTCGAGCAAGACGAAGTGTTTGGCATTTTCAATCGTCGTCTCGAGCTGATTGCGATGGCGCACCTGGCGCACTCGTTGGTCATCGCGACGAATGGGGCCACCGTTACATCTGAATTTGGCGTGTCGGTGTTGCCCGAGAAACGCAGCCGCGGCTTCGGTCGTCGTCTGTTCGAGCATGCAATGTTGCATGCTCGCAACCGGGGCGTCAGCCGGTTGCTGATCTTTGCCTTAAGTGAAAACGCGGCGATGCTAAAGATCGCGCGGCGCGCGGGCGCAAGCGTGGTGCGCGCAGGGGCAGAAGCGGAGGCGGTTCTCGAGCTGCCGCCCGATACGTTCGCATCGCACTTCGGCGCGCTGGTCGAGCAGAGAGCGGCTGAGATCAACTACCAGCTCAAACGCGGTGCACGTCAGCTAGGAAGCCTAATAGGCACCAGAACAACGGCTGATCATGTCGCGGAGGAATGACGCCAAGCGTGCCTTTTGCACATGTTCGCTGCGCATATCTCGATTCCTCAGATCGGGGGTCGGGCTCAGGCGGTGAACCGAAGTACATCCGTTACAGTGCCGACACAGGGTCTTTCACACCGAAGCGACCCGCTTTGCGGAACCTCTTTTCGACATGCCGATGCTCCCCTGGATCGTTGCGATCGTCACCATCTCGCTGTCGGCACTGGTGTTGGTGGTCTGGGCGCTGAGGCGTTCGCCGAAAAAGCCGGCTGAGTTGCCGACGGAATGGGCACTGGCGCCGCGCCCGGTTTTCTCCACTGATGAACGCAGGGTGTATCGGCTGTTGCGCGAAGCGCTGCCGCATCACATCGTTCTGTCGAAGTTGCCGCTGGTGCGCTTCTGCCAGCCAACCGATCCGAACGAAGTGCGCTACTGGTTCGATCTGCTCGGCAGCAGCCACGCGACTTTTGCCGTTTGCAGCGCCAACGGCCGTGTGCTGGCCGCAATCGATCTCGACACCGACCGCAGCAACTCGCAGCGTGTGATGCAGATCAAGCAATCGGTGCTCAGTGCATGCCGGGTTCGGTATATGCGGTGCCCCGTCGATCAGCTTCCCTCCGTGGCGGAATTGCAGCTGCTGGTGCCGAGCGCGAGTGCGCCGTCGCGTGGCCCGCAGCCAGCGCCCGCGCCACCGGCTGATCTGCATCAGGCGCGCGACTCACTGTCGAACACAGTAGCCTCGCGCCGTGCCGAGCGCACTGCGCTTTGGCAAGATTCGACGGTATTCCAGGATTCTTTTTTCGCGCCCGACTCACGCGATGCGTTCAGCAGCAGCGAATTCGCACCTCTCAGCGGCGCCAAGCCCTTGACTGCGCGCCGCAGCCTCGACTCCCGGCTCGGTGAACTCGATTCACGCCCCGATTCGCTGACCGGCGTCGAGACGGATGAACTCAACGGCGGCGTTGTCGTCGACTCACTCAAACTCTCGCGCGGTCTGCGCCGCTGAAGCGGCGCCGACGGTGCCGCGTAGCATCGGCACCATGATCGAAGATCCTCGGCAGCAAGCAGCGCCCAGTGCGTATTCCGAAACACCCTTCGCAGGCCTGGCGCCCGACACCGTGCTTGACGCGCTCGATGCCGTCGGCCTGCGCGGAGACGGTCGCCTCATTCAACTAAATTCCTATGAGAACCGTGTGTTCCAGGTGTTTTTGGAAGACGGCCGCGTTCTGGTCACCAAGTTCTACCGGCCGAACCGCTGGAGCGACGAGCAAATCCTCGAAGAACACGCCTTTGCCAACGAATTGGCGGACAACGAAATTCCGGTGGCTTCGGTGTGGCCGCTACGAATTGATGTTGCGTCGCGCCATGCCGATCGGGTTGCCCTGATCGGCGACACGCTGGCGCAGCTCGAGACGGCACACGGCGCCTACCGCTTCAGCGTCAGCGCCAGACTGGCCGGCCGCGCGCCCGAACTCGAAGACGCCAGCACACTCGAGTGGATAGGCCGCTTCATCGGCCGCATGCACGCCGTCGGGTCGACCCGCTCGTTCGCGCACCGACAGTCGCTGACACCCACCACCTTCGGCCGCGACAACCGCGACTGGCTGCTCGCTGCAAACATCATCCCGCCCGATGCCGAAGCCGGCTGGCGGCAAGCGACCGACGCCGCTCTCGCGGCTGTCAACGCCGCTTTCGACGGCAACGGTGCGATTCGTACATTGCGTCTGCATGGCGACTGCCACCTCGGCAACGTACTCTGGGCGGCCGACGGCCCGCACTTTGTCGACCTCGACGA
>JAYUWC010000356.1:0-9703 GCA_043753755.1 Rhizobacter sp.
CACCCAGCGCTTGCCGAAGGCGCGCAGCGCATCGCGCGGCGCGGTGAGGTCGTGCGCCTTGATGGCGTCGGTCGGCAAGTCGCCGGCGATCACCCACCAGCCGATCCACTCGGGGCGATCGGCACGTTCGACGGCCCAGACACTTGCATACGGCTTCGCAAACCAGGCCGGTCGTTCGCCGATGCGGCCGTGCTCGCTCGTCACGCGCGAGATGCAGTCGGCAACCTCGAGCGCGAGCTGGCCGCACCAGCGCTCGTCTTCCGACTCCGCCGCCGCGCTCATCGGTCCCTGTTCATGTTGTGCATTTCGGTGTTCGCCCTCGGGGCGCCCCGGCAGGCTCACGCTGCGGCCCGCCGCGGCGGCAGCGGGATGAATTCGGTCTCGCCGGGCACGCGCTCGAAGCGCTGCGCGGCCCAGTCGTCCTGTGCCTGCAGGATGCGCTCCTTGCGGCTGGAAACGAAATTCCAGACCAGGTAGCGGTGGCCCAGCGGCGCGCCGCCGATCACGACGACACGGCCGCCGCGCGGTGCGGCGAGCACCGGCTCGGCGCCGGGTGCCAGCACCAGCATCTGGTTGGCCGGCAAGCGCTCGCCGTCGAGCTCGATGCCGTGGTCGACGCTGTAGAGCGCGCGCTCGTCCGCCGCATTCGGCAGCTTGATCGATGCGCCCGAGGCGAGACCGAAGTTGAGGTCGAGGTAGAGCGTGGGCGAGAGCGCGCGCACCGGCGAGGTCAGGCCGAAGGCGCTGCCGATCAACACCCGCACCAGCACGCCGTCGATGTCTTGCGCCGGGATGTCGCTGCCGGGCACGTGCTGAAACTGCGGCGCGTCTTCTTCGTGCTCGGCCGGCAGCGCCAGCCAGAGCTGCAGGCCGTGGCTGCGGTGCTCGGTGCCCAGCAGGTCTTTCGGCGTGCGCTCGGAGTGCACGATGCCGCGCCCGGCGGTCATCAGGTTGATCGCGCCGGGCTCGATGCGCTGCACCGCGCCGGTCGAGTCGCGGTGAATCATCGCGCCCTCGAACAGGTAGGTGACCGTGGCCAGGCCGATGTGCGGGTGCGGGCGCACGTCGTGGTTGTCGCCGGGTTGGGCATTGATCGGGCCGAAGTGGTCGAAGAAAACAAAGGGGTCGATCGCAGCGCGAGCGGCCGAGGGCAGGGCACGGCGCACCGTGCAGCCGCCGCCGAGATCTTTCTCGACCGGTTTGAGCGTTTGAAGCAGCGTCATTGCGAATCGGGCCGCTGAAGCCGGTGACAGGTGGTGGAGCCGAGTGTAGGTCGCCTAAAATCAGCCCTTCGCCTGAGCCCTGGAAAGTCTTCATGAGTTTGAAATGCGGCATCGTGGGTCTGCCCAACGTCGGCAAGTCCACCCTCTTCAATGCCCTCACCAAGGCCGGCATCGCTGCCGAGAATTACCCCTTCTGCACGATCGAGCCCAACGTCGGCATCGTCGAGTTGCCCGATTCGCGGCTGACGGCGCTGGCGGCCATCGTCAAGCCCGAGCGCATCGTGCCGGCGATCGTCGAGTTCGTCGACATCGCCGGGTTGGTGGCCGGTGCGTCGAAGGGCGAGGGCCTGGGCAACCAATTTCTAGCGCACATTCGCGAGACCGATGCGATCGTCAATGTCGTGCGCTGCTTCGACGACGACAACGTGATTCACGTGGCCGGCAAGGTCGATCCGATCTCCGACATCGAAGTCATCCAGACCGAGCTGTGTCTGGCCGACATGAGCACGGTCGAGAAAGGCCTGCACCGCTACAACAAGGTTGCGCGCTCGGGTGACAAAGAAGCACAGAAGATCGTTGCCGTGCTCGACAAATGCATGGCCGTGCTCAATGAAGGCAAACCGGTGCGCACGGTCGCGTTCGGCAAAGAAGAACTGCTGCTCGTCAAGCCGCTCTGCCTGATTACCGCCAAGCCGGCGATGTTCGTCGGCAACGTCGACGAAAGCGGGTTCGAGAACAACGCCTACCTCGACAAGTTGCGCGCCTATGCCGACGGTCAGGGCGCCCCGGTGGTGGCGATCTGCGCCAAGACCGAGGCCGAACTCTCGGAGATGAGCGACGAAGACCGGCTGATGTTCCTGGCTGAGATGGGTCAGACCGAGCCTGGCCTGAACCGGCTGATCCGCGCGGCGTTCACGCTGCTGGGGCTGCAAACTTATTTCACCGCCGGCGTGAAAGAAGTGCGAGCCTGGACCATTCATGTCGGCGACAGCGCGCCGCAGGCGGCCGGCGTGATCCACACCGACTTCGAGCGCGGCTTCATCCGCGCGCAAACGATCGCCTTCGCCGACTTCGTCGCCTTCAAAGGCGAGCAGGGCGCGAAAGACGCTGGCAAGATGCGCGCCGAGGGCAAGGAGTACGTGGTGAAAGACGGCGACGTGCTCAACTTTCTGTTCAACGTCTAGGCTGCTTGCCGCCTCCGGCCCCCCCGACCCCGCCCTCAGCGCGCCGCCGTTTGATCACCGCCATGCCCACCGACGCCCCGATGCACCCGGCACGCGCCTTCGTGCTGACAGCGGTCCTGTATGCGCTGGCGATCGTGATCGCGTTGCCGCTGGCGATACCGCCCGGCTTTTTGACACCCCTCTATCCGGCCGCCGGGGTGGCGCTGGCTTGCGTGCTGATTTTCGGTCGGCGCATGCTGCCGGCGGTCGTGATCGGATCGCTCGCGGTCAACCTGACCATCCTCTTCAACGACCGCGCGACGATCACGCTCGCCGCCGTGCTGGTACCGCTGACGATCGCGCTTGGCGCGACCCTGCAGGCGTTCATCGCCGCGCGGTTCATCAGCCGCCAGATCGCGCAACCCCTGACGCTCTCCGAGCCGCGCGACATCGCGATCTTTCTCGGCGTCAACGCCGCCTCATGCCTGATCAACCCAGTGATCTCGAACCTGGCGATCTGGCAAGCAGGTTTATTGGCCACGGCCGACCTCCCGTTCAGCATCTCGACCTGGTGGATCGGCGACCTGCTCGGTGTGCTGATCGCTGCCCCGATTCTGCTCACGCTGATGGCCCGGCCGCGCGAAGCTTGGGCGCCGCGCCGCCTGAGCGTTGGCATGCCGCTGGCGATCGTCACGCTTTTGCTGGCTTTCGGCATTCGGGAGCTTATTCAGTGGCATGAACAGCGAGTGCAAACCACTTTCGACCACGACGCTGCCAATGCCGCCCAATCGCTGGCCACGCAGCTACAGGATCCGCTGCAAGCCCTAGAGGCACTGAACGGCGTGTTCATCGCCTCCGACACGGTCGACGCCGTGGCGATGGCGCGGGCCACCCAAGCCTGGCTCGCTCAAGGCCGCCTGCAGGCCATGACCTGGACCGAGCGAGTCCAGCGTGCCGCGTTGCCAGCGTTCGAATCGCGGGTTCGCGCCGAACCGGGCATGAGTCGGTTCAAGGCCTTCGACCGCCGTGATTCAAACGCGCTCCCGGGCGACGAAATGTTCGTGGTGCACTACATCGAGCCTCGGCTCGGCAACGAGGCCGCGGTGGGCGTCAACGTCATGTCGATCCCCTCAGCTCGCATTGCGGTCGAAGCCACGAGTCGAAGCGGCCGGCCCGCCGCCAGCGCCGGTTTTCGGTTGACCCAGCAGCCGGCAAACGAAGACCAACTGGGAGTTGTCGTCTATCAGGCGGTGTACAACACACCGTCACCTTCGCCCGAGCAACGTCGCAGCGCGGTGCGTGGCACGGTCTCGGTCGTGCTGCGGCTCGACAAACAGCTCGACACACTGGTCGCGCAATTGCAGCCGCAACTGGCGATCTGCCTGATCGACGTCACACCCGGTGCGGCTAGACGTCGCCTGGCCGGTGCAAAGGGTTGCGAATTGCGGGAAGCGGCGCGCCAGTTCGTGCGGGCGGTGCCTTTCGCAGGCCGCGACTGGCAGGTTCGCGTGACGCCGGCCGCCGGCAAGTCGCGTCAATTACACGGCGCCGACGTGTGGTTGTTCGCGCTGGTGGGTCTGCTCTCGACTGCAATGCTCGGCGGCTTCTTGCTCAACGTGACCGGTCGTACGCGCCGCATCGAAACGGCCGTGCGTGAGCGCACCGCTGCACTGCAAGCCGAGGTGCAAGAGCGGCAGACAGCTGAAGCGGCTTTGCGTCAGAGCGAGCAGCGCTTTCGGAACATCCTCAACAACGTGCCCATCGGGGTGATCTACACCGACCTGCAAGGCAACGTGAAGCAGGCCAACCCGCGTTTTTGTGAGCTCACCGGCTACACCCATGAAGAACTGCTGGGCCTGCGCGCGGCCGACTACGCCCACCCCGACGACGCGGCGCAAGACCTCGAACTGATGGCGCAGCTCGTGCGCGGCGAGATCCCGATGTACCGCCGCCACAAGCGCTACCTGGCCAAGAACGGCAGCACTGTTTGGGCCCAGGCCACCGTCTCGCTGTTGCGCGATGCGAGCGGCCGGCCGCTGAATGTCGTCGGCGTGGTCGAAGACATCACCGAACACCTGCAGCTCGAAGTTGCCGAGCGGGCCCGCGAAGCAGCCGAGGCCTCGAACCGCGCCAAAAGCGAATTTCTCTCGCGCATGAGCCACGAGTTGCGCACCCCGCTGAACGCCATGCTCGGCTTCGCGCAGTTGCTCGAGCTCGACACGCGGCAGCCGCTCGCCGATTCGCAGCGACCGTGGGTCACGCAGATCCAGCACGCCGGCTGGCACTTGCTCGAGATGATCAACGACGTGCTCGATCTGTCGCGCATCGATTCGGGCAATCTGCGACTGCAGATCGAAACGCTGGAGCTTGCCGCGCTGCTCGAAGCCACGGTCGTCATGCTCGAAGGCGACGCTCAACGTCGTGGTATCAGGCTGACACGCGACCTGGCGCCAGGCGCCCTCACCTTGCTCGGCGACGCGACGCGCGTAAAGCAAATCCTGATCAATCTGTTGAGCAACGCGGTCAAGTACAACGTCGAGGGCGGCGAGGTTTGCATCGTCGCGCGGGCGCAGGGAAAAGATGCGGTCGAGATCATCGTTGCGGACACCGGCATGGGAATGACCGCAGAACAGGTCGCCGACCTGTTTCAGCCTTTCAACCGCCTGGGCCGCGAGCGCGGCGGGCAAGAAGGCACGGGCATCGGCCTGGTCATCAGCCAACGGCTGGCCGAGTTGATGGGCGGCAGCTTGAAAGCACACAGCGAGGCCGGGCGCGGCTCGGCGTTCACGCTGACGCTGCCGCGGGCGAGCGACCCCGACACCGTGCGCTCCGACTTCGATCCGCTCGAACCGCTGGGGACCCACTACCACCGCCGGCTGGTCCATTACGTCGAAGACAACGAGACCAATGTCGAAGTGATGCGCGGCATGCTGGGGCAGCGCCCACAGGTCGAGCTCGAGGTATCGCTGACCGGGCTCGACGGTCTCGCGGCGATACGCACACGCCTGCCGGATTTGATCTTGCTCGACATGCACCTGCCCGACATCAGCGGCATGGAGCTGCTGCGCCATCTGAGGCAAGACGCGGCCACCGGCACGATCCCGATCGTCGTGGTGTCGGCTGATGCGCTGGCACCGCAGATTCAGGCGGCCTTCGACGCCGGCTGCACCCACTACCTGACCAAACCGGTCAACCTGGTCGAGCTGCTGACGGTGCTCGACGACCTGCTCGCGCAGATCGACTCGCGCTTCGGCTAAGCGCTGCGTCGGTCTCTGTATCAGGCCGCGAGCGCGGCCACGCCCGGCACATGTTCGCCGCCCAGGGCGTCGATCAAGTCGGGGATCAGCCGGCCGAGCTCGCCAGTGGCGAGTGCGGCGTCGGCATCGAAGGCCTCGTCTTTCGCCGGCTTCCCGCCCTCGAACACACCTTCGAGAAACGCGATTTTCTTGACCTGCATCGCGTCGGTCAGCAGCAGCGAGACGCGGCCCTGCCAGGTGAGCGCGAGCCGGGTCGGCAGCTTGCCGCCGGCGATGTGTTGGCGCACCTCGTCGATGTCGAGCGGATGGCGCGCGTAACGCACGACCGCCTTGGTCTCATCGGGCGACTTGAGTTCGCATTCGCGGTCGACGCTGAAGCCCGCGGGCGCCTCGCCGGTGGTCAGCCATTCCGACATCGCCGCCGCCGGCGACTGCGCGGTGTGCAGCGGCGTGAGCGCCATGCCCGAGGCCGCCTTGACGAGATGGGTGAGGGCGACGTCGGCCTTCGCCGCGCTGGCCGCGTCGACCATCAGCAGGCGGTCTTTCGGATTCAGCCAGACCTTGAGCGCCGCCTGCTTGGTGAAGGCTTGCGGCAGCAAGCTGAGCACGACCTCTTCTTTCAGCTCTTTCGTTTGCTTCTTGCCCGGTTTGCGGCCGGTGGCCCGTTCGATTTGCGCAGCCCGCTCGTCGGTCGCGCGCTTGACAACGGCCGAGGGCAACACGCGCTGCTCGATCACGAGTTTCATCAGCCACTGGCCGCCGATCACCTCGACCAACGGCGCATGCGCGACCCCGCGCGCCGGCGCCCAGCCGGCCGAAATCGGTTGCGTGGCCCCGCATTCGACGAACGGCATTTTCTGCAACCCGGCTTCGAGCTCGGCACTGCTTGCAGCCCACTCAGGGCCGACACGGTAAACACTCAGATTCTTGAACAAGGGTGTGTCTTTTCTTAGTTTTCGCGGTGAAGCCCGGCATGTCGGGCCGGGCCAGAACGCGATTGTCCACACATCGAAGGCTTGCAGAAATTCGGTCGCCACCGTCAATGGACGGCTCGGTCTGCGGCCGGCCGGGCTCGAGTCGATCCGTGTTGCAAAGGCAGGCATGCGGTTTGCCCCTCGACGGCGAGCACCAAAATTTGCAGCGAGATCGATGAATGGTCCAGCGGGTCAACCAGTCCGAGACTGATTCAAAGAATCGAGCAGCACCGTAGTCCGTTGGCGACGCACAGGTGATCGAATTGCAGCGAGCGAACGGTAGCGCAGCGCAAGCCATCCGGCTGGGCTTTGCGCCCTCGCGACAACCGCCAGGCAATCGACCGCGGCGCGCGGTGTTCATCGACAAGGACGGCACGCTTGTCGAAGACGTCCCCTACAACGTCGACCCCGCGCTGTTGCGCCTGCGGCCCGGCGCGACAGCGGCATTGCGCCGGTTGGCGGCTGCGGGTTTCTTGCTGATCGTTGTCAGCAACCAGCCGGGTATCGCATTGCAGCGCTTCGATCGGCGCGCGCTCCATGGGTTGGCGCTGGCGCTGACGAACCAACTCGCTGCGGCCGGCGTGGCGCTGGCCGGCTTCTATGCCTGCCCCCATGCGCCGGTGCCCGAACCTGATGAGAAGGGCTGCCGCTGTCGCAAGCCCGCGGCCGGCATGCTGCATCAGGCGGCGCGCGATCACCGCATCGACCTCGGCATGTCGTGGATGGTGGGCGACATCCTCGACGACGTCGAGGCGGGCTGGCGCGCCGGTTGCGGTTCGGTCTTGCTCGACGTCGGCAACGAGACCGAATGGCGCTGGTCGCCGATTCGCATTCCGGACTTTCGCGTCAACGATCTTCCCTCTGCGGCCGAAGCGATTCTGTCGTCGCAGGCACTGCCCCGGGGGCATGTGCTGCTGCGGCGGCCGACGATTCGCCGCCCTGGCGAAGTGGCCGCGCGCCAGCGCAAGGCGGCATGAGGCCCGCGCCGGGCGCCTGGCAGCGGGCCGACTCCATCCTCGCGGTTCGTCTCGACAATCTCGGCGATGTGTTGATGACCTCGCCCGCGCTGACCGCGCTGTCGGACGGCGGCACTCGCGAGGTCACGCTGCTGGCCTCCGGTGCCGGCGCGGCCGTCGCGCGCCACCTGCCCGTGTTGGCCGATGTCATCACCTATCAAGCGCCGTGGGTCGGCCACGCCTTCCGCAGCGGCACCAGCGACGCTGAACTCATCTCGGAATTGGCGAGCCGCCGCTTCGACGCGGCCGTCGTCTTCACCGTATGCACGCAAAGCGCACTGTCGGCCGCGCTGATGTGCCGGATGGCAGGCATCCCGCTGCGACTGGCGCACTCGCGCGAGAACCCGTACGAGTTGCTGACCGACTGGGTGCCCGAGACCGATGTCTGTCGACCGGCCATGCGGCACGAGGTGCAACGCCAGCTCGATCTGGTTGCGACGGTGGGTTTCCGGGCTGCAGACGATAAGCTCGTGTTCGCTTGTCAGCCCGAAGACCGAAAGACCGCCCACATCAAATTGACGCTGGCCGGCGGCACGGTCGGAAGGCCGACGATCGTCATGCACCCTGGCAGCAGTGCGCCATCACGGCGCTATCCCGCCGAACGTTTCGGCACGGCTGCGCGCTGCCTCGCGGCGGCCGGTGGCGCGCAAATCGTTTTTGTCGGAGGCGACGGCGACATCGAAGCCTGCGCCATCGCGCAGCGCACGATGGCGCTGCCGAGCGTGTCGCTCGCAGGCCGGTTGAGCCTCGGCGAGCTCGGCGCACTCATTGCCGACGCGCGCGTGCCGGTGTGCAACAACAGCGGCCCGTCGCACCTGGCCGCGGCAGTCGGAACGCCCGTTGTCGTTTTGTATGCGCTGACCAATTCGCAGCACACGCCGTGGCGCGTGCCGTGCCGGGTGCTGAACCGCGATGTTCCGTGTCGCGATTGCCTGAAGAGCGTTTGCCCGGCGGGTCACCACGCCTGCCTGCTCGGTGTAGAGGCAGACGAAGTCGCCGACGCCGCACTCGAGCTCTGGCATGAGGCGGATCGGCATCGGGGCACGCCCCACGCGACGCATGCGCCAGACACGACACACGCGACCAACGCAACGCACAGGCTGCACACGGCTTGACGCATGCATCCCGTGCTGCATGACCAGACGATCGGCTGCATCGCCGTCTTTCGGGCACTCGTGCTCGGCGACTTGCTGTGCGCAACGCCGACGCTGCGCGCGCTCAGGGCCGCGCGGCCGGCCGCCGAGATCACGCTGATCGGCCTGCCGTGGGCGGCCGAGCTGGCGGCACGACTGCCGTCGATCGACCGATTCGAAGTCTTCCCCGGCCACCCCCGTCTGCCCGAGCGGACACTCGATGCCGACGCGCTGCCGGGCTTCATCGCCCGCATGCGTGCACAGCGCTACGACCTGCTGCTGCAACTGCACGGCAGCGGCAGCATCGTCAACCCACTGCTCGCACGCTTCGGCGCACGTCACGTCGCCGGTTTTGTCGATGCCGGTGAGTACTCGGCCGAGCCGGCGCTGCACACCGAATGGCCGCGCACGGGTCATGAGATCGAACGCTTGCTGCGGCTGACCGATCACCTCGAGCTGCCGCGTCAGGGCGGGCAGCTCGACTTTCCCGTCACCCCGGTCGATCGTCAGCGTTTGGCGCAAGCCGTGCCCGAACTCGGGCCGAACGACGCCTTTGTCTGCGTGCATGCCGGCGCGCAACTGCCGTCGCGCCGCTGGCCGCTCGAGCGCTTCGCTGCGGTCGCCGACAAGCTCGCGGCAAGCGGCCTGCGAACCGTTCTGACCGGTACCGATGCAGAGCGCGGCCTGGTCGCCGAGTTGGGCGGCCTGATGCGCGCCGAGTCCGTCGAGCTGGCCGGCCGCACCGATCTCTTCACGCTGGGTGCGCTGATCGAACGCGCGCGTCTGCTCGTCAGCAACGACACCAGCGTGCTGCATGTCGCGGCGGCACTGGGTACGGCGAGCGTCAGCGTCAGCTCGGACGCCGAGGTGCCGCGCTGGGCGCCGTTGAACGCGTTGCGGCACCGCGTGCTTTGGCGCGATCTGCCCTGCCGCCCCT
>JAYUWC010000357.1:0-3187 GCA_043753755.1 Rhizobacter sp.
GCGATCGCGCCCGCATCGAGCTTGAGCCGGTCGATCAGCGGCGCTGCGAGGCCGGCCGCGCGCGCCGCGTCGAGGTCGCGCGCGTTGGCGTCACGCAGCGCTTGCGGCTCGGCGCGCAGGCGCCGCGCGAGTGCGAGCAGGGCAGCGTTTTTTGCGGCGGTGGGCGCGGCGGCCATGCGCGCCGAGGCAGCGCGGGCGGCGGCACCCATGTGGGCGATCACGGCTTGCAAGTCGGTCGAGGTCATGGCCGTGATTGTGGCAAACCCCCGCCGAGCGCGGGCTTCAGCGCACGCCGCGCAGCGGGATGATCACTCGACCTTGTCGTCGCGGCGGAGCAGGACGCATTGCGGATGCGACGCGAAGCGCTGGGCTTGGCACTGCTGTTGCATGCAGCGGTAAAGCGCGAACTCGGTGCGACCAGCGCAGGCCGCGCGCGGGTTGGCGGCAGGTGCGGGCGCGGGTGCCGGCATGGTGGCGGGCGCGCGTGTTGGCACGTTGGCGGGTGGCGCGGCTTTTTCGCGTGCGGTCGGCGGGGCGACCTCGGCCTTCGCAGGCTTTGCGGCAGCAGCTTCGATCTTGTCGGCTGCCGGTGTGGGTGTTGCGGCCATGCCAGTGGTCGCCGTGTCGCTCGGCGTTGGTGCGGGTGCGGGCGCGGGTGCAGGTACCGCGGTCGACGGCATTGCGGCTGACGCTGCAGCCGGCAACTCGGCAGTTGCGTTCGCCGGCAGGGCGTCGCCAAGCGTTGCAGGCTCGGCTGGCTTGGCCGTGGCCGCCGGCGGGTCGATCGCAGGCGGCGGGCTGGTGGCTCGGGTCGTGGCGTCGTTGCTGGTGCTGCTGCCGGTGCCGAGCGAAAGCTCGGGCATCTGGTCCCACGCGCCCGTGGCGAGGGCCAGCAGCGCGATCGCGGCACCGAGCAGGCCGACTGCCAGCAGCGCCTGTACGCCGCGGCGCTTGACCAAGTCACCTCGCGCTTCGGGCGGTGCGACCCACGGCGCGCGCTCGGCGCTCGTCGGCGCCGGGCGAAACGCGGTGTCGGGCCAGGCCCCGACCGGCTCGCTCGCAGCATGTCCGAAGCGCGATGTCGGGCCCTCGAGGCCGACGTCGATCTCGTCGTTCGTGTTCGTCACGGGCGCCCGTGGCGGAGCAGGCGTTGCCGTGCGTTTCGGTAATGGGGTCGGTGCTGCCGAGGGCGCAGGAACGCCGGCCGGTGCGGGGGCATGCGGATGCGCAAACGCAGGTGCAGGTGCAGGTGCAGGTGCAGCATGGGCGCGCAACGCGCCACCGGGCACGCCGCGCGTTAGCCACTCGCGAAACTGCAGCACGCTGAGTGGGCGGTCTTCTGAAAAAGGCGACAACGCCGCATCGAGCGTCTGGAGCAGCGGCTGGCTGTAGTTCGGGCGGCTCGGCAGCGGAAATTCACGGGCGATCACCTGCGCCAGCGGAACGCGGTGGCGCAGCGTGCCAGGGTTGGCCGGCGCTTCCGCGGTGATGCAAAAGCGCACCGTGTCGGCCAGCGCATAAAGATCGAGCGAAGGCCCGCTCGGCGGGGTGCCTTCGGTGTCGGCGCCATTCGGCGGACTCGCGACGGGCGCGGCCGCCTCGAGTGTCGCCATCAACGAGTCGACCAGGTCGCTGCCGATCTCGTGGCCGGCGGCGCCGGCGCCCAGCAGCATCGGTCGGTCGTCGGCAAGCAGCAGCACATTGGATGGCGAGACCCCACCATGCACGCCGCCGTTGCGGTGAATCGCCTCGAGCGCGCCGAGCAGGCCCTCGATCAGCGCGCGCAACGAGGCTTCGTCGGGCGCACCGACCATGTCGCGGCGCAGCTGGGCCAAGCGCCGCCCGGGGCAGAACGGCATCACCCGATACGCGGTGCCGTTGGCCTCGAACAACTGGTGCACCCGGATCAGCGCGGGGTGGTCGGCGTGGGCAAGCGCCCGCGATTCAGCCATGAAGGCGCGCAGCCCGCGTGCGATCAGGTCTTCGTGCCAGGCATCGGTCGCACGCACCCACATCGCGTCACGCTGCACGAATTGCAGCGGAAGGTATTCCTGCACCGCCATCTGCAGCTCGAGGGCGAGGTCGGTTGCGAGGTAGACCGTGGTGCTGGCGCTGCTCGAGATGACGCGCTGGATCTCGAAGCCCCGCACGCGTGAGCCGGTGGGCAGCGCGAGATCGATGTGGTCCGGGGCAAGCGAGCGCTTGAGACTGGCGGGGCTGTGTTCGGAGCGGTCGTTCATGGATTGGGCAAAGTGGCAAGTCCGAGCTTATCGCGAGCGGCCGTTCGCCGAGGGTCGGCCTACCGGACGTCACAGACGCTTGCACTCGGTACATCCCGGCACGTTTTGCGACCAAAGTTGCGGCCACGATCGAGCGATGAAAGACTTTGCCGACTCGACGCTCTGGCGCGTCAGTGAATTCGAGCGTGCGCGGCTCGCCAACGGCGGCAGCGCGTTCGCGCGACTCGATGGCGCCACGTTGCTACCCACCACGCTGCTTGCCGACCTGCGTCGACTCGATGCCGGAGGTGCCAGCGACGACCCGCTCGAAGTCGCGGCGGCGTGCGTGCGCCACCACGAGGCCGCGTTGCTCTGTCTGCAGTACGACGGCCTGGTCTGGCCCGTCACGCTGTTCCCGGCCCAAGACCTGTACCACTCGCCGCGCGACATCGCGCAGGCCCTGCCCGGCTCGCTTGCGCGCCTGCGCCTGCTCAGCACCGAGCCGGCCGGCGTCAAACCCCCCGGGCACTGGATGCACGAGCGCATCGGCCTGGCCGATCACTACCGGCCGCTCGGCCCGCTGGTGTGGGCGCTCGCGCTGCACGGCCCGCGCAGTCGCCCGCTGGCCGAGATCGCCGGCACGGCGGCCTACCGATCACTCAAAACAGTCGAAGAGGCCGGCCCCAACCTCGGGGGCGCAATGCGCTCGGCCGCACAGCGCCTGCGCCGCGAGACCGTGTCGTTGCGTGAAGTGGCCGGCTGGCCCGGGATGAGCGTCGAGCGCGCAGGCCGCCTGCTGAATGGCCTCTACCTCAACTCGTCGCTGATGATTACCCGCGCCCACCCGGCGGCGCGCGGTGCCGGAACCGGCGGTTGGCTCGAGCGCTTGCGCGGGGCGAAGCGCTAGCCGCAGCCGGCGAAGCCGCGCTGAGCGCGCTCAGCGCGGCGGCGATGAGGCCGCGCCGGTG
>JAYUWC010000358.1:0-9639 GCA_043753755.1 Rhizobacter sp.
ATTTGTTGCTCCGGTCATCGTTGCTTGACACGACCGCCCGCTCTCGAACTCCGCTTCCAATGAACGACTTGTTTTTGCCGCCGCCCGCATCCGCCGACGATGCCGTCTCTCTCGCCGACTACGCCGAGCGCGCCTACCTCGAATACGCCCTGAGCGTCGTCAAGGGCCGGGCACTGCCCGACGTGTGCGATGGGCAGAAGCCGGTGCAGCGGCGCATCCTCTTCTCGATGGAGCGCATGGGCCTCGCGTTTACGACTCCAGGCGGACCCCGTGCCGTGAAGAGTGCCCGTGTTGTGGGCGATGTGCTCGGCAAATACCACCCGCACGGCGACACCGCGGCCTACGACGCGATGGTGCGCATGGCGCAAGACTTCTCGCAGCGTTACCCACTGGTCGACGGCCAAGGCAACTTCGGCTCGCGCGACGGCGATGGCGCCGCCGCGATGCGTTACACCGAGGCGCGCCTGGCACCCATCACCCGCCTATTGCTAGACGAGATCGACGAAGGCACGGTCGATTTCATTCCCAACTACGACGGCTCCGAGCAAGAACCGCGGCAACTGCCGGCGCGCTTGCCCTTCGTGTTGCTCAACGGCGCCAGTGGCATTGCGGTCGGCCTCGCGACCGAAGTGCCCAGCCACAACCTGCGCGAGATCGCCGCGGCGGCGATCGCGTTGATTCGCAACGAGAAGCTGACCGAGGGTGAATTCGCTGCGTTGATCCCCGGCCCCGACTACCCCGGCGGCGGACAGCTCATCAGCAGCGCTGACGAGATCTGCGCGGCCTACGCCTCGGGCCGCGGCAGCCTCAAGGTGCGCGCCCGCTGGAAGATCGAAGACATGGCGCGTGGCCAATGGCAAGTGGTGATCACCGAGCTGCCGCCCGGCACGAGCACGCAGAAGGTGCTCGAAGAGATCGAGGAGCTGACCAACCCGAAGGTCAAAGCCGGCAAGAAGACGCTCTCGACTGAGCAGGTCCAACTCAAGACTGCGCTCTTGACCGTGCTCGATGCGGTGCGTGACGAGTCGAGCAAAGACGCCGCGGTGCGCATCGTGTTCGAGCCCAAATCACGTGCGATCGACCAGCAGTCCTTGATCACGACCTTGCTTGCGCAAACCTCGCTCGAAAGTTCTGCGCCGATCAATTTGACGATGATCGGCGCCGATGGCCGCCCGACACAAAAAAGCCTGCGGCAAATCCTCGCCGAGTGGGTGGCGTTTCGTGCCGAGACCGTGCAGCGGCGCACCTCGCATCGGCTCCACAGGGTGCTCGCACGCATCCACGTGCTCGAAGGGCGGCAGCTGGTGCTGCTCAACATCGACGAGGTGATCCGCATCATTCGCGCGGCCGAAGACCCCAAGGCGGCGCTGATCGAGCGCTTCAAGCTGACCGAGATTCAGGCCAATGACATCCTCGAGATTCGCCTGCGCCAGCTCGCCCGGCTCGAGGCGATCAAAATCGAACAGGAACTGAAAGAGCTGCGAACCGACCAAGCCAAGTTGGAAGAAATATTGAACAACCCCGCGGCGCTCAAGCGCACGCTGATCAAAGAGATCGAGGCCGATGCGAAGACCCATGGCGACGACAGGCGCACGCTGATCCAGGCCGAGAAACGCGCCGTCGCCGAGGTGAAAATCGTCGACGAGCCAATCACGGTTGTGGTCAGTTTAAAGGGCTGGGTGCGCGGGCTGAAGGGGCACGAGGTCGATGTGGCTGCGCTCGCATTCAAGGCCGGCGACGCGCTCTACGGTACCTTTGCTTGCCGCAGCGTCGATGCCTTGCTGGTGTTCGGCACGGGCGCAAAAAGCGTTGGCCGGGTCTACTCGACGCCGGTTGCGCAACTGCCTGGCGGGCGCGGCGATGGGCAGCCGATTACCTCGTTGATTGAGTTGGAGTCGGGCACGCAGCCGGCGCACTACTTTGCCGGCCATTCTCAACAAACCTTGCTGCTCGCCGGCACCGGAGGTTTCGGCCTGCTCGCGCGTGCCGGCGACCTGCTCGCGCGGCAACGCGGGGGCAAGGCTTTCCTCAGCCTCGAAGCCGACGAAAGACCGCTGCCGCCGAGCCTGGTCGATGACCAGTCGCAAGTGGCTTGCCTTTCGCTCGCGGGGCGCTTGCTGGTGTTCCCGCTGAATGAGCTGAAGTTGCAGCCTGGCGGTGGCCGCGGCTTGACCCTGATCGACCTCGAGGACAACGACGCGCTCATCAGCGTGGCGGCTTTCGGCGCTTATTTGCAGATGCGCGGCACCGGCCGTGGGGGCAAGCCGAAAGACGAAGTCTTGCGGCCGGCGGCGCTTGCGGCACACGTGAGCAAACGGGCGCGCAAAGGCAAGCTGCAAGATGTGATGCCAAAGGCAGTGCGGGTGTTGCGCGCCGATTGACGCCAGTGTCGCGAGCCAAACGGCAACGTCCTACACCGGTCAGTCGTCGCGCCTGATCGCGGGGCGCGATTTAGGTTGATGCAATGCACGCCTTGCAGCGCATTCAGCAAAAGGACTCGACGTGAGCCAAGACACCCACACCCGGACCCCGACCGAAGCCCGCACGACCCTGTGGGCGTTGATCAAGGACATCCGCTTCGCGATGTTCACCACGCGCCACTGCAACGGACACCTGCATTCGCGGCCGATGACCACGCAAAACTCCAGCGTCGACGAAGACTCGAACCTCTGGTTTTTTATGTCGCGTCGCAGCGAGCCGGTAGCCGATTTCTTGCAAGAGCCGAACGTCAACGTGGTCTATGCCGACCCGGGCGAAGACAGCTATGTGTCTGTCTCGGGCACCGCGACATTGGTTGAAGACTTAGCCAAGAAGGAACAACTCTGGTCCAAGATGGCCGAGGCGTGGTTTCCCGGCGGCGCGACCGACGCCGATCTGGCATTGGTCTGCGTCAGCATCACGCACGCCAACTATTGGGACGTGAAAGACAGCAAGATCGTTCAGCTGTTCAAAATCGCCAAAGCGGCGGTCACCGGCAAGCGGCCGACCGACCTCGGCGAGCATGCCGAAGTGCGGATGAGCTGAGCGAGCGGCTGCCGTGCCGGTCATATTCGACATCGTTCACACCACGCACTACCGCTACCGCCAGCCGGTGCAATTGGGCGAGCACCGGGTGATGTTCAGGCCGCGCGGCAGCCATGACCTGCGGGTGTTGGCGACCGACATGAAGGTAACGCCCGAAGCCGTCGACATTCGCTTGATTGAGGATGTTTACTCCAACTCGGTGGCGCTCTTGAGGCCGCAAAGCCCGGCCGCCGAATTGAAGATCGCGTGCAGCTTTACGGTCGAACACACTGGCACCCGCGCGCTCGACCTGCCTCTTGACCCCTCGGCAGTTATGTACCCGTTCAGCTACTCGGAAGAAGACCGCACCGCGCTGCAGCACTACTTGGCACCGTGGTACGACGACCCGAGCGGCGAGCTGACCGCGTGGGCGCAACAGTTCCGGCCGGCTGAAGGCCAGGTTGGTACGCGCGAATTGCTGGTCGAAATGAACCAGGCAATTCGAAACGCCATGACCTACATCGCGCGGATCGACGAAGGCGTGCAAACGCCCTACGACACGTTGCGTCTCGGCTCCGGTACCTGCCGAGACTTCGCCACGCTGATGATCGAGGCGGTGCGCCGGTTGGGCTACGCCGCGCGCTTCGTGTCGGGCTACCTCTATACGTCTTGGCTCGACGACGGAAACCCTGAGCGCGTCGGTGCGGGTGCCACGCATGCCTGGGTTCAGGTCTACCTGCCCGGCGCAGGCTGGATTCCGTTCGACCCGACCAACAACCTGATCGGCGGCACCGACTTGATCCGCGTGGGTGTTGCCCGTCACGCCAGCCTCGCCTCGCCGGTCACCGGCTCCTGGGAAGGTATGCCGAATTACTTCGACGGCCTGTTCGTTGATGTTCAAGTTCGGCGACGGTGACTTCACTCATTCCTTTTTGCATCGGCTGCGGCAGTTGACCGCGAACAGGTCGAGGCCGCTGTTTTCGCCAGCATACGTCGCCGCTGCGCGCAGACTTTAGCCCGCTTGGATCCGCCCTATTTCGCCGCATTTCGCAGCATTTCTCCGCGTTCAATTTCGCCCGATTGACTTTGGCACGGTGCCTTGTTTCGGCCACCCGCCATCAGTCGCGTTCATCGCTTCTCGCTTGCCCCAATTTCTGGTGTGCTGCCTGCTCATCCTCCGCACCGTGTAACCGATAGTTGGTGGCCAGTTTCGACAAAGCCCAGCCACAACAGAGTACGTAACTCGACGTCGAGACCCGTCGCGGTTTCGCGACGTGCGTCGGCAAGGCGGGCTCTGCGGTGGCCGAACATCACCCGCTCACTGCTAACCTTCAGCGTCGTTACGCGCGCTGAAACCGATCGGCCGTGAACTCATCTTTATTGGGAGCTTTTTTGAACTTACGAACTTTGGCTGCGGTCGCGACTTCGACGGCACTTCTTTTTCTCACCGGCTGTGCCATCAAGCCTCAACTTCCGGTCGCTCTGAATCCAGCGGCGTTCAGCGCATCTGGCACGCGAATCGGCGTGGCGATGACGGCGTTGCCCGAGGTCGACACCGACTTCCCGGGCGCCAACTGTCTGCTGTGTATTGCGGCCGCATCAATGGCAAATTCTTCACTGACTGCACATGCCAAATCGTTGGGCTACGAGGATTTGTCGCGCCTCAAAGCGCTGCTGGCCGAACTTATCCGCAAGCGAGGTGGCGAGCCGGTGGTCATAGCCGAGGACATCAAGCTCGATGCCTACCCGGATCGAAAGGTGGGCGAAGGCGTTAACGAGTCGCGCAGAGACTTCTCGGCCTTGCAGGCCAAGCACCGAATCGACAAATTGCTGCTCGTCAATATCAACACGATCGGATTTCAACGCACTTATGCGGCGTATTTCCCGACCAGCGACCCGAAAGCCATCCTTGCCGGCTCGGGCTCGCTGATCGACCTCAAGACGCAGAAATACGACTGGTATGCACCTTTGGCCATCGCGCGAGCTTCCGATGGCGCCTGGGACGAGCCACCGAAATACCCCGGGCTGAGCAACGCCTATTTTCAAATGCTCGAACTCGGCAAGGACGAGGTCCTGAAGCCGTTCAGGCCGTGAGTGGACCGCAGGCGGTGCGTGCCTCACTCCTTGCGGCGGCCTTGGCTGCTGCGTCAGGGTTCGCACCGGCCGCAGACGAAACCCAAACGGCCCCGGCTGCTCAGTGGGTCGTGCGTGTGCCGACCGAAGACAAGGCGATCTATCGCGGCTCCGTCGACCATGACGTGGCGGGGCTCAAAGCGGGGCCTATGGTTTACGTCGTGCCCGGGGTTGCCGGGTTCCTCGCGGCAGCTGCCACGCATGGTGCTTTGAACGCCGGGCTCAAGGCGAGTCAGAAGCGTTCGATGCAGGCGAGCGCCGACGAAGTGCTGCAGCCGTTCGAGCCAGTGTTGAGCGGCTTGACGAATCGGCGACTGCTCGAGCTGAGCGTGCCGCGGGTTGTCACGCCGTCACCCATACGTGTGCTCGCAGCCTCCGAGGCGGGCGGTGCTGCCTGGGTGATCGTAACCAGGCCGGTGTTTTCGATGACGATGGACAGACGCGCTCTGGTCCTAGACAACTCCGTGCAAATTTTCGGGCCCGGCGCCTCGACCGCTTCTTACGCGCGGGCGATTCGCATCGTCTCCGCACCGCTCGGCGTCCCAGCGTCTTTGGCCATGCCGGTGAGCCCGCCCGCAAGCAATGCAACGGCCGAACCGGCACCCGTCGCGCCGGACGCGATGGTGCCGATGTGGCTGGCCGAAGGCGGTCAGCGGGTCACAGACCATAGTGCCGCGTTGCTTGCTGAGTCTTTAGAGCTCGCGGTGAATGACTTCACCTTGCCTGCAATCGACGACAAGTCGCCGTACAAGACGTTTCGCTATGCCGAAGGCGGCACCGAACGAATGGAACGCGCGCAGCTCGTCAGCGAACGATGCGGTCGAGTTTTGATCCGAACGCTCCGCGGCGACTTGATGTCGATCCCCGCAGCGTCTCAAATCACAAGTGCAGGCTGTTCCCTCAACGGTTCGATCGCAGCAGAAGCGCGTTCAAAAAGCCAAGCGCGATGACCACGAACAGCGCCAGACTCCAAAAGTCATAAGACACCCCCAGCAAATTGACCGCCGCATCGGCGCAGTTCGCGCGTGGTGAAAAAACTTCAGGTGCCAGGCTGTCGAGTTGTAGCCAACGGCTCACGATCTTGTCGGCTAGGGTCAGGTTGCAGGAGGCCGAGGCCGCGGCTTGAAAGTGCTGCCACAGGGCGGCAGCGATGCCGCAGAGGGCCAGCAGCAAGCCGAAAGCGGATGCCGTGGTGCGGCCGCTGACACTTCGCCAAGCCAGCCCCAACAAACTCGTCAAAGCAATGGCCAGATAGATCACCCGCTGCAACACGCACCACGGGCAAGGCTGCATGCCGAACACGTGCTGCGATACCAGCGCTGCCCCGACGGCGGTCACCGAGGCCACACCGATCGCCGCAAACAGCCGCGTCGCGTTCACCGGATCTGCGCGATCAGCTCGATCTCTACACACGCCCCCATCGGGATCTGCGCGACGCCGAATGCGCTGCGCGCATGCGGGCCTTTGTCGCCGAACACCTCGGCCAGCAGCTCCGAGCAGCCGTTGGTGACGAGGTGCTGTTCGGTGAACTCCGGCGTGCTGTTGACGAGGCTCATCACCTTGACGATGCGTTCGACGTTTTCGAGGTCGCCGACCGCTGCCTGCAAGGTGCCGAGCAGATCGATCGCGACGCTTCGCGCGGCTTGCTGGCCGGTGGCGGTGTCGATGCTGCGGCCGAGTTGGCCGACCCACGGTTTGCCGTCGCGCTTGGCGATGTGGCCCGAGATGAAAAGCAGATTGCCGCTGCGCACGAACGGCACGTACGCGGCGGCAGGTATAGCGACCGGCGGCAGCGTGATGCCCAGGCGGGCGAGGCGGCCTTTGATGTTGTCGTCGGACATGGGTTTGTCGTGGGTCGAGTAGGAGTGCACAAATCCTACACTGCAGCGATGCATCGACGCGCCGATACCGGATCGCTTCTCGCGGCCCTGGCGCTTGCGTGGATCGCGGGCGTGGCGGCGCATTTGCAGTTGCGTTCGCTCGGCTCCGTGGGGCTCACGGCCGGGTTGGCGGTGCTCGGTGCAGTGGGTCTTGCGCTGGCGTGGCGATGGCCGCGCGCGTTCGCGGTCGGCCTGGTGGGCGCGGCGCTGATCGGCTTCGGCGCCTCGGGATGGCGTGCGAATCTGCGTCTGGCAGATGCCTTGCCCAAGGCCCTCGAAGGCCGTGATCTGATCGTCACCGGCGTCGTCGCCAGCTTGCCGCAGCGCAGCGCGGCTGGCCTGCGCTTTCGGTTCGAGGTCGACGTTGCCATGCTCGATGGGCAAGCGGTGCGCGTGCCCGAGCTGATCGTCGTCGGTTGGTACAAGGGCCAGCATGAAGACGCAGCGCTGACCCAGCCGCAAGCCGAGCTGCGTGCCGGCCAGCGTTGGCGCTTCGCGGTGCGGTTGCGCCAGCCGCACGGCAACCTCAACCCGCACGGCTACGACTACGAGCTGCAACTCTTCGAGCAAGGCGTGCGCGCGACCGGTTCGGTGCGCGATGCGCCCGCGCCCGAGTTGCTGCACCGGGCTGCGGGCTACCCGGTCGAGCGCCTGCGGCAGCGGGTGCGCGATGCGATCGAGGCGGCAGTGCCGGACCACCGGGCTGCCGGCGTGCTGGCCGCGCTCTCGGTCGGCGACCAGGGTGCGATCGAACGTGAGGACTGGGATCTGTACCGCAACACGGGCATTGCCCATCTGGTGAGCATCAGTGGCCTGCACATCACGATGTTCGCGTGGCTCGCTGGAGGCCTGATCGCGCGGCTCTGGCGCCGCAGCGGCCGGGCGATGCGCTGGTTGGCCACGCCGCTCGCCGCACGTTGGGGCGGGCTCGCCTGCGCGACGGCTTATGCCGTGTTCTCGGGCTGGGGCCTGCCTTCGCAACGCACGATCTGGATGCTCGCAGTGGTCACGCTTTCGCAGACGTTGGGCGTGCGCTGGCCATGGTTGTTGGTGCTACTCGCGGCGGGCGTGGTGGTGACTGCGCTCGACCCGTGGGCCTTGCTGCAGGCCGGCTTCTGGCTCTCGTTCGTCGCGGTGGGTCTGTTGATGGCATCGTCATCTGGCGCGGCCGCGAGCGACGCGCCAGTGGTGCCGACCGGTTGGCGCCAATGGCCGCGGCGCGCGGCGAATGCGTTGCGCGCGGATCTGCGCACGCAATTGATCGCGACCATCGGCCTTACGCCGCTCACGCTGGTGTTTTTTCAGCAGGTTTCGGTGGTTGGCTTCGCGGCCAACCTGATTGCCATTCCGCTGGTCACGCTGGTGATCACGCCACTCGCTTTGTTGGGTGTCGCACTCGTGCCGCTGTGGGCCGCGGGCGCCTGGGTCGTGCAACTGCTCAACCTCGCGTTGGGTTGGCTCGCGGCCTTGCCGGGAGCCGTGTGGATGGTGCCGGTGGCGCCGGCCTGGGCGCAGTGGCTCGGCCTCGTCGGCGCGGTGCTGTTGGTGTTGCCGCTGCCGTGGCGCGCGCGTGCGCTGGCCGCGCCGCTGCTGCTGCCATTGCTGTGGCCGCCGCGAGCGCTGCCTGCCGATGGCGCTTTCGATCTGATTGCACTCGATGTGGGGCAGGGCACGTCGGTGCTGGTTCGCACCCGTTCGCATCTGCTGGTTTATGACGCCGGCCCGCAGTACTCGCGCGACAGTGACGCCGGCCAGCGCGTGCTGCTACCGCTGCTGCGCGCCCGTGGAGAGCCACGCATCGACCGGCTCGTGCTGAGCCACCGCGACCTCGACCACGTGGGGGGCGCAGCCACCTTGTTGAAGGCAATGCCGGTCGACGACATGCTGAGCTCGCTCGAAGACGGCCACCCGCTGCATCGGCTGGCACTTCGCTCGACGCGCTGCCACGGGGGTCAAGCTTGGGATTGGGAGGGCGTGCACTTCGAGCTGCTGCGCCCGCGCGCCGATGATTACGCGCTGGCGCTCAAATCGAATGCGATGTCATGCGTGCTGCGCGTCAGCGGTGCCGGCCGCAGCGTGCTGCTGACCGGCGACATCGAGCGCGACCAAGAGGCTGCGTTGCTCGTCGATGCCCGAGACCTGATGCGCAGCGATGTGCTGGTCGCACCGCACCACGGCAGCAAAACCTCGTCGACCGGCGCGTTTCTCGACGCTGTGTCGCCAAAAGTCGCGGTGTTTCAGGCCGGCTACCGTAACCGCTTCGGCCACCCCGCCGAGGAGGTGCTGGCGCGGTATCGCCAACGAGGCATCGCGATCGAGCTTTCACCTGCCTGCGGTGCATGGCTCTGGCCCGCTGAAGCGTCTGGTGTTGCACCCGCTGCAGGCCATTGCTACCGCGAACAGGCGCGCCGGTATTGGCATCACGCGGCGCTGTTGCCCTGATCCGCGCTTTATGTACAGGCCTGGAATTTGCTAATCTCGAAGGAAGGAGATGACCCCATGAATCCCAGCTTCGACGAGATGCACGCCGATGCAGGCGTGGTACGAGACCATTACCGCGGCTACGACCGCTGGCTGGCGAAGCAACCGAATGACGTGATGCTTTCGCGGCGTGAAGAAGCCG
>JAYUWC010000359.1:0-3155 GCA_043753755.1 Rhizobacter sp.
CAGGTGCTCGATCGCCGCACGGTGCATCCATGCGGCCGAGCCGGTGTACCAGCTCCAGCCACCGCGGCCAACATAGGGTGCCTCGGTGTAGACATCTCCCGCCATCACATACGGCTCGATCCCATAGGGCTTGCCATGGCGGGCGTCGGCCGCGCGGTGCGCTGGGCTCAGATAGGTGAAATAGCGGTAAGCCTTGTCGGCATCGCCGCTCATCGCCTGCGCGATCAATGCCCATACGCCTGCGTGTGAGTACTGGCCGCCGTTCTCGCGCACGCCAGGCGGGTAGGCCTGGATGTACCCGGCGCTGGGTTGCTGGTGCTGCAACGGCGGAGTGAGCAGTTTGATCGAGCCGGTGTCGGCGTCGACCAGGTGCTGCTCCAAAGCTCGCATCGCCATGCGCTGAAAGGCCGGTGGCGATGCGCGGGAAATCACGGCCCAAGACTGCGCGATCAGATCGATGCGGCACTCGGTGTTGGCGGCCGAGCCGAGCGGCGAACCATCGTCGAAGAAGGCGCGCTTGTACCACTGGCCGTCCCACGCCTGGGCGTTGAGTGCTTCGCGCCAGCCGCGCGCGGCTTGCTCCCAGCGCGCTGCCCGAACGGTGTCGCCGCGGGTGTGGGCGATGGGCGCGTAGTCGTCGACCAGCTTGCACAAAAACCACGCCAGCCATACCGACTCGCCGCGGCCTTCGGCGCCGACCCGGTTCATGCCGTCGTTCCAGTCGCCGGTCCCCATCAACGGCAAGCCGTGCGTGCCGACCGCGAGGCTGCGGTCGATTGCGCGCGCGCCGTGTTCGTACACGCTCGCGCTGCTGCCGCTCAAGGTCGGCACGTAGTAAGCGTCTTCGGCGCCGTCGGGGATGGGCCCGCCGTCGATGAACGCGACCTCGTCGTCGAGCAGCGCGGTATCGCCGGTGCATTGAACGTAGTGCGCACAGGCGTGCGGCAACCACAGCAGATCATCTGAAAAATGAGTACGCACGCCCGCGCCCGTAGGGGCGTGCCACCAGTGCTGCACATCGCCCTCGACAAACTGGCGCGATGCGTTGAGCAGGATCTGCCGGCGCAGCATCGTCGGGTCGGCCCATGCAAGAGCCATCGCGTCCTGGAGTTGATCGCGATACCCGAACGCGCCGCCGGCCTGATAGAAGCCAGCCTTGGCCCACAGGCGGCAGGCGACGGTCTGGTAGAGCAGCCAGCGGTTGACCATCGCATCGAACAGCGGGTCGGGCGTCTTCACGCTGGCCGCGCCTAGCAACGAATCCCACATGGCGCGGGTTGTCTCCAGGCGCTCATTGGGCGCAACTGCCGCTGCGGTGATGGCCAGTTGCCGCGCCTGTTCGCGATTGGCGCCGAAGCCGAGCAAAAAGACACACTCAGCGGTTTCGCCTGCACCCAGCTCGACCCGTGTGGCCAGCGCCGCGCAGGGGTCCAGCCCGATGCCGATGCGTTGGCCGAAGGTGTCTGGCACGACCACCTGGCCGCGCGCGTCGAAACACTCGCGGCGGTCGCAGCTCCAGTCGGGCGCGTCGGCGCCATCGGTCGCCAGCGCGAAGAACGCAGTGCCTTCACCGAAGCCGGCGGCTCGGTCGCGCTGGGTGCAGGTCAGCGCAGTGACACGCCGGCTCGGGTCGGCTCCTGGCAGGCGTTGCGTGAACGAGCCGGTATCGGTGCTGCCGCGATCGCCGCGGTTGCCGCCCATGATCCATTCAGCGATGCCGATGACACGAAGCCGCTGCGTGCGGTGGCCGCGGTTCACGAGCCGGATGCCCACTTGCTTCACCGCGTTCTGTGTGTCGACACACCACCCCACGCGCACCTCGAGGTCGCCACGACGGTGCGAGACCGTCGTGTAGCCCTGGCCGTGCGAAACACGGTAGGTGGTCGTTGCGTCACCCCAAGCCGAGGCCGAGACGCTCCAGACGTCGCGGGTCTTCAGGTCTTGCAGCAAAAACCACTCGCCCGGCGGGTCGATGAGCGGGTCGTTCGACCACGGCGTGAGCTGGTTGAGCCGGCTGTTCAGGGCCCAGCTGTAGCCACCGCCGGCTTCCGAAATATGGGCGCCGAACTCGGGGTTCGCGAGCACGTTGACCCACGGCCGTGCGGGCCGCTGAAACACGCCCGCTTCGAATCGAAACTCGCCGCCCTCGGGCATGAATTGCCCGGTGGAAACGCGGGGCTCGGCGCTGGCCGGCGCGATGCGCAGCGTGCTGGTCGAGATCGACTGGCGGTCTTCGAGTGCGGCGTCGTGCGTGTCGCTCCACTCCTGGACATGGTGCGCCAACGCCCGGCCGTCGGCGTTGAAGTGCACCCGTGCCAGCGTGCGCAGCGTGCCTAATTCGTCGGGCGAGAGTTCTTCGGCACGCAGCACGTTGAAGCTGGTGCTCGCCGCGCCACCCCGGCCGCCGTTTTGCGCCACAAATTGATCGCGCAATACCGCGAGGTCACGTTGCAAGGCCATCAAGTACGACGTGGGCTCGGCGTTGATGACGACCAGGTCGCAGGCAACCCCCGACCACGACCACAAACGCAGCGCCTGCACCAGCGCGCGCAGCAGGCCCATGCCCTGAGGTGCACCGGCGGCGACCAGCACGATCGGCCGATCGCCCGAGATGCCGAAGCGCCAGAGCAAGCGCCGATCGCTGGCCTCGGGCCTTGCGACACTCGAGTCGAACACGCTCGGCCGGGTGATGCTCATCACGACTGCAGTTGTCAGGCTCTGGATCGCGGCAAAGTTTTCGGCGTTGATCGCCAACTCGCGCAGACGGATGCCGGTGAGCGTGGCCGACATCAGCGAGGCACGCTCTATCGGGCTGGTCTGGCGGTGTTTGTCGATGACCGCGTTGAGCGTCGCACGGTCGTCGGCAGCCGCGGTGCAGAAGGTCAGGCGCAGCTTGCTCTGCGGCGCCAGTTTCAGCCGTACCGAGATGGCGCAGACCGGGTCGAGGCCGGTGTCGAGAGTGCTGCCTTCGCGCGGGTCAACGCCTTCAGTCGCGGGCAGTTTCGGAAACACCGCCAACGGCCGGCTCGCATCGCGGTTGCGGCCCAGCCAACCGAGCCGGTCGGTCTGAACCCGCAGCGCGATCACCGACGGGTCGGTCTCGGCGATGAAGTGCGCGGCATGCAGGCCGGCTTCAGTGGGCAGCCGGGGCTTGC
>JAYUWC010000360.1:0-3147 GCA_043753755.1 Rhizobacter sp.
GCCCGGATTATGGTCAGGGCGCCGTTTGCGACAATCCCCAGATGAATTCGCCGCTCCAGAACGACAGCTTCCTGCGCGCCTGTCTGCGCCAGCCGACCGACCACACCCCCGTCTGGCTGATGCGCCAGGCCGGCCGCTATTTGCCCGAGTACCGCGCCACGCGAGCCAAGGCTGGCAGCTTCATGGGCCTGGCCACCAACCCCGACTTCGCGACCGAGGTCACGCTGCAACCGCTCGCCCGCTACGCACTCGACGCGGCGATTTTGTTCAGCGACATCCTGACCGTGCCCGATGCGATGGGCCTGGGCCTGAGCTTCGCGAACGGCGAAGGCCCGCGCTTCGCCCACCCGGTTCGCGACGAAGCGGCCGTGGCCAAGCTCGAAGTGCCCGACATGCAGAAATTGCGCTACGTGTTCGATGCCGTCACGTCGATCCGCAAGGCGCTCGACGGCCGGGTGCCGCTGATCGGTTTTTCAGGCAGCCCGTGGACGCTCGCCTGCTACATGGTCGAAGGCGCAGGCTCGGACGACTACCGCCTCGTCAAGACCATGCTCTACAGCCGCCCCGACCTGATGCACCGCATGCTCGAAGTCAACGCCGCAGCGGTGGCGCTCTACCTCAACGCGCAGATCGAAGCCGGCGCGCAGGCCGTGATGATTTTCGACAGTTGGGGCGGCGTGCTCGCCGACGGCGCTTTTCAGGAATTTAGCCTGGCCTACACCCGCCGCGTGCTGCAGCAGCTCAAGCGCGAGCACGAAGGGCAGCGCATTCCGCACATCGTCTTCACCAAAGGCGGCGGCTTGTGGCTCGAAGACATCGCCGCAGCCGGGCCCGACGTGGTCGGCCTCGACTGGACGGTGAACCTCGGCGCCGCGCGGGCCCGCATCGGCAACCAGGTTGCGCTGCAGGGCAACATCGACCCCAACGTGCTGTTCGCCGGGCCCGAGCAGATCAGCGCCGAAGTGACACGCACGCTCGAGTCTTATGGCCGCCCGGGCGGGCACGTTTTCAACCTCGGCCACGGCATCAGTCAGCACACGCCGCCCGAAAACGTTTCGGTGCTGGTCGACACCGTGCACGCGGTGTCGAAGCGCCTGCTCGCCGCGGGCTGACGCCGCGCTTGCGCAGCCGGCCTCACAAAGCGCGCAGAAGGTAAGTAAGCGCTCAGGGCTTGACTTATCCCCAAAACCGGGCACGTGCTCTACGCGAAGTCGGGTTGGCACGATGCGGCGGTTAAATTCCACCAAACTTCGCTAAGTTGTTGATTTTATTGACTTGGCGACACTGCTCCGAAACCGGGCAATCTCTGGCGCAGCAAGGCGCCATCAGCGTTTGCGGGGTTTGGCGAGGGTGTTACACACAAAGTTATCCACAGCAAACGTGGAAAGATGCGAAAGCGCTTAAGAATCATCAACTTACTTCGATGTCGTGAACGAGACTTGAGCTTTGGGCGCTAACTCGACAGCTCCAGTGGCGGCTACTGGGCAACGGTTGCGTGTTGCCGTCGACACGCCGCAGCACACCGGGCTGGCGGCGCCGCTCGACTACCTGAGTGGGCTGCCGCTCGCGCCCGGCACCCTCGTGAGCGTGCCGTTCGGCAAACGTCAGGTGCCCGGCGTTGTGTGGCACGGCGAGCCCGACGGCGACCCGGCGATCGAATTGCGCACCGTCTCTGCCGCGCTGTTCTCGCTGCCGCCGTTGAGCGCGAACTGGCGCGCGCTGGTCGACTTCGCGGCGGCCTATTACCAACGCAGCACCGGCGAGATCGCGCTTTCGGTGTTGCCGCCCGAACTGCGCAAACTCGACGACGCCCAACTCGCCAATCGCATCCGCAAGCTGGCCAAATCATGGGCGGCCACGCCGGCAGCAGAGCCGGGCCCGCAGGCGCCGCTGCCGACCGACGCGCAGGCCCGCGTGATGGCGCAGATCGCCGCGCTGGCCGAGCCGGCCGAGGGCGATGCATCGCCGGAGCTCGTGCCCGCGCCTGTGCCCGCGCCCGTGCTCCTGCACGGCGTGACCGGCAGCGGCAAGACCGAGGTCTATCTGGGCGCTGCCGCAGACGCGCTCGCGGCGGGCCGACAAGCCCTGGTGCTGGTGCCCGAGATCAACCTCACGCCGCAGCTCGAGGCGCGCTTCGCCGAGCGGTTTCGGGGCCACCGCATCGTCTCACTGCACAGTGGTTTGACACCTGCGCAGCGCCTGCGCCACTGGCTGGCGGCGCACCTCGGGTTGGCCGATCTGGTGCTCGGGACCCGGCTTGCCGTGTTCGCCTCGATGCCGCGGCTCGGCCTGATCGTGGTCGACGAAGAACACGACCCGTCTTACAAGCAGCAAGACGGCGCCCGCTACTCGGCGCGCGATCTGGCGGTGTACCGGGCGCGGCTCGAGCGGGTCACGGTCGTGCTCGGTTCGGCCACACCGTCGCTCGAGAGCTGGCAGCGCGCGAACGAAGGCCGCTACCGGCTCTTGTCGCTGCCCGCACGCATCGGCGGCGGTGCACTGCCTCGGGTGCGTCTGGTCGACATGAACCAGCAACCCAAGCGCCATGGCGACCACACCGCGCTTTCGGCGCCGCTGCTCGCTGCGCTGCGAGACCGGCTCGCCCGCGGCGAGCAAAGCCTCGTATTTCTGAACCGCCGCGGCTATGCGCCGGTACTGCACTGCGGCGAGTGCGGCTGGAAGAGCGGTTGCCCGCATTGCAGCGCGTGGCGTGTCTTTCACAAGCACGACCGCACGCTGCGCTGCCACCACTGCGGCCTCACCGAGCGCGTGCCGCGGGCCTGCCCCGACTGCGGCAACCTCGACATCGCGCCGGTCGGCCGCGGCACCGAGCGCCTCGAAGAACAGCTCGCCGCGCTGCTGCGCACGCCCGACGACCGGCCCGCGCGCATCGCCCGCATCGATGCCGACAGCACCCGGCTCAAAGGCACGCTCGAAGCGCAGCTCGGTGCCGTGCACGCGGGCGAAGTCGACGTGCTCGTGGGCACGCAGATGGTGACCAAGGGCCACGACTTTCGGCGCATCACACTGGTGGCCGCCGTCAACCCCGACAGCGCGCTTTTCAGCAGCGACTTTCGCGCCCCGGAGCGGCTTTTCGCGCTGCTGATGCAAGCCGGTGGCCGCGCCGGACGCGACGCGCTGCAGGCC
>JAYUWC010000361.1:0-9542 GCA_043753755.1 Rhizobacter sp.
TACGTCAACCGCAATGATAGAGCGCCACCAGGCGGCGGCTTCGGCTCAGACGGTGTCGCGAGTCGTCTCGAACAAGAACCACGCGCGGCGCTCGGCCTCGTCTATCCAGTTTTCGAGCAGGCTGGTGGTGACCACGTCTTTCAGCTCGTCGGTGAGTTCGTGGGCCTCGCGCATGCGCACGACCAGCTCACGGTTGTCATCGCGCAGCTCGGCCAGCATGCTTTGCGGCTCGACGAAGTCGGCGTCGTTGTCGAGCACGCGCTGCAACCGGGCGATGTGGCCGATCGAGCGCAGCGTGGTGCCGCCGATCTTGCGCACGCGCTCGGCCAGGTCGTCGACCACGGCATAGATCTGGGTCGCCTGCTCGTCGAGCATCAAGTGGTAATCGCGAAAGTGCGGGCCGCTCATGTGCCAATGGAAATTCTTGGTCTTCATGTACAGCGCGAAGATGTCGGCCAGCAGTGCGTTGAGCGAGCCCTGCAGCCGCGGCGTGGCCTTGGAAGCGAGGTCGGTCGGGGTGTTGATCGGTGCCATGCGGCGGGTCTTGGCGCTCGACTCGGGTGACTTGGTTTTCGATTGGGACTTGGCCATTGATTGCTTTCGAAAATTGTTGTGTGAGACCCGGCGGTCGCCAGGCGCCAGCCAGCTTACCCGCGCAAGCCCGAACGTGCAGAGACCGGTCGCGCCGTGCTGCCGCCGAGCAGCCTTTTGGCTTCGCGCTCGTGCGAGCGCACTTCGACCAGCGTGGCTTGCAAGTCGGCCATTTGCTGCTCGAGCTGCGCGCGGTGCTCGGCCAGCACCCGCAAGTAGCGCTCGAGCTGCGGCCGGGTATCGCGCGGCGACTCGTACATGTCGACCAGCTCTTTGACCTCGGCCAGCGTGAGCCCGAGCCGCTTGCCGCGCAGCGTGAGCTTCAGGCGGGTACGGTCGCGCTGGGTGTAAATGCGGTTGCGGCCGCTGCGCTGCGGCGCGATCAGCCCGCAGTCTTCATAGAAGCGGATCGCACGGGTGGTGAGGTCGAACTCGTTCGCAAGCTCGCCGATCGTGAAAGTGGCAGACATCTGGGTGACAGCGCGCTCAGAAGCTATGAATGAATCCGACGCGCCCGAGCAGACCGTCGCGAGGCGCCCAATCAAGGCGCACAGCGCAGCCGTGCCTCGGGGCACGGCGAGCATTTGCAACGCCGAGTGGGCGTCTTCCGGCGAGATGAGCGGGCGTGGCGGGTTTGTTCACAGCTTCTCAGTCCGGGCCCCGTAAACTGGGTCAATTGACGTATGCGTCAAGTGTAGAAGCAAGGCAGAGGTAAGCCCCGATGGCAATGAATGCGCTCGAGCAGCAACTGAAGTACCCCTTCGGCGAAGCACTGCCCGCCCTGGGCACGACGATCGAGGTCGCGCCCGGCGTGCGCTGGCTGCGCATGCCGCTGCCGTTTCAGCTCGACCACATCAACCTGTGGCTGCTGCGTGACCGTATCGACGACGAGACCGGGTCTCACGAAGGCTGGACCATCGTCGACTGCGGCATCGCCAACGACACGACCCGTGCGGCCTGGGAACAGGTTTTCGCGAGCGAGCTCGAAGGCCTGCCGGTGCTGCGGGTGATCGTGACCCACATGCACCCCGACCACATCGGCTTGGCGCATTGGCTCACCGAGCGTTGGAAGGTTCGGCTCTGGATCAGCGCGACCGACTACAACACTGCGCTGCTCGCGAGCACCGGCATTGCTGCGATCGGCGGCCCCGAGACGGCGCGCTTCATGGCGAGCCACGGCCTCACCGACGCCGATTCGCAGGCCAAAATCGGCGCCCGCTCCGACTACTACGTGAAGATGGTGCCGGCGCTGCCCGGTGCCTACCGCCGGATGATTGATGGCGACACGCTCACGATCGGCGGCCGCACTTGGCACTGCCACGTCGGCTACGGCCACGCGCCCGAACACATCGCCCTGCACTGCCCCGAGGCTCGCCTGCTCATCAGCGGCGACATGGTGCTGCCGCGCATCTCGACCAACGTCAGCGTGCACGAAGGCGAGCCCGAATCGAATCCGCTGCAGCGCTATCTCGATTCGTTGCGCCGCATGTTGGCGCTGCCCGCGAACACGACCGTGCTGCCCTCGCACGGCCGCCCGTTCACGGGGCTGCACACCCGCATCGAGCAGCTGATCGCGCACCACGACGAGCGCTTCACAGACGTGCTCGCCGCCTGCGATGAGGCACCCCAGCACGCGGCCGGGCTCTTGATGCTGCTGTTTCGCCGCAAGCTCGACCTGCACCAGACCACATTCGCAATGGGCGAGTCGATCGCCCATCTCAACGCGCTGTGGCTGGCCGGCCGGCTGGTGCGGCGGCTGGATCTCGACGGCATCTACCGCTTCTCGACCCGCTGACCCCAAGCCGGTGCCCGGCGCGGGGCACGGTGGATGCTTGACGCCCTGGATCCTCGGCCCCCAGGAGCAGACCATGTCGTCCAGCAGCCATGAAGTCCCGGTCGTCTCGATTACCGGCGCCCATCCGCAGCTCTACAGCCACGATCTCGCGCCGGTCGCCCCCGCAGGACGAACCCTGGGGCACCTTCAGCCTCTTCGCGATGTGGATGTCCGATGTGCACTCGGTCGGTGGCTACACCTTCGCCGCAAGCCTCTTTTTTCTCGGCCTCGCAGGCTGGCAGGTGCTGATGTCGATGATCGCCGGCATCTCGATCGTCTGCGTGCTGATGAACCTGATCGGCCGGCCCTGGCAGAAGTACGGCATTCCGTTCCCGGTGGTCGCGCGGATGGCCTTCGGGGTGATGGGCGCCAACCTCGCGGCGATCGTGCGCGGCATCGTCGGCATCGTCTGGTACGGCGTGCAGACCTATTTCGCCTCGAAGGCAGTGCAGGTGCTGGCACTCTGGCCAGAAGCCGCCGTGTTCACCCACAACAGCGTGCTCGGCCTCTCGAGCCTGGGCTGGGCGAGCTTTCTGTTCATGTGGTTGTTTCAGCTCGTGATCTTCTTGTCGGGCATGGAGACGATCAGAAAGTTCATCGCCTTCTGCGGCCCGATCGTCTACATCGTGATGTTCGTGCTGGCCGGCTGGATGATCTCGAAGACCGGGCTCGACAGTTTCTCGATGAAGCTCTCCGACAAGCAATTCAGCGGCGTCGAGTCGATCAGCCTGATGGCCAATGCGGCGATGCTGATCGCGGCGTACTTCGCCGCGCTGCTGCTCAACTTCGGCGACTTTTCGCGCTTCGCGACCAGCGAGGCGGCCATGAAGCGCGGCAACTTCTGGGGCCTGCCGGTCAACTTCATCGTGTTCGCGGTCATCACCGTGATCGTCACCGGCGGCTCGCTGAAGGTGTTCGGTGTCGCGATAATGGACCCGGTGCTGATCTTCGAGAAGATCAACAACCCCATCCCCACGATCGTCGGCTCGATCACCTTCATCGTCGCGACGATGGGCATCAACATCGTCGCCAACTTCGTCTCACCGGCCTATGACATCGCCAACCTCGCGCCGCAGAAAATCAACTTCAAGATGGGTGGGCTGATCACGTCGATCTTGTCGGTGATGGTCTGCCCGTGGCTCTTCGTGTCGAGCCCTCACGCGATCACGGTCTTCGTCAGCATCTTCGGCGCGGTACTCGGGCCGATGTTCGGGATCATGGTCGCCGACTATTACCTCGTGAAGCGCGAGCAGGTGCGCCTCGACGACCTCTACACGATGTCGCCCACCGGCTCGCTGCACTTCGACGGCGGCTGAAACCGCAAGGCGCTTGCGGTTCCAGCCGTCTCAGGCATGCTCGCGACCGGCCTCGCGCTGCTGGGCGCCTTCGGCAATATGCTCAACGTCGGCGACTGGGGCTGGCTGATCGGCTCGGCCACCGGCGCGCTGGTGTACCTGGGGCTCAATCGCAGCGGGGCGCGGCTGCCGGCGGTGTCCCGCGCGTGAGCGGCGTGCGCACGTGGCGCGTGTGGCAGCGCCGGCGGCGCTCTTACTCGAACACCGGCACGGCGCCCTCTTTCAGCACACCGCGCGCCTGCTCGTAGTCGGGCAGCACCGAGCGCACGACCTCCCAGAACCGCGGGCTGTGGTTCATCTCGCGAAGGTGAGCGAGTTCGTGCGCGACCACATAGTCGATGCTCGCCATCGCAAAGTGGATCAAGCGCCAGTTGAGGCGGATCGACCCATCGGCGCTCGCGCTGCCCCAGCGCGTTTGTGCCGACGACAGCGCCAGCCGCGTCACCCGCACCCCAAGCCGCTGCGCGAAGTGCGCGGATCGCGCCTCGAACACGCGCCGCGCCTGCCGCTGCAACCAGCTCTGCACGGCATCGCGAATCTGCTCGGGCGCCGCGCTTTGCGGCAGGCCGACATGCAGGGTGAGCCGCGGCACGCCGGGCAGCGCATCGGCATCGGTGTTGAGTACCGCACCGGTGGCGCGCGGGTCGAGAACGACGATCACGGTCTCGCCGAGAAAGGGAACACTGGTGCCGGCTCGCCATTCGACCCTGGCGGCCTGTAGCCGCCGAGCGCGTTCCTGCTGCTCCTGCAGCTTGCGCAAGATCCAGGCAGATTTCTCGCGCAACGCCGATTCGATATCCCCGATGCCGACCCACTTCGGCGCGTTCACGCTCAGCCCTTCGGTGCCGACAATGAACCCGATGCTGCGGCGACGCGATCGCTTCAGCGCATAGGCGACGAGATGCGCCTCGAGCCGGATCTCGCGATCGGCCTGGGGGTGGCGAAAGACCGCGGGCGCGAGCGCGCGGGTAAGGGTTACGGTTGCGAGTGGCGGCGGTTCGGGCGGCGGAGCATGAGCCGCATCGGCAAGCAACGACAGGCGCACCGGTTCAGGTGAATGCAGTGGCGCAACAACCATTGCCGATGGCGCATCGCCTACCTCAGCCGACAGATTGCTGTCGCCGAAGAGCGCCAGTTGCCGCGTGTCGGGGGCTTCGGCAGGGCGGCGCATCGGCGTTGGCATTGGTGGTCGGTGCTCGCCCCGTTCAGGCGTGGGGCGCTGCGACTGGCGTGACGCCAGGGGCAGCATAGGCCCCGGGGTCGAGGCGATGCATCTCGCCTTCGATCCAGGCTTCGACCTCGCGCATCAGCTCGTCGGGCGTTCGCCCGGTCGAAGCGATCGGGCGGCCGACAGAGACGTCGATCACCCCCGGTCGCAACACGAAACTCTTGCGCGGCCAGCAGCGTGCCGAGGTCACAGCCACCGGCAGCACCGGTCGCTCGGTTTGAATGGCCAACCGCGTGCCGCCGCTCTTGTAGTTGCCGCGCTCGCCGCGCGCCGCTCGTGTGCCCTCGGGGAACATGATGACCCAGTGCCCCTTGGCCATGAACTTGCGACCTTGCGCGGCGACCAGATTCCAGGCCTCGGCACGCTTGCTGCGGTCGATGTGGATCATGTCCATGCGTGCCATCGCCCAACCGAAAAACGGGATGTAGAGCAGCTCGCGCTTGAACACATAGCAAAGCGGGTGCGGCATCAACCCCGGGTAGGCAAAGGTCTCCCAGGTCGACTGGTGCTTCGAGAGCATCACGACCGGTGTGTCGGGCAGCGTGTCGAAGCCATGCAGTCGTGCACGCACGCCGCAGATCACCTTTGCGCCCCAGATCGCGGTACGCAACCAGCCCACGCACATCCAGTAGACGACGTTGCCTTTGGCAAAGATCGAGACCAGCAAAACGCCAAGCGCCCACGGCACCACCGTGACGGCCAGAAAAACGACGAACAGCACCGAGCGGATCGCGCTGAAAAAAATGCCCATCAGTCGAGGCTCCCGTAGCCAGAATCGGATTCGCCTGTGTCCTGACGGCCCCGCCGCTCTTCTCGGATGAGGTGCTCGGCGAAAGCGGCCAGGTCAGCGTGAACGACCGTGCCCGGCACCTGCGAGCACAGCGCTTCGATTTGGGCATCGGTCATGCGCTCGCCCTTGCCCGTGCGCACCAGATGCGGCTGACAACCGACCGCCGCACCGGCCTGCAGATCGCGCAGTGTGTCGCCGACCGCGGGCACGTCACTGAGCGAGACACCGAAGCGCTCGCCGATTTGCTGGAACAGACCTGGCAGCGGCTTGCGGCAGTTGCACGCGTCTTGGGGCGCATGCGGGCAGAAAAAGACCGCATCGATGCGCCCGCCCTGCTTCGCGAGCATCTGGTTCATCTTGGTGTGCATGGCGTTGAGCGTGGCCATGTCGAACGTGCCGCGGCCGAGGCCCGACTGGTTGGTTGCGACCACCGTGTGCCAGCCCGCGTGGTTGAGCCGAGCGATCGCCTCGAGTGCACCGGGCAGCGGCACCCATTCGTCCGCCGACTTGACGAAGTCGTCGCGGTCTTCGTTGATCGTGCCGTCACGGTCGAGGATGACGAGTTTTATCGGGGTCATTCAAGTCGCCAGTTTCGAGAGGTCGGCGACGCGGTTCATGGCGGCGCGCAGTTCGGCCAGCAAGCCGAGGCGGTTTGCACGCAGCGCCGGGTCATCGGCGTTGACCATCACGGATTCGAAGAATGCATCAACGGGCTCGCGCAGTGCGGCCAACGAGAGCAAGCCCGCTTCATAGTCGTCTCGCCCGAAATCAACGGTAGACCTCGCCACCACATCGTCAAGAGTCGATGCGAGTCGCCGCTCGGCCGCTTCGGGCAGATGTTGGTCTCCGCGCTTGAATTGAGTCGGCTTTTCGCCTTCAGCTTTTTTCAGGATGTTGCTGACGCGCTTGTTGGCCGCCGCAAGGGCGGCCGCTTCGGGCAGCGCGGCGAACGCACGCACTGCGGCAAGCCTTGCCGCCACGTCGGCCAGACGGGCCGGGCGCATCGACACCACCGCGTCGACCTCTTGCACGCTGTAGCCCTGCTCGCGCAGATTGCCAGTGAGGCGGTCGTAGAAAAACTCGGCAAGCAACTGCTGCGACTGCGCGCTAATGCGGTTCAGCGGATGCTCGGCAACAACAACCTGCGAGTCGTCGTCGATCGCATCGAATGCGGCGGCCCCAAGCCGAATCAGCTCGGGGAGATCAAGCGGTAGCCTGCGCTCCACCAACATGCGGATCACACCGAGCGCATGTCGGCGCAGCGCGAACGGATCTTTGTCGCCGGTCGGCAACTGACCGATGCCGAACAAGCCGACCAACGTCTCGAGCTTGTCGGCCAGTGCAACGATGACACCGACGGTGTTGCGCGGCAAGGCATCGCCCGCGAAGCGCGGTTTGTAGTGGTCTTCGATCGCCTGGGCGATCACGTCGCCTTCACCGTCATGGCGCGCGTAGTAACCGCCCATCGTGCCTTGCAGCTCAGGAAACTCGCCGACCATGTCGGTGAGTAAATCAGCCTTGGCCAGCCAAGCCGCGCGGTCGACCGGATCTTCGAACTTTTCGTTCGGAAAAGCCTGCTGCGCGATGCCCTTCGCGATCGCACGAACTCGCTTCGTTCGCTCGCCCTGCGTGCCGAGCTTGCCGTGATAGACCACCTTGTCGAGTTCGACAACGCGGTCGACAAGCTTCGTTTTTCGATCTTTGTCGAAGAAGAACTTCGCATCGGCCAGCCGCGGCCTCACGACGCGCTCGTTGCCTTGAATCACCCGGCTCGGGTCGGCCGGCGTGACGTTGCTGACGACGAGAAATTTCTCTGTCAGCTTGCCGGCCGCGTCGAGCAGCGGAAAGTACTTTTGGTTGGCCTTCATCGTCAGGATGAGGCACTCCTGCGGCACGCCGAGAAACTCTGGCTCGAAGCGGCACACGAGCACGTTGGGCCGCTCGACCAAGGCAGTGACTTCATCGAGCAGCGCGGCGTCGGCGATCGGCGTCAGGCCCTCCTTTGCTGCGGCGGCGTGCAACTGGCGTGTGATCTCGTCGCGACGCGCATCGAAGCTCGCGATCACGGCGCCTTGCGATGCGAGCGTTTGCGCGTAGTCGTCGGCATGCTTCAGTTCGATCGAATCGACCGATGCTTCGAAGCGGTGCCCGTGCGTGATGCGGCCGGCCGTCAAGCCGAGCGCGTGCACTGGCACGACGTCGTCGCCGAACAAGGCGACCAGCCCGTGCGCCGGTCGCACGAAGTTCACGCTGGTCCAGCCGTCGGCCAACTGGTACTGCATCACTTTCGGAATCGGCAGCTTGGCCAGCGCCTCGTCGATCGCCTTCTGCAGCCCTTCTGCCAACGTTGCGCCGGTGACGACACTGTCGAAGTACAGCGCTTCGGCCTTGCCGTCCATCTGGCGCTTCAAGCTCGGCACGGCCGACGCATCGGCGCCAACGGCCGCGAGCTTCTTCAGCAGCGCGGGCGTCGCTTCGCCTGCGGCGTTCAAGCCGACACTGACCGGCATCAACTTCAGCGACACCGCCTTGTCGGCGGCCTGCGCACTGACTGCGGTGACATGCGCCGCCAGCCGGCGCGGCGACGCGAACGGCGTGATGACCGACGCGTCGGCCGCAAGGCGTTGCGCCTTCAAACCGGCAGCGAGCCCGCTCGCAAACGCCTCACCCAACTTCTTCAACGCTTTCGGCGGAAGCTCTTCGACGAACAATTCGACGAGCAGATTTCGGGTGCTCATCTCAAGCGGCTTTCTTCAACGCGATTTGTGCCGTGACTTCATCGGCCCAGGCCTTCGGCGCCATCGGAAAGCGGAGCCGAGCGCGGCTGTCGAGGTAGCTCTGCGCTACGGCACGTGCGAGATTGCGAATGCGGCCGATATAGGTGGCGCGCTCGGTGACGCTGATCGCGCCGCGCGCGTCGAGCAGGTTGAAGCTGTGGCCGGCCTTGAGCAATTGCTCGTAGGCCGGCAAAGCGAGTTTTTGTTCCATCAAATACTTGGACTGTTTCTCGTGGGCCGCAAACGCAGCCAACAGGAACTCGACATCGCTGTGCTCGAAGTTGTAGGTGCTTTGCTCGACTTCGTTTTGCTTGTAGACGTCGCCATAACTCAATCGACCGTTCGGGCCTTCGGTCCAGGTCAGGTCGTACACGTTGTCGACGCCTTGCAGGTACATCGCCAGGCGCTCGAGGCCGTAGGTGATCTCGCCGGTGATCGGCTTGCAGTCGATGCCGCCGACCTGCTGAAAGTAGGTGAACTGCGTCACCTCCATGCCGTTCAACCAGACCTCCCAGCCCAAGCCCCAGCAGCCGAGCGTGGGGTTCTCCCAGTCGTCTTCGACGAAGCGGATGTCGTTGGCCTTCAGATCGAAACCGAGCGCTTCGAGTGAGCCAAGGTAGAGCTCGAGGATGTCGGCCGGCGCAGGCTTGAGCACAACTTGATATTGGTAGTAGTGCTGCAGCCGATTCGGGTTCTCGCCATAGCGGCCGTCTTTCGGCCGGCGGCTCGGCTGGACGTAGGCGGCCTTCCATGGCTCGGGCCCGAGCGCTCTTAAAAACGTAGCAGTGTGCGACGTCCCGGCGCCGACTTCCATGTCATAGGGCTGCAACAGGGCGCAACCCTGGTCGGCCCAATAAGACTGCAGCTTGAGGATGATTTGCTGGAAAGTGAGCATAGGAATGGGTTCTGACATAAGCGCGGCGCGGGTTGCGCACCAAGGACAGCGACACCGCGTGCGGTAGTCGCT
>JAYUWC010000362.1:0-28240 GCA_043753755.1 Rhizobacter sp.
TGGGCTTGGGAGAAGTACCTCGCCACCTGTGCAAACCACTGGATGCCACAGGAGGTCAACATGTCGCGTGACATCGCGACTTGGAAAGATCCTAACGGCTTGACTGACGACGAGCGCCGTATTGTCAAACGCAACCTCGGTTTTTTCGTGACTGCCGACTCGCTCGCTGCAAACAACATCGTGCTCGGAACATACCGGCACATCACGGCCCCTGAGTGTCGGCAGTTTTTGCTTCGACAAGCGTTTGAAGAGGCGATTCACACACACGCCTACCAGTACATCGTCGAGTCGCTGGGTTTGGACGAGAGTGAGATCTTTAACGCCTATAACGAAGTCAAGTCGATTCGTGACAAGGATGAGTTCCTGATCCCTTTCATCGCCGAAATCATGGACCCGAATTTCCACACGGGTACACCTGAGAACGATCAAAAACTGTTGAAGTCTTTGATCGTATTCGCGTGTTTGATGGAAGGCTTGTTCTTCTATGTTGGCTTCACGCAAATCTTGGCGCTTGGCCGCCAGAACAAGATGACTGGCGCCGCGGAACAGTACCAATACATTCTCCGCGACGAGTCTATGCACTGCAACTTTGGTATCGACCTGATTAACCAGATAAAACTCGAGAATCCACAGCTCTGGACTTCCTCTTTCAAGGACGAGATCAAGGCTCTCTTTCACACGGCCGTCGAACTCGAGTATCGCTACGCTGAAGACACCATGCCCCGAGGCGTGCTTGGGATGAACGCGTCAATGTTCAAAGGCTATTTGCGTTACATCGCAAATCGTCGGGCCACGCAAATAGGGCTAGAAACGCTGTTTCCCCACGAAGAAAACCCATTTCCGTGGATGAGCGAAATGATTGATTTAAAAAAAGAACGAAATTTTTTCGAGACACGCGTCATCGAATATCAAAGCGGCGGCGCCCTGTCCTGGGATTAAGGCGAAGGATCGGTGAAAGCCGGTCCTGTCGCTTGACCCCTTTTGTCATCATGACATTAGGGTTTTTGAAGGATCAAGATATGTGACTTCTGATGTGTCGACAAAGAAGCGATACGCGGAAGTTGCGACTGGATTCATCGTACCGAAGCGCCCCTCCTGGGCGACTTGGGGCGATGAATGGCTGTGATGTGTCGACTACACGTCGACTCAGCGCGGTTTTTTGCAACTTGATCAAGGAGAAACGAAATGGCAACTGCAAAGAAAGCTGCGGCAAAGAAAGCTCCGGCGAAGAAAGCCGCTGCAAAAAAGGTATCGATGGCAAAAAAAGCGCCGATGAGGAAAATCGCTGCAAAAAAAGCGCCGGCTAAAAAAGCTGTCATCAAGAAAGCGCCGGCAAAAAAGGTCGCGGCCAAGAAAATAGCGGCTAAAAAGTCGCCTTCGAAAAAAATCGCGGCCAAGAAAGCTTCTGTAAAGAAAACTGTGACCAAGAAGGCGCCAGCAAAGAAAGCTGCTTCAAAGAAAGCGCCGGCGAAAAAAGCGGCATCTAAGAAGGCGGCGAAAAAGCCAGCGGCTAAGAAAAGCGCGGCTGCTGCGCCTGCGCCAGCCAAGACTGCTCTCAGCCCACAGGCGGCATGGCCGTTCCCAACGGGCAGCAAGCCCTAACGTTTGATTGTGAAACGAACAGCTCGGCATTTTGCCGGGCTGTTTTATTAGATGAAGATGACGCTGGACCAATTCGTACAAGTGTCTGTTGACGACAGACAACTGCTGCAGACTCGATCTCAGCGCGTTTAGTTCTTCGCAAAGTTTTTAATTGGGATCGCTGCTCATTCTGGTCTCATTCGACCGCCAGTCGCGTTTACTCAAAATGATGGTTTTGTCCCCCGCGCCACGCAATCTTGCTTGCGCCGACTCGGTTGCCCAGCGCTGCACTACGTTCGAGCGGCCAACCTTGACCGATACCGAATAGCAGCGCCGCTCTGAAAGCATCGCCGCAGCCTGTGGGGTCCACGACTGCGCTGGCCGTTTCCCCGGCGATGCGAACGCATTCCCCATTTCGCCACACATCGCAACCGGCGCCGCCCAATGTGACTACCACGCCGCGGAGCGGCGACCGCGACAGTGACTCCAGGGTTTCACCGGTTCGTTCGCACAGCATCTGCCCTTCGTAGTCATTGACCGACAGCCAGGTGGCCTGATCGATGAACCGCTTCAGCTCCGGGCCGTCGAACATCGGCAACTGTTGACCAGGATCGAAGATGAAGGGGATCCTCGCCTCAGTCATCTGCTGCGCATGTTGCAGCATGGCTTGTCTGCCATCCGGCGAAATGATGCCGACATTAATCTCGTGACCGGTCGGAACCTGATTCAAGTGCGCTGATTGCATAGCGCCCGGATGAAACGCGGTAATCTGGTTGTTGTCGGTGTCGGTGATGATAATGGCCTGGGCCGTAAGGGTGTCCGGCACCACGAGCACGTGCTCGCTGCTGGCGCCCCATGACTCGATGCGGCGCTTGTATTCCTCACCATCGTCTCCCACTGTAGCCATTACCAACGGGTTGCCGCCCAACTGACTCAACGAGTAAGCGATGTTGCCTGCGCAACCGCCAAACTCTCGACGCAGCGTCGGTACCAAGAACGACACGTTCAAGATGTGCAATTGCTCCGGCAGAATTTGCTGTGCGAATCGGCCAGGAAACGTCGCGATCGTGTCGAACGCGAGTGAACCGCAAATGAGTGCCGTCATGAGTATTCCAATGTTTAGTGAGGTGAATTGGCGTGGCCTGCGACGCTGCCTCTCAGGGGTAGAACACTTCGACTGTGTAGCCGTTGATTTGCTCGTTTCCAATCGTGAGCAACCACTGCATAGCTGCTTCGGTGCCCGAATTCATGGTCACCGCGGGAGCCCGGCCGTCGACAGGACTCAACGCCCGCCGTGCAACAAGCCGACCACCCAAATCGGTCAAGCTGAGTTCGATAGAAGGGCGCGCAACCACTGTTCCCGAGCGATTGCGAAGCACCACCGACAGCTGAAATGCATCGGCGAACGCTGGCGCACGTGTGAGCGCGGTGCTCTCAACGACCACATCGTCAATGCGCCGAGGCGGCGAAAGGGCACAGGCTGCCAAACGGCACCAAGCCGTTAACAGCGGGGCTGTCTCAGTCCAACGTGCGGCGGTGAGGTCCCGAAAGTGATGAATTGCCTGCGCCGTTAAGCCAATTAAAAGGCATCCGCAAAACAAGATCTCTGCAACAAGCACTGCTGGCCGATGTCGCCACGATTTTGACTGGGCATAGCATGCAAACGTTGGTGCTCCGTCGCGCGTCGCAGACGTCGTAGCGTTGCCTGATGCCGCAATGTTGTCATCGTGCCAACGGAGCGGCGGTGTGTCTTCAGGCGGCAGGTCCGAGTCGAACCGTGCATCGGGAAACTCGAGACGGTCGCGTTCGTTGACACGATCGGCGGGTGTGGACTCGACTGCTCTGTCTCGTAGTTTTTTTTGCTGCGAGTCGATTTTGTTGACCAACGGGCCTTCGGCCTCTAGCGCCTCGGTCACCTCGGTCACCTCGGACGAAGCGTTCTCATAAGGCGCAACGTTCAACACGTCGGCTTCGCCAGGCTGGGTCTGCGCGAAGGCCGGGTTCGTTGGCCCGGGCCACTTGGGGGGCGTGTCGCGGTCCAGATCGAACAGACCTTCAAGGGCGTTGAATACGCCGGTGCATTTGCCGCAGCGAACCCATCCTTCCGATACCTTGAGCTGGTCCTGCACGACCCTGAAGACGGTGCCGCAAACAATGCAGCGGGTGGCCAGGCTCACGTCGAATCCGCTCCGCCGATCAAGCGCTGCGCCGCGCCGTCATCAGGATCCACCCGTCTTCTGCGTCGCTCACCTCAAGCGCCAACCACGTAGCGTAAGCTGTCTTAAGCTCGTCGGCTTGCCGCTCGAGGATGCCCGCAAGCACCAGGTCGCCGCCCGACGCGACATGCGCGCACAAAAGCGGCGCTAGTAGCTTGAGCGGCGTCGCGAGGATGTTGGCGAATACCAGCGCGTACTCGCCGTGCGCTTTCTCCGGCAGGCCGGCCTTGAGCGTCACGCCGTTAGCCGCGGCATTCGCCGTGGTTGCTTCGATGGCCGCTGCATCAATGTCCACCGCATCCACGTCACGCGCTCCGTACAGTGCAACGCCAATCGCCAAAATGCCTGAGCCGCAACCATAGTCGAGCACGCGCTGCCATTGGCTGCTGCGCCCTGTAGGCTGGGCCGCCGTCCAACGCAGGCACATGCGTGTCGTCGGGTGGGTGCCGGTGCCGAACGCCAAGCCTGGATCGAGACGGATCACCTGCGTCGCTCCAGCCGGCGGCTCGTGCCAGCTCGGCACGATCCAGAACTCGGGCGTGATCGCCACCGGCGCAAACTGCGATTGAGTAAGCCGTACCCAATCCTGATCGGCGACCGGTTCCACGCCCTGCACGTTCACACCCAGTGCCCATTTTTGAGAAAGCAGCAAACTTGCGGCTTCAGTTGCGATCTGCGCATCGCCGAACATTGCACGAACGCTGGACCGCTGCCAGCCAGAAGTTGGCGTCGGCATGCCGGGTTCACCAAACAAAGCCTGCTCGGACGCCGTATCGGCATCGGCGTCCTCAATGGAAACCGAAAGCGCGTCGAGTTCGTCCATCAGCGCATCTCCAACGCGCTCGACGCAGTCCTGCGGTACCAACAAACGCAATTCGACCATCGCCAAGTCACCGTCAACGCTTGTGCTGGCTGAGCCAGCCTTCGAGGTAGTGAATGCTAGTCCCGCCCTCGATGAATTTGGCGTCGACCACCAGCTCGCGGTGCAGCGGAATATTGGTGTGGATGCCTTCCACCACCATCTCCGACAGCGCAATCCGCATGCGCGCCAGTGCCTGATCGCGCGTGTCGCCATGAACGATGATCTTCCCGATCATCGAGTCGTAGTTCGGCGGCACGTAGTAGTTTGTGTAAGCGTGCGAGTCGACCCGCACACCCGGGCCACCCGGCGGGTGCCACATGGTGATGCGGCCCGGCGACGGTGTGAACTTGTACGGGTCCTCGGCGTTCACCCGGCACTCGATTGCGTGGCCACGCATCTGCACATTGCGCTGTGTGAACGGCAGCTTTTCGCCGGCCGCGATGCGAATTTGCATCTGCACGATATCGATCCCGGTCACCAGTTCGGTGACCGGATGCTCGACCTGCACGCGAGTATTCATCTCGATAAAGAAGAACTCACCGTTTTCATAAAGAAACTCAAACGTGCCGGCACCGCGGTAACCGATCTTTTTGCACGCTGCAACGCAGCGCTCACCGATGCGTTCAATCACGCGCCGCTGAATACCAGGCGCGGGCGCCTCCTCGAGAATCTTCTGATGACGCCGCTGCATCGAGCAATCGCGTTCGCCAAGCCAAACGGCATTTTTGTGCTCGTCAGCCAAAACCTGGATCTCGATATGCCGCGGGTTCTCGAGAAACTTCTCCATGTAGACAGCCGAGTTGCCGAACGCGGCACCTGCCTCGGCGCGAGTGGTTTGCACGGCATGAATCAGCGCCGCCTCGGTGTGCACCACCCGCATGCCCCGCCCGCCGCCGCCGCCCGACGCCTTGATGATGACCGGGTAGCCGACCGCACGCGCGGCCTTGATGATCTCTTTGGGATCGTCGGGCAGTGCGCCTTCCGAGCCAGGCACACAGGGCACGCCCGACTTGATCATGGCCTGCTTGGCCGAGACCTTGTCACCCATCACACGGATCGATGCCGGCGTGGGTCCGATGAAGGTAAAGCCGCTGCGCTCGACCCGTTCGGCAAAGTCGGCGTTCTCTGATAAGAAACCGTAGCCGGGGTGGATCGCTTCGGCGTCGGTCACCTCGGCGGTCGAAATGATCGCCGGCATGTTGAGGTAGCTTTGCGCCGAGGCGGCCGGGCCGATGCACACAGCCTCGTCGGCCAGCTTCACGTACTTCGCGTCGCGGTCGGCTTCGGAGTAGACCACCACCGACTTGATACCCAACTCGCGGCACGCGCGCTGCACCCTCAGTGCGATTTCGCCGCGATTGGCAATAAGGATTTTCTTGAACATCCGGTCAGCCTCACTCGATCAGGAGCAGCGGCTGCCCGAACTCCACGGCTTGACCGTTCTCGCACAAGATTCCGATTACTGTGCCCGACTTGTCGGCCTCGATCTCGTTCATGATTTTCATCGCTTCGATGATGCAGATCGGGTCACCTTCTTTGATGGTGTCGCCAACCTCGACAAAAGCCTTGGAGCCCGGATTCGCCGAGCGATAGAAAGTCCCGACCATCGGCGACTTGACCGCATGCCCGGCGTCCACCGGGGCCGCCGCCGCCTCGGCGGTTGTCAACGGTGCACCAGCGGCGGTCACCATCGGGGCAGCGGGCGCCGACACATACTGAATGGGCGCTGCGGCGGCTGGGTCGGCCTTGACGATGCGCACCTTGCCGTCGGCTTCGGTGATCTCGAGTTCCGAGATGTTCGACTCCGACACCAAATCGATGAGCGTTTTAAGTTTGCGAAGGTCCATGGCGCAGGGGTGTCCTGATGAAGAGTCCGAACGAGCGCTCGGCAGCAAGGCGACGTGGTCTGCGCTGATCGATGCGGATGAGCTCGCCGCATCATCTGTATCGATCGGGTCGCGAGTAGCTGCGATATATGGATTGAAAGCAAGCTGGCCGAGCCGGCGTAGCCGCTGCGGCCCACACTCAAATTCGTTGCGCCTCACATCGAGGTTGTTCAGAAAGAAGCGGACTTTACGCGAGTTACATCAATTTGACGGCTGTTGACAAGATTCGAAACCGTCTTGCCGCCTTGCAGCCTAGAGTCAGGCGATCAAGTGGACCCAGTCGTCGAAATCGCTCGGCTCGATCACGCCGAGCTTGCTTCGAACTGCGGCGCCTTGGCGATCAAAGACCACGCTGAAGGGCAGCGCTCCCGTGCCATTGCCCAGCGAACGCGAGAGTTCGATGCCGTCGGTGCTCGCTAACCCGACGGGGAAGGCGACCGGGTGCTGCCGAAGAAACTCGCGCACCGGCGTTGCGTTGTCGACCGCCAGGCCCGCAACGCGCCATCCGCGCGCCGCGTGGCGACGTTGAAAGTCGTCGAGCAGCGGCAACTCACGGACACACGGTGGGCACCAGGTCGCCCAAAAGTTGAGCAACAAGGGCTGACCCCGCAGCGTCGACAGCGCCAGCTGGCCACCCGCCGGAGTCTCGAATCGACGTGTCCAGATTGCGGCACCGGGCTCGACTGCTGTCGAGCGCTGCCGCCACAACGCTGCACCCAGGCCGGCCACGCCCGCTGCACCGGCCACGATGACGACACGCCTCTTCATGGTTTGGCGATCAGCGCATGCAATGCCGCGAGGTCGCCCCGTTGCGAGCGGCCACCCGCATCGGGCTTCAGTGCGCCGCGCAAGTCGTCGTGGTCGAGCACGCTCAGGTGCACAGTGACCCGCTCGCCCAGCGCGATGCTGGTGTGGGCGATGCTGAGCACGTCGACGGGCTGGCCGCGCGGACCATCTCGGCTGCCGACGTCGTAGTCGACATGACGATCGATCAACGCCAGCTCGGCCGCCTTCGAGTCGTCACAGTAAAGCTCGAGGTGCACATTGTTAAGCCGGGTCGCAGTACCGCGCCAGACCGCGCCGGTGAGGTGCGGCCTGAAGTCAGTCAACTGTTCCATCCACACCCGTGCTATTACCCGCAGTTCGGCAAGTTCGGCCGGTTGGGTCTCGGCGCAAAACAGCGCGAGGTAGTCGCGCACCTGTTCTTCGACGAGATCGTTGCCGGGCAACTCGGCGCTGCGCGTGCCGCTGCGGCCTAGGCTTCGCGCGGCGCGGCGCTTGGCCGGGCCGTACTCCATTCCTTCTTCGACCACCAGGCGCGCGGCGGCGGCGGCGATCTCCTCGGTCAGCGCTGAAATCATGGTCGATTCTAGAAAGGTCAGAGTCGGTGAATGATTCCGGTGCGCCCGAGCGGGCGCTCCAAGCGGTGTCGGTCCAGGCGCAAAGCGCAGCGATAGCTCGGGCGATGGCAAGCTTTTGCAACGACGAGCGGCGCCGTCTGCGGCGCTCGAGCGGGTGTGCAGGACTCGTTCACAGGCTCTCAGGGCGGCTCGACCGCGCCCATGCGCGCCGCAACCGTCCCGGCGCGGCCGGCCACGTAGGCCGAGCCTGGGCGTTTCTCGAAACGCTTGGGCGCCGGCAGCATTACTGCCAGCTGTGCGGCCTGCGGGCTGCTCAGCGCCTGGGCCGGCACGTGAAAGTAGTGGCGCGCTGCGGCCTCGGCGCCAAACACGCCTTCACCCCACTCGACGCTGTTGAGGTAAATCTCGAAGATGCGCTGCTTGCCGAGCAAAGCCTCGAGCATCGCGGTGATGACGAACTCCTGCCCCTTGCGCAACAGGCTGCGCTCGCCACCAAGAAAGAGATTTTTGGCCAGCTGCTGCGTGATGGTCGAGCCGCCGACCAGCTTCGCTTGGCGCCGCGGCGCGGCAGCGGCGGGCTTCGAGAGGCGGGGCTTGGTTGCTCGGAAGTCGAGTCGGCCGTTTAATTTCTCGACCCGCGCCTCGGCCTTCTGGTTGCGCTCCCAGGCTTTCTCGAGCGCGTCCCACTCGACGCCGCTGTGCTCGCTGAAGCCGGCATCTTCGGAGGCGATCACCGCGCGTTTGAGCTGAGGCGAGATGCGGTCGTAAGCCACCCACCGCTGGCTCCAGGACGGCTCCGCCGACTCGGTCAACAGGCGCCAGGCCTCCGAGCGTTGAAAGGTTGTCGACTGCGGGTCGACTGCAAGCATCAAGGCCACCCGCGCCGCGAAGTAAATCTGCAAGGCGATGGCCGACAGCAGCACCAACAACACGAGCCGCCACACGCTTTTCATGGCTGCAGAAGTTGCCCCGCGAGCCTGGCGCGCAAAGCCTCGAGTACCGGCGCCGATTGCGGCTTGACGCCGCGCCAGATCTCGAACGCCGCGGCGGCTTGCTCGACCAGCATGCCCAGCCCGTCCCGGCCACGCGCACCGCAGCCTTCGGCCCACCGCATGAACGTTGCTGCGGCCGGCCCATACATCATGTCGAGCGCCAGCGCACCGGGCGCCAGAACGCTGGATGCCACCGGCACCTCGGCTCCGTGCAGGCTGCTCGCGGTTGCGTTGATCACCACATCGAAGTCGCCGCCGCAAGCCTCGAGTGGCGCCGCCCGCAGCACCGTGTTGCCCGCGACTGCTCGGTGCCGATCGACCAAAGCTTGTGCCCTCTCGTGCGTGCGATTCGCCACCACCAACAGCGCTGGGCCGGCCGCCAGTAGTGGGCCCAGCGCACCCGCCGCGGCACCGCCGGCGCCCAGCATCAACACCCGCAAACCCGTCAGCGACACACCGGCATTGCATTCGATGTCGGTCACTAAACCGATACCGTCGGTGTTGTCGGCCTGCCAGCCGCCGCCGTCGAAGCTGAGCACATTGGCGGCCTGCGCCAAGCGCACGCGATCGCTGAGCCGGCGGCCTTCGCGAAAGGCGTCGAACTTGAACGGCACTGTGATGTTGCAGCCCCGCGCGCCGCTCGCCGCCAGTGCGCGCACCGAGTCGCTGAAAGCATCGAGCGGCCAGAGCACCCGCTCGTAGACCATCGCTTGCCCGGTCTGCCGCGCGAACTCGGCGTGGATGAAGGGCGACTGGCTGTGCTCGACCGGGTTGCCGGCGACGACGTAGCGGTCCATTTGCGAAATCTGCGAGTTCAATTGGTCGGCGTCGCGGTCAGCGTGGTCTCGAGATTCTCTTCACGTGTGAACTTGAAGCGCGAGGTAATCACGAGCTGGTCGGCCCGTTGCCGCATTGCCGCGCTGAAAGGCCCGAAAGGTGCAGCCGCGCGCACGATCGCGATCGCGCGGCGGTCGAGCACTTTCGAGTCGGAGGCGCGCACGATCTCGGTCTCGATCACCCGGCCCTCGGCATCGATCGTCACGTTCATCGTCAGCTCGCCGTACAGCTTTTTGCCGGCGTTTTCGGGAAAGTTGCGTGTGCCGCGGTCTTCGATCTTGCGGCGCAACTGGTCGTAGTAAAGGGCGTAAACCTCTTCGCGCGTAGCCGGGCTGATGTAGCGCTTTTTCGGCCGTGCGTTCTCGTCGTTGACGCGCTTCTCGATCTCGGCCAGCAACTGCACCAGCTGGCGGCGGCGCTCTTCTTGTGCGGCTTCGGTCGGGTTGCCCTGATCGCGCTGCGGGTCGGGCGCGGGCAGGAGCGCCAGCTCGCGGCGGATCTGCGCGAGCAGCTGCTGCTGCGTTTCCTGAAGCTGCTCGATGCGTTTGCGCGCCTCTTCGTTCGCGTCACCGTTTTCGACGATGGCCGAGGGTGGCAGCGGCGAGGTCGCCCGGCCGCTGGCCGCATCGCCGCCGCCAGCGAGTGCCGCCTGCGCGATGGCCTGTGCCTTCTCGGGCGGCTCGCTCGAACGCGAGTTGACCAAGATCACCTCGAGCGGCGTGTCCTGAAAAATTCGGTTGAAGCTCTGCGGGTCGACGATGCGAACCGCAAGCAAGGCGCCGTGTACGCCGATCGAGATCAGCAGTGCGAGGTGCAGGGTCGAGAGCTTGCGCGGCATGGCGTGTCGTCGCGATTTCAGGTGGCTGCCGCGGCATCGGCGGGTGCGCCGGCATCGTCGCTCACGTCGAACGCGAGGGTCAGCGGGCCCGCGTTGTCGGCTGCATCGTCGGTCTCGGTGTCGACGGCGATTGCCGCAGCGTCGGCCTCGTCGAGTCGTGCAATCACGCTGGCATGAACGTCGAGCGTCAGCAGGTCGGTTGCGCCGATGCGAACGCGAACGCGTGCACCTCGCGACAGGTTTTCGGCGCCGACCGCGCGAAACACCAGCGGCAACGTGTCGGCGCGCACCAGGCCGTCCTTCATCACCGCGGCATCGAGTTCGGTGATCTGCCGTTGAGCCAGCGAAAGCAATGTCCAGTAGCGTTCGATCGCCTGTTGAAAGCCGTTGTATTCGGCATAGGCCGCGTCGAACGCCGAGATGATCGAGAACAGCTGCACGTCTTTCGGCTTGAACGCCGCGGCCAGCGCTGCGGTGCGACCGTGACGCGCACACGCGATGATTTGCCACTGGTTGACGAGATCGACATAGCGGCGCAGCGGCGAGGTCGCCCAGGTGTACTGCGCCACCCCCATGCCGGCGTGCGGTGCAGGCTTGGTGCCCATGCGCACCTTCACGCCGGGCGCCATGCTGGCCTGACTGCGGTAAATGCCCGGCACGCCGCATTCGGCCAGCCAGCCGCCCCAGGTGCTGTTGGCGAGGATCATCGCCTCGGCCACGATCAGGTCGAGCGCCGAGCCGCGCTGGCGGGTCGTGATGGCAACTTGCTCGGCGCCTTGCGGTTCGCTGCCCGCCACGCCTTCGAGGCGAAAGTTGTAGTCGGGCCGGTTGAAGTTCTCGGGCTTGCCGCGCGCCACCTCGCGCTGCGCCTTCAAATGCCGCGCCAGGCGAAAAGCGAAGGCCAGTTCAGGTGCGAACTCGTAGCTGGCCGGCGCCTCCCCGAGCAGTGTGGCTTCGGTGATGACCTCATCGAGCTGATCGTGGCGCAGGTTGGCGGCGATGCTCACGCGCTCGAGCCTTGTTTCGCTCGCCGTCACGACCAGCGTGGCTTCGTCGAACGTGACATACAGCGAAACGGCCGGGCAGTCGCGGCCGGCCATCAGCGTGTAGGTCTGCACCACCTCGTCGGGCAGCATCGTCAGCTTGTGCCCCGGCATGTAGACGGTCGAGAGCCGCGCTCGCGCCACCTGATCGACCGGCGAGTCGGGCGCGAAGGCCAGGCCCGGCGCGGCGATGTGAATGCCGAACGTGACTGCGCCGCTGCCCAGGCCTTGCACCGACAGCGCGTCGTCGATCTCGGTCGTTTGCGAGTCGTCGATCGAAAATGCTCGCACCGCAGCGAGCGGCAAGGTCTCTTTGATGGCCGGCGCCTGCAACGCCGGAAAGCCCGTGCCCTTCGGAAAGTTCTCGAACAAAAAGCGCCGCCAGTGAAACTGGTAGGGCGAGTCGATCGCGCCGGCCGATTTCAGCAACTCGAGCGGCGGCTTCTGCGACTGCCGCGCGGCTTCGACCACAGCCTTGTATTCAGCCGCGTTCTTGTCGGGCTTGAACAAGAGTTTGTAGAGCTGCTCGCGCACCGCCTGTGGGCACTCGCCGCGCCCCAGCTCGGCCGCCCAAGCTTCGATCTGCAGCGTGACCTGCTTTTTGCGCTCGATCCCGAGCAGCGCGGCCTTGACGATCTCTTCAGGCGCCTTCTTGAAGTTGCCTTTGCCCAGGCGCCGAAAATAGTGCGGCGCCTCGAACAATTTGAACAGCGCGGCGGCCTGCTTCTCGATGCCGGCCGTGCGCTCGAAGTACTCGCGCGCCAGGTCCCCGAAACCGAACTCGGTCTCGGGCGCGAACTCCCAGGCAAGGTCGAGATCGATTTCGCTCGCCAGTGCCTGCGCCGCGGCGATCAACTCGGCCGGCTGGGGTTTGTCGAACTTGAGCAGCACATGGGCTGCTTTAACTTTCACGCGCTTGCCGGAGTCGAGTTCGATCTGCACCGAGCTGTCGGTCTCGAGCATCACGCGGCCGGCGAGAAACTTGCCGGCGTCTTCAAAGAGTGCGTACATCGAACGATTGTCTTTCAGTAGCTGCGGCCACGGCGGTACTGCGCATGGCTGCGTGGCGCGAGTGCGGTGCTGCGTGCGAGTGCGGCGAGCGAGGATCCGGCATGCGCATGGCAGATCGCGAGGCCGAGCGCATCGGCGGCGTCTTTGCCGGGCAGACCGGGCAGGGCGAGCAGGCGCATCACCATCTCTTGCACCTGCTCCTTGCGCGCCTGGCCGTGGCCGACGATCGCCTTCTTCATCTGCAGCGCGGTGTACTCAGCCACTGCGAGTTCGGCCGTGACCAGCGCGGTGATCGCTGCACCTCGTGCCTGGCCGAGCAGCAGCGTCGACTGCGGGTTGACGTTGACGAACACGATTTCCACCGACGCGCAGCTCGGCTCGTAGCGTGCGGCCACCTCGCGCACGCCGTCGAAGATCATCTTCAGGCGTTCGGGCAGCGAGCCCGACACGACCGACTCGGTCTTGATCGTGCCGCTGGCCACGTAGTGCAGCTTCGAGCCCTGCGACTCGATCACGCCGAAGCCGGTCGTGCGGAGGCCCGGGTCGATGCCGAGGATGCGCATCACCCGCTCAAAAGCCGAAGTACCAGCGCACGGAATGGAAGAACACCGGGGCTGCAAAACAAAGCGGCGCGACCCGGTCGAGCAAGCCGACTGCCCCCGTGACCGACGCCTTGCCGCCCCAAGAGCGAACGCCCGCATCACGCTTGAGCGCATGCATCACGAACTCGCCCAGCGTGCCGCTGCCGCCGGCGATCAGCCCCATCAAAATGGCGCCCCACGGGCTTTTGAAGGGCGTCGACCAATACAGCAAGCCGCCAGCCAACGCAGCCGCGGCCGCGCCTGTGCCCCAGGCGCGCCACGAGAACGAGCGGCTGATCGCGCGTGCCACCGGGCGCCGCCGCAAACGCCGGCTCGCCGCCTCCTGAACGAGTTGGGCGATCGCAACCACGACCACCAGGTACAGCACCAGAAAAGCACCACGACCCTCGTAGTCGGGCAGGTCGAGCAGCAGCAGCGCCGGGGCATGGCTCATGCCGTAGACGCAAACCATGATCCCCCACTGAATCTTCGCGGTGCGTTCGAGAAAGCGCTGCGGGTCGTTGCCGAGCGCGCTCACCACCGGGATCGCGAGAAACACGTAGACCGGGATGAACACCGTGAACAAGTCAAAGCGCTCGCTCGCGACGATCGCGTACTGCAGCGGCAGCACCGCGAAGAAGGCGAGCAGCAGGCTGCGGTGGTCGCCGCGTCGGGTGTGCGTGAGGGTCACGAACTCGCGTAACGCTAGAAACGAGACCAGCCCGAACAGCAGCGTCGAGACGATGCCGCCAGCCACCCACGCGACCCAGAACAACACGGCGCCGATCCAGACCGCGCGCAGGTCGCGTTTGAAGCGCTCGTGGGCGTCGAGTTCGAGGTCGCTTCGGTCGCGAAGCGTGCGGCTGAAGGCAACGATGGTGACGACGATCAAAAAGCCGAACAGCGCAACGAAAAGCAGGCCGACCTGCTGCGAGATCGTGAGATGGCGAAGGGCACCCATGTCAGAGCTTCTCGCCGCATGTCTGTGCCAGCCGGCGCATGCACCCCGTGCCGGGTGGAACAACCGATGTCAAAGCGACCATCAATGCACCGCCCTCAAAGCCATGACCGCATTGCGCGCACGCTCGAGAAAACCACGTTTGTCTTCACCGGGGAAAAGCGTCAACGGTTTGCCGAAGGTCACCGAGCAAAGAATCGGCACCGGAACGACTTCGCCTTTGGGCATCACGCGCTGCACGTTGTCGATCCAGGCCGGGATCAACTGCACGTCGGGGAAGGCTTCGGCAAGGTGAAAGAGCCCGGCCTTGAACACGGCCGGGTCGACCTTGTTGCCGCGCGTGCCTTCTGGAAAGATCACCAGCGAGTCGCCGTTGCGCAGCGCCTCCATCAGCGGCTCGAGCGGGTCTTCGTCGTCGGTGCGCTGCCGGCTCACGTAAACCGCGTTGAAGATCTCGCGGGTGATCCAGTGTTTCAGCGGTGACGAGGTCCAGTAGTCGCGCGCCGCGATCGGTCGCGTCACCGTGCGCAGGTCGCGCGGCAGCGCGGCCCAGATCAGCACCCAGTCGAAGTGACTCTGGTGGTTGGCGAAGTAGATGCGTTGTTCGGCCTTCGGCGGCGAACCGTACCAGTGGCCCTGCGCGCCGGTGATCAAGCGCGCGACCGCGGCAAGCGCCAGGCCGGCGACCTCGGGGAGTTTCATGGGAAAGTGGGTGCCGAGGACGCCGCCGCCGGTCTGCGCGACGGGCTACTGCCGCGCGCCGTTGAAGGTGCCGCGCCCCGCGGGCCCGCCGACCACGCGCCATGTGCCGATGACCGAGCCGGTTCTCGGGTTGACGATACCGTTGAACTGCGCGGCGCCGGCCCGGCCGCTGCTGCTCATCACCACCGAGCCGCTCGGCGAGGCCATGTCGCTGATAGTGAACGACGCGTTCGACGACGATTGACCGACACCGTCGATGCTGCCGTCGGAGCCGATCGTGACCGAAAAAACCCCCTGGTCAGCGCCGCTGAACTGGCCGGCGAACTCGCCGATCATCATGGCCGGCAGCGAGCCGCCCTGGATAGTCGCCATCGGTGCTGCGGTGGCAATTGCAGCAGGAACCGGCTGCCGTGCGACTGTGCCCGTGGCGGGGAGCGATCCTGCTGCGTTGTTGCGCGAGGCTTGCGATGAACTGCGGATCAGGCTCTGCCTGTCGCGCACGGCCAGCAAGATCTTGTTGTAGTTGTCGAGCAGGCTGGCAGCGATCAGCTTGCCTTCGGGCGTCTTGCTGTAGCCGCCTGCCGAAGCCCAGCCGAGGCCGCCCCAACCCCAGCCGCCAATGCTGAAGTTCATCTTCGAGGCCTTGCCTTCGGCGCTCGCCACTTGAATGCCCGACCGCACATCGGCGACTAGCAGCGTGGTCTCGGCCTCTTTGAACTTGACACCACCGGCCAGGCCGCCGAGTTGGCCCAACACGCCGCCGGCGCGGCCCAGCAGGCCACCGACCATGCCGCCGACACCGCCGGTGTCGTCCGAGAACTGCACCGCGGGCGTCATCACGAAGTCGGCGCCTTGCAGCTGACCGCCACCGATATTGGAGTCGGCCTGCAGTTGGCCGTTGGCCGCGAGAGCGCGCTCTTGCTGGAGGTTTTGCATCGCCACGCCGCGCTCCACGACGGCGAAGCAGCCCGACTCTTGCGCAATCATTCGCAGCAAGGAGCTCGGCGAGCCGAGGCCGTAGCGGCCCAGGCCGGCCATCGTGTACGACTGCGGTTCGGCAACCGCCAGCGTGCCGAGCTCACGCGAGCACTTCTCGACCGAAGGCGCGCTGTCTTGCGCGTGCGCCACCTGCGCCGCGGCCCACAACAGGCCGATGACGACAGCCGCAGGTCGTTTGGTCGAATGAAGTCGGAGGTGCGTAAGCATTGCTGGGGTTCTTTGTGTTGGTGAAATTCGCGGCCGGAGTTTAGTGGTGCGGTCTGACGCGACACCGCCGCGATGCGGCTCAGTGACGAAAATGCCGCACCCCCGTCAGCACCATCGAAATGCCGTGCTCGTCGGCCGCGGCGATCACTTCGTCGTCGCGCACCGAGCCGCCGGGCTGGATCACGCAACGCGCGCCGGCTTCGACCACCACGTCGAGCCCGTCGCGGAACGGAAAGAACGCGTCGCTCGCCACGGCCGAGCCCTGCAGCGTCAGGCCGGCGTGGGTGGCCTTGATGCCGGCGATGCGGGCCGAGTCGATGCGGCTCATCTGGCCGGCGCCCACGCCCAGCGTCGCACCGCCCGCGCAGAACACGATCGCGTTGCTCTTCACGTACTTCGCGACCTTCCAGGCGAAGAGCAGGTCGTCGAGTTGTGCTGCGCTCGGCTGCTTCTTCGTCACGACCTTCAACTCGTCGCGCCCGATCTCGCGGTTGTCGGCGGTCTGGATCAAAAGGCCTGAGCCGACCCGCTTGATGTCTTGCGCGTTGCGGCCGCGCGCGTGATCGGTTGTGCCACCCGGCGGCAAGGCGATCTGCAAGATGCGGGTGTTGGGCTTGGTCTTAAAAAAGGCCAGCGCCTCGGGCGTAAAGCCGGGTGCCATCAGCACCTCGACGAACTGCTTCGCGACCAGCGCGGCGCCGGCTTCATCCAGCTCGCAGTTGAAGGCAATGATCCCGCCGAAGGCCGAGGTCGGGTCGGTCTCGAACGCCTTGGCGTAGGCCTCGGCTGCGTTGCTGCCGATCGCCACGCCGCAGGGATTGGCGTGCTTGACGATGACGCAGGCCGCGGGGCCGTCGTTACTGTCGAACGATTTCACGCACTCCCAGGCCGCGTCGGCGTCGGCGATGTTGTTGTATGAAAGCTCTTTGCCTTGCAATTGTTTTGCGGTGACGAGCGAGCCGGGAGCGGGGTGCAGGTCGCGGTAGAACGCGGCCGACTGGTGCGGGTTCTCGCCGTAGCGCAGGTCTTGCAGCTTGACGAACCGCGCGTTCGACTGCGCCGGAAAAGCCGCGCGGCTGCCGTCGGCCTGCAGCGACGAGAGGTAGTCGCTGATCGCCGCGTCGTAGTTCGAGATGCGGTTGAAGGCGGCGACCGCCAGTGCGAACTTCGTGGTCGCGTTCACACTGCCGTCGGCCGTCAGCTCGGCGAGCACCATGCGGTACTGCGAGGCATCGGTCAGCACCGCCACGTCTTTCCAGTTCTTCGCGGCCGAGCGCACCATCGCCGGGCCGCCGATGTCGATGTTTTCGATCGCCTCATCGAGCGTGCAGCCGGGTCGGGCGACGGTGGCCTCGAACGGGTAAAGGTTGACGACCAGCAGGTCGATCGTTGCGATGCCGTGCTCAGCCAGCGCGCTCATGTGCGCTGGCACATCGCGGCGCGCGAGCAGCCCGCCGTGAACCTTGGGATGCAGGGTTTTGACGCGGCCATCGAGCATCTCGGGAAAGCCGGTGTGGTCGGCAACCTCGGTAACCGGCAGGCCCGCATCGGCCAGCATCTTGGCGGTGCCGCCAGTCGAGAGCAATACGGTGCCGAGCGCATGCAGCGCCTGCGCAAGTTCGAGCACGCCGGTCTTGTCTGAAACCGAGAGCAGCGCAGTGAGTCGTGTCATGGGGATGGGCCTGAAGAGAAAACTGTCACGCCTCGCGCTGCGAAGCGTGGCTCGGTTCGGTGCGTCACTTGATGAGCTTGTGGTCGAGCAGCTTGCGGCGCAGCGTGTTGCGGTTGATGCCCAACCACTCGGCGGCACGGCTCTGGTTGCCTTCGGCGTGTTGCATCACCACGTCAAACAACGGTTTTTCGACCACCGCCAGGATCATTTCGTACATTGCCGCCGGCTCGACGCCGCGCAGGTCTTTGAAATAGATTTCGAGGCTGTCGCGAATGCACTCCTCGATGTGCGTGGGCTTTTTCATGCGCATGCTGCTGCGGTCTCTCGTTGTTCGTTGAATTGTTCGGCGCAGCTGCCGAGTGCGAGACGCGGCAGCAAATGGTGCGAGTCGGCCAGCTGGTCGAACCACTGACCGACGGCGTCGATTTGTTCGGCGCAGGTCTCGAGCCCGTTCATGCGCGCACGAAACGTTTCACCGCCCGGCAACTCGCGTACCGCCCAGCCGATGTGCTTGCGCGCGCTGCGCACGCCGGTGCCGGCGTCGTCCCAACCGTAGAGGCCGTAGTGGTCGTGCAGGTGTTCGAGCAGCCAGGCCTTGACCTCCTGCACCTCGGGCGCCGGCAGGTGCTGGCCGGTGGCGAGAAAGTGCGCGACCTCGCGAAAGATCCACGGCCGGCCTTGCGCCGCACGGCCGATCATGACTGCGTCCGCGCCGGTCGCGGCGAGCACCGCGCGGGCCTTCTCTGGTGAGTCGATATCGCCGTTGGCGACGACCGGAATGCGCAGCGCGGCCTTCACCGCGCTCACGGTGTCGTACTCGGCAAAGCCCTTGTAGCCTTGCTCGCGGGTGCGGCCGTGCACCGCCACCATCGTGACGCCAGCGGCTTCGGCAGCGCGTGCGATGCGCACGGCGTTGCGCTCGGCTGCACACCAGCCGGTGCGCATCTTGAGCGTGACGGGCACGCTGCGCGGCGCGCACGCGGCGATCACAGCCTCGATGATTTCGAGTGCGAGCGGCTCGTCTTGCATCAGCGCCGAGCCGGCCCACTTGTTGCAGACTTTCTTCGCCGGGCAGCCCATGTTGATGTCGATGATCTGGGCGCCGCGGTCGATGTTGTAGGCGGCGGCGTCGGCCATCATTCGAGCATCGGTGCCGGCAATTTGCACCGCGATCGGCTCGGCTTCGCCGGTGTGGTCGGCGCGGCGGCTGGTCTTCAGGCTGGCCCACAGGTCGCGCCGCGAGGTCACCATCTCGCTGACCGCGTAGCCCGCGCCGAGCCGCTTGCAGAGCTGCCTGAACGGCCGGTCGGTCACCCCGGCCATCGGGGCAACGAACAGGCGGTTCGGCAGCGGAATGTGGCCGATCTGCATCGAGAGGCGAGGGCGGGAGCTGCTGAAAAAGGAGGCAAAAGTATAGCGGCGCACTTCAACGCGAAATGCCCCCTTCGAGCAAGGCGAGCGCTGACCATAATCCGGCCCGATGGAAGCCTGGGTCGAATCGATACTCGCCTTGCTCGCGTTGCCGAAATTCGGCTTGAGCACGGTCTTCATCATTGCTTTCGTGTCGGCCACACTGCTGCCGCTGGGCTCTGAGCCGGCCGTGTTCGGTCTGGTCAAACTCAACCCCGAGATGTTCTGGCCGGCGATCCTGGTGGCCACCGCCGGCAACACGCTCGGCGGCGCGGTGACTTGGTGGATGGGCTTTGTCGCCGAAGCAGCTTATGAAAAAGTCAGTCACCGCAAGCCGCCCAACCCTCATGCGCTGCGCTGGTTGGAGCGCTGGGGCACCAAGGCGTGCCTGCTTTCGTGGTTGCCTGTGGTCGGCGACCCGCTGTGCGCCGTGGCGGGCTGGCTCAAGCTGCCGTTTTGGCCGTGCTTCCTCTACATGGCGATCGGCAAGCTGGCTCGCTATGTCACGATGACCAGTGCACTGCTCTGGTTTTGGCCGGGGTAGATGGCCACATAAATCGAGATGGATCGAATCATGACGACTGCCTACGATGAATTGACGAGCCACTGGACGCGCCTGCATCACTTCGAGCACTTGCAGGCGATCGCCGGCTGGGATCAGTCGGCCATGATGCCGGCCAAGGGCGCCACGGCCCGTGCGCGAGCCATCGCCGAAATGGAGGGCTTGCTGCACGCCTTGCGCACCGAGGCCAGGTTGCCAGGCTTGTTCGACCGCGCCGCGAGTGAATCGCTCGATGATTTCGCACGCGCCAACCTGGTCGAGATTCGCCGCGAGTGGCTCGCCGCCAACGCGTTGCCGCAGTCGCTGGTGGAGGCGATGTCGCTGGCCGGTGCGAACTGCGAGCACGCCTGGCGCATGCAGCGCCCGGCGAACGACTGGGCCGGTTTTTTAGACAACTTTCGCGAGGTGCTGAGACTTTCACGCGAGGCCGCGATGCGACTGTCCGATGCGACCGGCCTGGCGCCCTACGACGCGCTGATGGACCAATACGAACCGGGCATGCGCAGCAGCGAGGTCGACCGGGTCTTCGGCGACTTGCAGCAATGGTTGCCGGGCTTGGTGACCCAGGTGCGCGAGCGCCAAGGGCACGATCGGCTCGTGATGCCCACGGGTCCTTTTTCGAAAGCGGCGCAGCGCGCCCTCAGCCACGACTTGATGGCCCTGCTCGGTTTCGACTTCGATGCCGGCCGACTCGATGAAAGTGCCCACCCGTTTACCGGCGGCGTGCCCGAAGACACGCGAATCACCACCCGCTACCGCGACGATGATTTCATGCAGAGCCTGATGGGCACGATCCACGAAAGCGGCCATGCGCGCTACGAACAAAACCTGCCGCGCGAGCACTTGGGCCAACCGGTCGCGAAGGCGCGTTCGATGGCCATCCATGAGAGCCAGAGCCTGAGCTTCGAGATGCAGCTCGGCCGCAGCCGTGCCTTCGTCGGCTTGCTCGCGCCGCTGCTGAGTCGGCACTTCGGCGAGCAGCCGGCCTTCGCGCCTGACAACCTGCATGCGTTGATGACGCGGGTGCGGCCCGGTTTCATCCGTGTCGATGCCGACGAGCTCACCTACCCGGCGCACGTGATCTTGCGCTACGGCATCGAAAAGAAGTTGATCGAGGGCAGCATCGAGGCCGACGACATTCCCGCGCTTTGGGACGAAGGCATGCAGTCGCTGCTCGGTATCGACACCCGCGGCAACTACCGCGATGGCTGCCTGCAAGACGTCCACTGGACCGACGGTTCGTTCGGCTACTTCCCTTGCTACACGCTCGGGGCAATGCATGCGGCGCAGTGGTTCGCGGCGATTCGCGCCCAACACGCCGACCTCGATGCGCGCATCGCGACTGGCGATCTTGCGCCGGTTTTCGACTGGTTGCGCGGCAACATCTGGCGCGAGGCGAGCCGCTGGACTACCCCCGAACTCACACGGCGGGCGACCGGCGAGGTGCTCAACCCCGTGCACTTTCGGCGCCATCTGGAAGCGCGATACCTGAGTTGATCGCCCGGGCGCGTCGGCTTCAGGCGACGCGACATGCGCGGCCTGCCGCAGGCCATGAAAAAGGGGCGCCGCGGCGCCCCTTTTTCATCGTCGATCAGCCATCAGCCATCACGCCGATGCGGTCTTGCGCGCCGGTGCGCGCCTGACGACGGCCTTCTTCGCCGGTGCCTTTTTCGTCAGGCTCTTTTCGGCCGGGGCTTTTGCAGCCGGCGTGGCGGCGGCTTTCTTCGCCGGTGCTGCCTTGCCCATCGCATTGACCTTGCTGGTCAGCGCATCGATGCGTGCAGTCAGCACCTCGATGTCTTTGGCCGACGGCACGCCGAGCTTCTTCATTGCCTTGGCGGTGCGCTCCTCAAAAATGCCTTCGAGCTTGTCCCAGTGCTGGCCGGCCTTGGCCTGCACTTCACCGGCCATGCTGCTCATGCGGCTGGTGACTTCGCCGATTTTTTCTTCGGCGACTGAGCTGGTCTTCTTCTGCAGCGTCGCGCCGTCTTTGACCAGCGACTCGAACATCTTGGTCCCTTCGGCCTGCGCGCGGGCGAAAGCGCCCATGCCGGCGAGCCAGATCTGCTGCGCTGACTCTTTGACCTGGCCGGCGAGTGCGTTGTCGAACATGCTGCCGGTGGAGGCGGCCTTCTTGTCGGCCATCTGCTTGAGTTTTTTGACCATGATCGGGGTCCTGTCGGTGGTTGAAGAAAGTGCGCCGCAGCGCGTCGAGTCGGGCGGACTATAGGCACGCGGCTTAGAGAGAACATCCTAGATTCCTGGAGTGGCTCGCCTAATTCGTGGGCACTGCATTCAGATGCGCTTCGGGTAAGCCGCAAGCGGTGACTGCAAACGCGTGGTCAAGAATCCTGGCGCCATTAATCGCTGAGTTCGGAGGATCACAACATGCAATATTTCGTCACCGGGGCCACGGGCTTCATCGGCAAGCGCCTCGTGAAGACACTTCTCGCGCGGCGCGGCGCGACCGTGCATTTCTTGCTGCGGCCCGAGAGCGAGGGCAAGGTCGAAGGCCTGCTCGCCTACTGGGGCGCAACACGGGCCAAGGCGATCCCGGTTTTCGGTGACCTCACCACCAAGAAGCTCGGCGTCTCGGCCGATGACCTCAAAAAACTCAAGGGCAAGATCGATCACGTCTATCACCTCGCCGCGGTCTACGACCTGTCGGCTGACGAAGAAGCGCAGGTCAAGGTCAACATCGAAGGCACGCGCAGCGTGGTCGAGTTCGCCAAGGCGATCGACGCAGGGCATCTGCACCACGTCAGCTCGATTGCAGCGGCCGGCATGTACGAAGGCGTGTTTCGCGAAGACATGTTCGAAGAGGCCGAGGGCCTGGACCACCCCTACTTCATGACCAAGCACGAAAGCGAAAAGATCGTGCGCAAAGAGTCGAAAGTGCCGTGGACGGTCTACCGACCGGCACTCGTCGTCGGCGACTCGGTCACGGGCGAGATGGACAAGATCGACGGCCCCTACTACTTCTTCAAACTCATCCAGCGCATGCGGCAGATCTTGCCGCCCTGGATGCCGAGCGTCGGCCTCGAGGGCGGGCGCATCAACATCGTGCCGGTCGATTTCGTCGTCGCTGCGCTCGACCACATCAGCCATTCGAAAGGCGACAAGGCAGAGCTGCACAAAAAGTGCTTTCACCTCGTCGACCCGAACGGCTACCGAGTCGGCGATGTGCTCGACATCTTCAGCAAGGCCGCGCATGCACCGAAGATGAACCTCTTCATCAACGCGGCGCTGCTCGGCTTCATCCCGAAGAGCGTAAAGAAGGGAATGATGGCGTTGGCGCCGGTGCGCCGCGTGCGCGCTGCGGTCATGAAAGACCTCGGCCTGCCCGACGACATGATGACCTTCATCAACTTTCCGACCCGCTACGACTGCCGTGACGCGCTCGCCGCATTGAAGGGTTCGGGCATCGCTTGCCCCAACCTGCGCGATTACGCGTGGCGGCTCTGGGACTACTGGGAGCGCCACCTCGACCCGGCGCTCCTGATCGACAAGTCGTTGCGCGGCACGGTCGGCGGCAAGGTGGTGCTGGTCACCGGCGGGTCGTCGGGCATCGGCTTGGCCGCCGCGATCAAGTTTGCGAAGGCGGGTGCGATCGTCGTCATTTGCGCGCGCGACGAGGCCAAGCTCGCCGAGGCCAAAAAAGAGATCGTCGCCGAGGCCGGCAAGGAGGCAATCGTGCACCTCTACTCCGCCGACATCGCCGATGAGGCGAGCTGCAAGGCGTTCCTCACGCAACTGCAGGCCGACCACGGCGGCGTCGACTACCTCATCAACAACGCCGGCCGCTCGATCCGCCGCGCGATCGAGGCGAGCTACGAGCGCTTTCACGATTACGAACGCACGATGCAGCTCAACTACTTCGGCGCGCTGCGGATCACGATGGGCCTGTTGCCCGGCATGGTGGCCAAGAAGAAGGGCCACGTGGTGAACATCAGCTCGATCAGCGTGCTGGTCAACGCGCCGCGCTTTTCGGCGTATGTAGCGAGCAAAGCCGCACTCGATGCGTGGACGAGTTGCGCCGCGAGCGAGTTCGCCGATCAAGGCATCACGTTCACCACGGTCAACATGCCGTTGGTGCGCACGCCGATGACCGCGCCGACCAAGATCTACGACAACATGCCGCTGCTCTCGACCGACGAAGCCTCGGACCTGATCGTGCAGGCCTGCGTCGACAAGCCGGTGCGGGTCGCAACGCGCCTCGGCATCGCGGTCGAATTGCTGCACGCCGCCGTGCCGCGCATCACGCAGATTTTGATGAACACGACTTTCCGCATGTTCCCCGACAGTGCCGCGGCGAAAGGTGAAAAGGCGGGCAAGGCGACCTTGTCACCCGAAGCGATGGCGATGGCCGAAATGATGCGTGGCATTCACTTCTGATATTGCGGCATCGAGGCCATCGAGGCACAGGCCGGGCCCGTGGCAAGCCCGCCGCTACGGCTTGGCCAACTGCACCAGCGGCGCTGCAACCGCCGCGGCTTGCTGAACCAGCTCGGCCATCGCTTGAGCCTGGGCTTGCGCGGTGTCGGCACCGGCCGCGATGTCGAAGCTGGCCTCGGCCGTGCGCAGCACCTTGGGCGGCGCGCCCCCGTCGCTCACCGTCATGCGCGCGCGGGCTTGCAACTTCTGCGTTGCGCGAACGAAGTCGAGCGGCGCGAAGTCGACCTGCAGGTTGAGTTGGGGCGTTAGGTCGCCGCATTGCCCATCGCACAGCGTCCAGTCGGACAACTGCTGGCGCAGCGCTGCGACGAACTCGCGCGACATGCCGATCTCGATGCGTTCTGCCCAGTAGGTGTTGGGCCACTCGGCCAGTGTGCTGGCATCGGCGCGAAACCGCACGCGCCGCGCGACCAGATACTCGGGCAGGTTCAGGCGGCGGACAGCGAGCACGGTTGAGGGCGCCGCAACCGACGCCGTCGAGTCGATCGCTGGTGCGGGCGCCGCTGCCAGCGCCGGTGGCAAGGTCAGCAGCACGGGTGCGGGCGTGCTCGAGGCGCATGCGGCCAACACACAAGCCGTCAGAAGCGGCGCGGCGAATCGATGCGGCAGGCTCATTCGCGTTTGTTCCCGAAGATGATCGCGTTGGGTTTTTCTTCCAGCAGCTCGCTCCAGTCGCGCAAGCCGCGCGCGGCTTGCGACAGGTCGCGTAGCGCAGCGTCGAGGTCGGCGCGAAGCGAGGCGTTCGGGGCGGTCATTTCGGCCACGCGCCCCATGGCCAGCCGTGCCGTCTCGGCGGCCTCACGGGTGCCGACCAAGGTGCGTTGCAACTCGGGCTGCGCGTTCAGCACGGTCTGTCGAGAGGCGTCGGAAAGTTGGGTGATCGAGGCCAGCGTGGCGGCCGAATTCAGCTGCACCTGCTTGATCGCATCGGTCGCGGCTTTCAGGGTGCCGCGCGAGGCCATGCCTGCCTGGGTCACTTCGCCCGAGACGCTCTCGAGCACCTTCTGCGTGCCGTCCAGCGTGCGCTGAACCGAGGTCAGCGTACCGCGCAGCTCTTTGACCGTGTCGCGCATTTCTTGCACGGTGTCGCGCAGCGGCAGCTCGGCGACCTGATCGATCAACGCGCCGAAGCGATCGGCCAGTGCCGGGATCTCGGGCTTGCTGCCGTTGCCGAGCAGCGTCGCCGGCGTGTTGGGTACGAAATCGAGGTCGATCGCCTTTTGACCGGTCACGAAGCTCTGGGCAATCAGCCGCGCGCGCAGGCCGCGTTGAACGAGCATCGGAACGTCGGTGGACTTGTCGGGGTTGTCGTCGATAAAGCGCATGGTCTTGGGCTGCAGCTGCACCCGCACGGCAATGCGCGCGGCGAGCGTCTTGCTGTCGACCTCGAGGGCGATGCCTTCGACTTGGCCAGCGGCTACACCCCGAAAGGTCACGGGCGCGCCGACGTACAGCCCGCTGACGCTACCGGGGTAATAAATCATCGCCTCCTGCTTCTTCGAGAACAGGTCGTTGCCACTGAGCCAGAGCACAGCGACCACGACGATCGCAAGCGATGAGATCACGAAAGCGCCGATCAGCAGAGCGTTGCGCTTCATGGCGAGGCCGGGGTAGAAGAAGGCATGACGACAGATGGTACGGAAGTCGGCGCCGATGCAACGGCAGTTGCGCTGGCCGGCGGTGGCTCTTCGCGCGCCAGGAAGGCGCGCACGGTCGGGTGCGTGGCCGCCGTCCGCAACTCGCTCGGCGAGCCGTGGGCGATTGGCGTCTTGCTGTCGGCATCGAGAAAGATACCGTCGTCGGCGATCGCGAACAGGCTGGGCAACTCGTGGCTGACGAACACCACGGCGCAACCGGTGCGCTCACGAATCTCGAGCACCAGGTTGTCGAGCTTCTTCGAGCTGATCGGGTCGAGGCCGGCCGACGGCTCATCGAGAAACAACAGCGGCGGCTCGGCGCCGATCGCCCGCGCCAGGCCGGCTCGCTTTTTCATGCCGCCCGAGAGATCCGACGGATAAAAGTCAGCGAATTTGCCGAGGTCGACCCACTCGAGCACCTCGCGTGCACGCGCTTCGCGCTGAGCCTCGTCGAGCTTGCCCTGCTGCTCGAGCGGCAGGCACACGTTCTCGAGAATCGTCATCGACGACCACAGCGCCGCACTTTGAAACAGCATGCCGAAGCCGGTGCGCAACTGCGCCTTGCCGGCTTCATCGGCGGCCCAGTAATCGACCCCGCGGTACTTGACGCTGCCTTGGGCCGGCGGCAGCAGGCCGACCAGATGTTTCAGCAGCGTGCTCTTGCCGCAACCGCTGCCGCCCATGATCGCGAAGATGGTGCCGCGCTCGACCTTGAAGCTGACGCCGGTCTGGATCAACCGCTCACCGAAGCGCATCTCGAGGCCCTCGACAGCGAGCAGCGGGGCGGTGGTGTTGTCGTCGCCCATGCTAGACGCCGAGTGCGTTGGCGCAGATCGCGAAGACGGCGTCGAGCACGATGATGCCGACGATGCTGACCACCACCGAGTTGGTCGTGGCCACGCCCACGCCGGCGGCATTGCGCTCGGCGTAGAGCCCGCAGTAGCTGCCGACCATGCCGATCAGGGCGCCGAACACGAGCGACTTCGACATCCCGAGGCCGAGGTGCGACCAGTCGAGCGCGAGCACGGTGCGGTCCATGTAGGCAGCGGGCGAGATGTCGAGCATTCCCCCGGCAACCACCATGCCGCCGATCAGGCCGGTCACGCAGCCGTAGACGTAGAGCAGCGGCATCATCAGCAGCAGCGCGATCACCCGCGGCAGTACCAAAAAGTCGACTGCATTGAGGCCCAGAACCTCGAGCGCATCGATTTCTTCGTTGGCCTGCATGGTGGCGAGTTCGGCCGCAAACGCCGCGCCGGTGCGGCCGGCCATGACGACCGCCGTGATGATTGCCGCCATCTCGCGCGCAACCGCAATGCCCACCAGATCGGCCACGTAAATTCCGGCGCCGAACTTGACCAGTTGCACGGCGCCCACGAACGCCAGGATCGCGCCGACCAGCACGTTGACCAACGTAACGATCGGCACCGCGCGGGCGCTGCAATCGGCCATCACGCGGCTCAAGTCTTTAGGGCGGAACTGCCAGCGGCCGCGCGCGGCCTCGAGGGTCGAGATCAGCACCTGACCTAAAAAGGCAACGGGGCGAACAGAAATGAGCGATGCGAGTTGCATGGATGGGGATCATTGTGCCGCCGCATATGGGCCAAGCAATTCGCGCCGCGCGCTCCACGCAGCCCGACCCCTACAATCTTTTTCGACCGACCCACCGCGAGCCGACATGCCCGACAACCCGACCTCAGCCGCGCCTGCGGGCACGCCCGATCTCTCGCACTTCACGCCGCGCGACAAAGCTGAAATCTTGGCCCAGGCGCTGCCCTACATCCGCCGCTTTCATGGCAAGACCATCGTCATTAAGTACGGCGGCAACGCGATGACCGACCCGGCACTGCAGCAAGACTTTGCCGAAGACGTGGTGCTGCTCAAGCTGGTCGGCCTGAACCCCGTGGTCGTGCATGGCGGCGGGCCGCAGATCGAAGAGGCACTTGCCAAAATCGGCAAGAAGGGCACCTTCATCCAGGGCATGCGGGTGACCGACGACGAGACGATGGAAGTGGTCGAGTGGGTGCTCGCCGGCCAGGTACAACAAGACATCGTCGGTCTGATCAACGTGGCAGGCGGCAAGGCAGTTGGACTGACCGGGCGAGACGGCGGCCTCATCCGTGCGCGCAAGCTCAAGCTGGTCGACTCGAAAGACCCGAGCAAGGTGCACGACGTCGGCAACGTCGGCGAGATCGAGTCGATCGATCCGAGCGTCGTGAAGGCGCTGCAAGACGACCAATTCATTCCGGTGATCTCGCCGCTCGGCTTCGGCGCCGACAACGAGAACTACAACATCAACGCCGACGTGGTCGCCGGCAAGCTGGCCGAGGTGCTGAAGGCCGAGAAGCTGATCATGCTGACCAACATCCCCGGCGTTCTCGACAAGGCCGGCAAGCTGCTCACCAACCTCAGCGCGCGCGAGATCGACGA
>JAYUWC010000363.1:0-9520 GCA_043753755.1 Rhizobacter sp.
TTGCATGTGTAAGGCATGCCGCCAGCGTTCAATCTGAGCCAGGATCAAACTCTTCAGTTCGATCTTGATAAATTACTCAAAGAATTGATAGGAACTTCATTTTCATGAAATTCTATTTTCAGTGAGCGTTTAAGGTCCATGAGACCTTGACTTTCCAGGCTTCCCCAGATTGTCTTGGCACCCGCCTTCAAACGCCCACACTTATCGGCTGCTAGTTTTTAAAGAACTTGCCTTGCGGCTTGCTGGCATTTACCAGTTGCTGCTGCGGTTACTTGCAGTTATCAGCTGAGAGAGCGATTATGACCTGTTTTTCTAACCGGTGTCAACTATCGATCTTCTTTTTTCTTTCGGTCATTTTGCGCGGCTTCTGCTTTTGCTTGGCCGCCGCGGTTTTTCGCGAAGAGATCGAATGTAGCATGCTTTTCACCGCCGTGACGAGAGAGGCAAAGCGAAATCGTGTCGAGCCCCTTGGCTGGGCTCTGTCGATCCACCGCGTATGCCTTGTGCGATGTGCTGGAACGCTGCTTCGGGGTCATCGGATACCAGCAAGTCTGGCAGCGCCGCTGACCACCTTCGTGCGTCGGTCTGCAACACCCCCTGCTTGATCGCTGCGATCTGCGACGGATGCATTGAGAGGCTGCGCAATCCCATCGCAAGCAACACCTGCGTGAACTCGGGATCACCCGCCATTTCGCCACAAACGCTGACATGCTTTCCTGCAGCCCCCGACTGCGAAATTACTCTCGCTAACAGGCCGAGGACTGCCGGATGCCACGGGTCGTACAAATGCGCCACCGCCTCGTCGGCTCGATCGATCGCCAGCGTGTATTGGATCAAGTCGTTGGTACCGATCGAAACGAAGTCGAAGTGCCGCAGGAGAGAGGGCAACATCAACGCGGCAGCAGGCACTTCAACCATCGCTCCGACCTCGACCGATCCGAAAGGTTTGCCGGCTTCGCTGAGTTGCTGGCGTGCGCGTGCCAAGGCCTCGAGCGTTTGCCGAACCTCGCTCAGATGCGCAACCATCGGGATGAGTATCCGCACCTTGCCAAATGCGCTCGCGCGCAAGATCGCACGAAGTTGCTGCCTAAACATCGTTGGCTCGGACAGACTCCAACGTATCGCTCTCAGCCCCAATGCAGGATTCAGCGCGTGATCGTGGCGCAGCTCGCTGGTCGACATTCGATCCATCGGCTTGTCGGCCCCGATGTCGACCGTGCGTATGGTGACTGGCAAGCCCTTCATCTCGCAGACAGCCGACCGGTATGCCTCGAACTGCTCGTCTTCACCAGGCAACTCACCCCCGCGGTTCATGAAGAGAAACTCACTGCGGAACAAGCCCACGCCGACGGCACCGGCCTCGAGCGCAGCAATCGCATCGTGCGGCATCTCGATATTCGCCAGCAGCTCCACATGTTCGCCATCGAGAGTGACGGCGGGCGTGTTGCGCAATCGTGCCAAGCGTTCGCGCCCCAACTCACTCTGGCGCTGGCGAAATCGGTATTCCTCGAGAACGATCGGCGAAGGGTCGACGATCACGATGCCGGCATCGCCATCGATCACTACCCAATCGTCTTGGCGGATGATTCGGCTGGCCTCACGCGCGCCCACCACAGCCGGTATGTCCAGGCTGCGCGCCACGATCGCAGTGTGCGAAGTCTTGCCGCCCACGTCGGTGATGAACCCGGTAAATACGCTGCGTTTGAACTGCAACATGTCAGCCGGAGCGATGTCGTTGGCCACCAGCACCAACGGGTCTTCGCCGCCAAAGTCGCGAGGTTTGACGCCGGGCACAGGCGCCAATAAGGACGCCGGACCACGTGCCATCGCGCGAAGCAGTCGCTCGGCAACCTGCTCGAGATCGGCCTTGCGCTCGCGCAAGTACTCATCTTCCATCTCATCAAATTGCCGTGCCAGCACCTCGAGCTGGGCCGAGAGTGCCCATTCGGCGTTGTAGTGGCGCTCGTGAATCCATTGCTTGGTGGCGCCGGTGAGCGTGTCGTCGTGCAGCAGCATGAGATGAACATCGAGCAGCGCCGAAAGTTCGGCCGGCGCCTCTGCAGGCAGATCGCGCTGGAGTGCAGTCAATTCACCCGCGACCGCGTCACGCGCAACACGCAAACGCAGCACCTCCGCATCGACCTGATCGCCCTCGACAAAGTAATGCGCCACATCGACGCGACTCGAGGCAACGAGCACGGCGCGGCCGATTGCGACCCCGCGTGAAACCGGCAAACCGAACACCTGAAAACTCATGCGATTGATGCTAGCAGCGGCCTTGTTGCCGATGCGGGGGATTTGCCCGCTGTCACGCTGGAGTCACTCGCGCTTCACGAGCGCGTCACTCCGGGCAATGAGCATCACTGCAGAAACTCACCGTGGAGCGTCGTATGCGTGACCTGCCCCTTCCCACCTTCCCGATCGCCGACTTAGCCGGCGGCACGAGCAACCGGAGGTTACTTCACCGCCGCGACGCCGCCCCTCTGGTCGCGACTCATTTCGAAGTGGTCTGGGCGCGCAGTGAAGAAGAGGTACGTCAGGCGCAGCAGTTGAGGCACTTGGTATTCGCCGACGAGATGGGCGCCCGGCTGACCGTGCCGCATGGTTCTCCACCTGGCCACGACATCGATATCTTCGACCCCTTTTGCGAACACCTGCTGGTACGCGCACCCGCCTTCGACGACGAACCCGGGCCGGTTATCGGCACCTACCGGGTACTCACGCCGGCCAGCGCCAAGCGAGTCGGCGGGCTCTACAGCGACAACGAATTCGATCTGACCCGGCTGCGTCCGCTGCGCGCACGCATGGTTGAACTCGGACGCTCCTGTGTCCATCCCGACTGGCGATCGGGCGGCGCCATTCTGGCGCTTTGGGGCGCACTGGCCGAATTCATGCATCGCAATCAGCTCGACACCATGATCGGTTGCGCCAGCATCAGCATGCGCGATGGTGGTCACTTCGCGGCGAGCCTCTGGCAGCAACTGCGACGCACGCACCTGGCGCCCATTCACCTGCAGGCTACCCCGCGGCTCGCGCTGCCGGTAGAGGAGCTACGAAACGACCTGGTCGTTGAGGCGCCAGCGCTAATCAGGGGCTACCTGCGCTGCGGGGCCAAAGTGCTGGGGGCGCCAGCCTGGGACCCCGACTTCAACACCGCAGACCTGCCGATGTTGCTGCGCATCGACGACCTGCCGGCCCGCTACCGCAGGCACTTCCTTTGCGCTTGAGGAGCCGCTTTCGCGGTCACTGGCCTTCGCCGAATTTGTCGTCGATCAGCGCCACCAGAGCATCGACTGCCGCTTGCTCATCGGGCCCGCTGACCTCGAGCTCAACTGTGCTGCCGATTCCGGCGGCCAGCATCATCACCCCCATGATGCTTTTCGCGTTGATTCGCCTGTCGTTGCGGGTGATGAAAACCTCGCTCTGGAAGCTTCCGGCAAGTTTGGTCAGCTTTGCCGACGCGCGGGCATGGAGGCCGAGCTTATTGCTGATGCTGATGCTTCGCTTGATCATTGCCGGCGGGGTTAAATGTTTGTTTCTGGGGTTTCGAGGTGGCTACCAACATCACCCCCTGAGTGCCGCCTGCCATAGCCCGAGTCACGACGGCTTCCAACGTCTCGTTGGCGTAACAAAGTGAGCGCCACAACATCGGCACATTGACGCCAGCGATCACACGAACCTGATTGCCGTCGCCGAGCCGCTGCGCCACGTTGCAAGGCGTGGCGCCGAACACATCGGTAAAGACGAGCGCCTCTGGCGTGCGAATGCGCGCGAGCATGTCGCGCGCAAGCGCCTCCACCTCTTCGATCGGCGTGTCGGGCGATACATCGAGGGCTTCGAGCACGCGCGAGCAGTCGGGAAAAGTGTGTTCCGCGACCGCCTTCAACGACGAGGCCAGGGGCGCGTGGGCGATGATCATCAGTCCGGGCATGGCAGCAAATTATGGGCAGTTCGGGCACGGCGGCCCGTTTTGGGGCGAGTCACAGCGCAGGGGCAGCGCAAAAACCACACATCGCGCCGGCGCCTGTCCGTCTTGTCAACGCACGGCAACGTGCTGACGCCGACAAGTTGTCGCGTCCGTGACACCGCGATGCCGTGCGATATCCGCACCGTGGCTAAGCCGATTCCCTGCCATCAATTCGGAAAGTTCAGCCCCCCCATGAAGGTATCGACCACTGCCACCGGTGGATCGACGCCGATCACGGTTGCTTGATAGACGCGCAGGCCGCGCGTGAAGAGTGCCGCGTGTTCATGCACCGAGGTGCCGTCGGGCAAGCGGCCGGCCAGTGCAATGCGGCCGGCTTCATCGCTATTCGTCATGCCCTTGATCTGCAGCGGCGCGCGCGCGGGCACACCACCGCCGAGGTTGCCGATGGCCGCGACGCGCAGTTCCGCCAATGCCGTGTTGATGCGCGCCGGGTCGGTCAGGTCGGCATAGGCCAGCGCAAAGGTGGCATCGCCCGCGCTGCAGGTCAGCATTTCCATCGTCACGCGGGTTTGGGCCAAGGTCACCGCGCGGTTTTGCCGATCGGGTCTGCACGGAAAGCTGACGCCGATGCCGCTGCCCGGGGGCGTGAAGTCACGCCAGTCAAGCGCCGGCGAGCAAGCGCCGAGGCCGAGCACAGCGAACAAGGCAAGCGGTTTGTACGACAGCGTCATGGCGTCGATTATCCCGGGGCACGCGCTGCGAAACCGTGTTCGACAATCGCCGCCATGACGAACGTTGCCCCCACTGCGCTGCCGCTCTCGGGAGTGCGCGTGCTCGACCTCTCGCGTGTGCTGGCCGGCCCGTGGTGCACCCAGACGCTTGCCGATCTGGGCGCCGACGTCATCAAGGTCGAGCGCCCGTCGAGCGCCCACCACGCCGGCGGCGACGACACGCGCGGCTGGGGCCCGCCCTTTCTCAAAGACCGAACCGGCGCCGACACGAGCGATGCTGCCTACTACTTCGGCACCAACCGCAACAAGCGCTCGATCACGGTTGACATCGCACGCCCCGATGGCCAGGCGCTGATTCGCCGGCTCGTGCTGCATAGCGATGTGTTCGTCGAGAACTACAAGGTCGGCGACATGGCCCGCTATGGCCTCGACTTCGCCAGCCTGCACGCCATCGATTCCCGGCTGGTCTATTGCTCGGTCACCGGGTTTGGCCAAACCGGCCCCTACTGCGAACGTGCCGGCTACGACTACGCGGTGCAGGGCATGGGCGGCTTGATGAGCGTGACCGGCCCGTCGCGCAGCGAGATCGCCGATGACGCCTCCGGCGGCGGGCCGCAGAAGGTGGGCGTGGCGGTTGCCGATCTGTTCACCGGCCTCTACGCCTCGACTGCCATCCTGGCCGCGCTTCGCCACCGGGACGCCACCGGTGAAGGCCAGGCCATCGACATGGCCTTGCTCGACACCCAAATCGCCATGCTCGCCAACCTCGGCGCCGGCTACCTCGCCACCGGCGTGGCCCCGCAACGCATGGGCAATGCACACCAGAACATCGTGCCGTATCAGGTATTCGAGGTCGCTGACGGCCACTTGATCCTCGCAGTCGGCAACGACGGCCAATTCGCCAGGTTCTGCGATGTGGCCGGTCGCACGGAGATCGCCCTCGACCCCCGCTTCACCTGCAACGCTGACCGCGTTCGGCACCGCGCCGAGCTCGTGCCGCTGCTGAGCGCCCTGATGAAAACGCGCTCACGTTGCGCTTGGCTGGCATCGCTCGAAGCTGCCAATGTGCCCTGCGGCCCCATCAACGACCTGGCCGAGGTGTTCGCCGACCCGCAGGTTCAGGCGCGCCGTATGACAGTGCGCATGCCCCACCCGACGGCCGGTCAGGTCGATCTGGTCGCGAGCCCGATCAAGCTCTCGGCAACACCCGTGCAGTACCGCCGCGCCCCGCCGCTGCTTGGCCAGCACACCGACCAAGTGCTTATCGAACTCGGCTTGTGCGAGACCGAGATTGCCCAACTGAGAGTTGCAGGCACGATCTGATTCGGTCGGCACAGTTCGTGAACAAATCGACACGATCGGCCTCTGCAATGACCCCCGAGTCCGGGGAAACGCGAGTCACCGATGTGGCGCAGCACTCGGCTGCAGCGGAAACTCGCACTGTCTCCCGAACGTCACTTTTTTTCGTTCGACAATGACCCGAAGCCACGACAACCTGCTCTTCGACAGCGCCGACGGCGAGCGAGCAGAAGAAGGAAGAGAGCATGGACATGTCTGAAATCGGACGCACCCCGGGTGCGCAAGGCCCGCCGAGCGATCCGCTGGCCGACCCCCAAGAGCGTTGGCACGACCTGGTCGCCCAGATCGGCGCAGAGATTGCCGCACCGCTCACTGCGGCGATGGAGCGCATCAACACGCTCACCGGCACCGGCAAGATCGATCGGCAAGGCCTGCGTGCATTGCGCGAGGAAGTCGAGGCCGCGCGCCAGATCGGCATGATCGGCCAGCAGTTGACCCGCTTCGCGTCGGGCCGCCTGCGTCAGTCGCACGAGCGATTGCAACTCGCCGACGTGCTGGGCGGCGTGCTCGCACACCGCAGCCGCGAGAGCACCGCACGCGGCATCGTCGTGACCCCGCTGTTCAAGCCGGCCGAGGTGACTGTCGATGCCTCGCTGCTCTTCAGCCTGCTCAACACCACGGTCGACTGGGCTATGGCCAACGCGCATTCGCGGATCGACTTCACGATCGACATCAAGAGCTGGCCCGCCCACGCGCGCATGACCTGTCGCTTCGCTCACCGGCCTCTCGACGAGATTGTTGACGGCATCGATGCCGCCGCCCCGCATTCGCTCGACAGCCTGCACTGGCGGCTGCTCGAACAAACCGGCTGGGCGATGGGGTTGATCGTCGAGCGCATCGACGAGGCGCACATGACCGTACTGTCGATCGAGTTCCCGCGCACGACGAACCCGGAAGTCGAAGGCGTCAGCGCGGTCGAGATCAACGACGGCTTCGCGCCCTCGAGCAACTCGCAGCCGCTGGCCGGCAGCCACGTGCTGGTGGTCGCCTCGCGTCGCGAGATGCGCGTGCTGATCCGCGATGCGCTGCGCCACATGAGCCTGATCATCGACTTCGTCAACTCGGTCGACGAGGCCGCGGCGTTTTGCCGCGACGGTCTGCCGCACGCAGTCATCATCGAGTCGATACAGGCGGGCGAGCGCTTCGCCCACTTTCGCGAAGAGATCACGAAGGAGGTGCCCGATTTCGTCTTCATAGAAATCATCGAAGAAGGCGCAACCTTCCAGATGTCGGGCTTCAGCGGCTCGTCGATCGCGCGGGTCGGGCGCGATGTGATTGCCACCTCGCTGCCCTCGGCACTGATGTTCGAGTTGTCGAAGGGCCTGTAGCCGCCGCGGCGGCTGTGGCGCTACTTCAGCGAGCCGAACACCTTTTGCAAGATCGCGCTGCCGGTGCCCACCGGGTCACGCCTGATCTTGCGTTCTTCTTCGCCGATCATCAGGTAGAGGCCGTCGAGCGCCTTGCTCGTCACGTACTGCTGGAGGTTGGCGTCGTCTTTGCCGACCAGGCCGAGCCCGGCCGCCTTGCCGGCGACCCTGTTGTATTTCTCAGCCAGCGCGACTTTCTCGGTCGCCTTGGTGATGATCGGCAGAAAGGTCACGCCCAATGGCGCACGCGTCTTGCCGGCAAAAAAATCGGTCACCGAGTTTTCGCCGCCGGTCAGGATCTGCTTGCCGTCTTCGACGCTCATCGCCTTCACGGCATTGACCAGCAGGCTTTTCGCCCGCGGCATCGCGGCCTCGGCGGCGCGGTTCATCGCGGTCACGAGTTCATCGACACGGGTTTGCTGGCCGGTGAACTTCAGGATCTTCGAAACGTCGTTCAAGAAACCCGGCAGCGGGATCCGCACCTTGGGGTTGTCGAGGAAACCGCCACTCCTACCGAGCAGCGCCACCGCCGAACTGGCGCCTCGTTCGAGCGCGGCGCGCATGCCGAGGGCCGCGTCGCTCTCGGTGATGCCCGCGGCCGAAGCGAGCTCGGCTGAGATCGACCACAGCCCCGCGGCGCCCACGAGGCCAGACGTAAAATTTCGACGTTGCATGAAAACACTCCCATGAAGCCTGCCAACACAGCGGCGGCCGCCATTGTCGCGCTCGCCCTGGTCGCGGGCGCCGTCGCCGCGATCCAATCCGCGAACGCCGGCAGCATGGCACCGAACGTCGCCTTCACATTGCTCGACGGCCGCACTTCGAGCATGGATGCCCAGCGCGGCAAGGTCGTGCTGGTGAACTTCTGGGCCACCGATTGCGCGACCTGCATCAAAGAGATGCCGCAGCTGATCGCAACGCACGAAAAGTACAAAGCGCGCGGCTTCGACACGCTCGCCGTGTCGATGCGCTACAACCCGCCGGCCTACGTGATCGCGTTTGCGGAGCGGCGCCGGCTGCCCTTCGGTGTGGCGATCGACAACACCGGCGAGATCGCCCGACGTTTCGGCGAGGTGCAGGTCACGCCGACCAGCTTGTTGATCGACCGACGGGGCCGCATCGTCGAGCGCTATGTCGGCGAGCCCGACTTCGCCGCCCTCCAGCGGCGCGTCGAGCAGTTGCTCGCGGCGGGCTGAGCGGCGTTAAGCCTCCGCCCGAGACATAGCTATCCCCAGAAGTACCAGACGAACCAGATCGCCAGAGCGATAAACACAGCCCGCACCGGGTTCGTGCCGCGACTGAAAAGCGACCCCCAGTCGAAATCTTCATCGACCGGTTTTCGGTCACCACGCGGGTCGGCCTCCATCTCTTTCGCCCAGGCGCGGCGGCGCGGCAGGTCTTGTGAGAACACATCGAGCCGGCGCTTGACGACGGCCGCATCGGGCTTGGTCGCATGGGCCTGGAGGGCAGGCGCGAGCGCGTCGACCCGCGCATGCACTTCGGCCAGGCGGCCGACGGCGAGTGTCGCGCCGCACTGGGCGCACGAGATCGACTGACCCGGTGGCAGCGCCGCGCCACACGCGGCGCACTGCATCGCTTCCTGCCGGGCCGCGGTGGCGTGCACCGCCTGCGGCGCCAGTGCACCTTCGGGGTCGAGCGCGCGTGCGAGCCGGGCCACGTCGACCAGGCTCGGCACCGACCGGCAGTGCGGGCAGGTCTCGTCGCCTGCGTCGATCGCGGCACCGCAGTTGATGCAGTCGAGTCGGCCCGTGGCCGCGATCAGGGTGTGGCGATCGGCAATCGACATCGGCCGCAGCAAGCCCTTTTCTTGCAGGAACTGTGCGAACGATTGATAGGCGCCGTGGCGGTTCAGGCATTCGAGCTGCAGCGAGCGGCCCCAGCGTGTCTGGTTGTGCACGGTCTTGAGCGCACTGCCACACCGCGGGCAGCCTGCGGCGCTGCGCAAGGTTTCGTGTGCAAGGCTTTGGGTTTGCGCCATCTGGCCGATCAACGCCAGCAGCGATCGACCACCGAGCCGCGCGGCCTCGGTGCCGTCGAACCAGACCAGGTGACAAGCACCGCAGAGGTCGAGCTCGACCGGCAAACCGTAGTGACTGGGCAAGGTCATTCGCTGC
>JAYUWC010000364.1:0-3128 GCA_043753755.1 Rhizobacter sp.
AGTTCAGCAGCGACTGGATCGAGCGCGAGCCGCGGTCGATGTCGCGCGAGACGCCGCCGGTCTGGCGCTCGAGGTGAAAGCGCAGGCTGAGTGCCAGCAGGTGCTCGAAGGCCTCGAGCGAAACGCGCCGCGCGATGCGTGCGGCCACCGGGTAAAAAAGATATTCGCGAAGCTCGGTGAAGGCCGTGATCGAGAGCCGCAGCGCGCCGTACCCGACCAGCACGGCGACCGGCACCACGAGCACCGCACTCGGGTCACCCGGCTTCAGGCTGAGCGCATCGACGAGTTGCTTCAGCACCAGCGGCACACCGATGTTGGCGAGCTTGGCCGCCACCAAAAACGCCAGCGCCGCCAGCACGCGCCAGCGCCATTGCCAGATGTAGGGCACGAGCTTCTTGAGGGTCTGCCAGTCGGAACGGGGCACGCGCCCGGGCGCGGCGTCGGGGGGCGGTGGAGTGGCAAGAGAGGCTGGGCGCATCGGAGGCAGGTCGTCGCGAGACTGAAAGATGAAAGAATCCGGCGAACACTTCAGCGCTCGCAGAGCAAACGAATATGGCAGAGATTTCGAACCGCGGCGCTTCGGTCGCCGACGACTCGCCCGCGACGGCAACCTCAGCGCCGTTGCGCCTGCCCGACGACCGCCAACTCGTGTTGCGCGTGATGCCGATGCCAGCCGATGCCAACGGCAATGGCGACATCTTCGGCGGCTGGATCATGGCGCAGGTCGATCTGGCCGGTGCGGTACTGCCGGCCCGCATCGCCAAGGGCCGGATCGTCACGGTGGCAGTCAATCAGTTCGTCTTCAAGCAACCGGTCTCGATCGGCGACCTGCTCAGCTTCTATGCGCGGGTCGAGCGCATCGGCCGCACCTCGGTCACGGTCAACGTCGAGGTTTATGCCGAGCGCGACCCGGCCAATCTGCATGTGGTCAAGGTGACTGAGGCCAACTTGACTTACGTGGCGATCGACCGCGACGGCCAGCCACGGCCGATCCCGGCGGTGACGTAGCCAGGCCTCTTCAGGCGTCTTCTCGCGGACGCGGCTCGATCGCCGCCAGCGCTTCAAGAAACGCGTGACGCCACCAGTGCACGTCTTCGCTTCGAATCTGCGCCAGCAACGTGGCGTGGCGCTCGCGGCGCTCGCCGAGCGGCATCTGCAGCGCCCGCTGAATCGCCTGCGCGGTAGCCGGGATGTCGTAGGGATTCACCAGCAGCGCGGCTCGCATCCGCTCGGCTGCACCGGCGAAGCGCGACAGCACCAGCACGCCGGGGTCGGCCTCGTCTTGCATCGAGACGAACTCTTTGGCAACCAGGTTCATGCCGTCGCGCAACGGCGTCACCAGCGCGACCTTGGCGTGCCGGTAGAGCGCCGGCAGCCGGCGCCGGCTCCAGACACGGTGCATGTAGCGAATCGGCATCCAGTCGAGCTCACCGAAATGACCGTTGATCTCGCCGGCCAGGCCCTCGAGTTCGTGGCGCAGATCTTCGTAAGCGTTCACGCTCTCGCGCGTCGGTGAGGCGATCTGGATCAACGTCGTGCTGTTGCAGTTCTCGGGATAACTCTCGAGCAACTCGCGAAAGGCGCGAAAGCGCCGCGGCAAGCCCTTCGAGTAATCGAGCCGGTCGACGCCGACAAGCAGCCGGCGCTTGCTGTATTGCTCACGCAGCATCGCATCGGTTTCGCGTGACTCGCTGCTCGCCGCCAGCCGCCGGAACTCATCGACATCGATCCCGATCGGGAACGCGCGCGCCACCACGCGCCGACCATAAGCCTCGAATTCGCCTTCGCCGAGCGCGGCCGCGCCGGCTTCTTCTTGCACGAAGCGCGCGAAGTGATCGGCATCGGTCTGCGTCTGCAAGCCGACCAGGTCATAGGCGAAGAACGAGCGCATCAACCATTCGTGACCCGGGATCGCCGCGAGGATGGGCGGTGGCGGCAGCGGAATGTGCAGAAAAAAGCCGATGCGCTGCCGGCAGCCCAGCGCGCGCAGTTCGGCCGCGAGCGGGATCAGGTGGTAGTCATGCACCCAGATTACGTCGTCGGGTTGCAGCAACGCCGCGAGCTTGCGCGCGAACAGGCGATTGACGCGTTGGTAGCCCGTAAAGAAGCCGGTGCCGAAATCGGCCAGGTCGAGGCGGTAGTGCAGCGCTGGCCACAGCGCCTGGTTCGAGTAGCCGGTGTAATGGGCGTCGTGGTCGGCGCGCGAAAGGTCGATCGTGATCAGTTTGACCGCACCGGCGCGCTGCTCGTGCAGCTCGCCTTCACCCGGCGCGCCGCCTTCGACGACCTTGCCGCTCCAGCCGAACCAGAGCCCGCCGCGCTTCGAGAGCGCATCGCCAAGCGCAACCACCAACCCGCCCGCAGCGGCCTTTCGCGGGTCACCGACCCGGTTCGAGACGACGACCAGGCGGCCGGTTGTGGCACTCACGCTACGCCCTTCAAATCCGCGAATCCCAGGGGGCCGACAACCTCACGGCCGCGTTGATGATTCCGACCATCGAATACGTCTGCGGAAAGTTGCCCCACAGTTCGCCGGTCACCGGGTGCGTGTCTTCAGAGAGCAGGCCCAGGGGGTTGCGCACCGCCAGCAGCGCGTTGAAGATCTCGCGTGCCTGCGTTTTGCGGCCGATGCGGGCCAGCGCATCGATGCGCCAGAAGGCGCAGATGTTGAACGAGGTCTCGGGCACACCGAAATCATCGGGCGCCTCGTAGCGGCGCATGTAGGGGCCGTCGCAGAGCGAGGCCTCGAGCGCATCGACCGTCTTGATGAAGCGCGGATCCATCGGGTCGATGAGGCCGACCTCGGCCATCAGCAACACGCTCGCATCGAGCTCGCGGCCGCCGAAACTCTCGGCAAAGGCCTGACGCTCTTCGCTCCAGGCGAGCGTCAAGATCTTGTCGCGGATCATCGCGGCGCGGCCGTGCCAGAGGGCGGCGCGGTCGGCCAGATCGAAGGTCTCGGCGATCTTGGCGAGGCGGTCGCACGCGGCCCAATTCATCAGAACCGACGAGGTGTGAACGCGGGCGCGGGTGCGCAGCTCCCACATGCCGGCGTCGGGTTTGTCATAGGTGCGCGCCGCCTGTTCGCCGACTTCCTCAAGTCGTTTGAACTCGGCCAGCCCGGCGCG
>JAYUWC010000365.1:0-9495 GCA_043753755.1 Rhizobacter sp.
TTGCGCCACCTTACCGCCGTTGCAAGCCGGCCCGGTGAGCTCGAGCCAGCGCAGCGCGGTCACAGCGGGCCTAGCAGCCTGGGGGGCATGCGCTCCAGCCGCGGTGGCGTGCTCGAGGGCGCGGTAACCGACCGGTCTTCGGCTGCTGGGGGCCTGCCGTATCAATCGACAGAAGACCTGACCGGCCTGATGGCGGTGAACCTGATCCGTGCCCACCGCGAAGAGCTGATGCAGGCTTCGGGCGGCAAGCTCGACCATATGGTGATCGACGTGGTCGGCAGCTTGTTCGACCAGATTCTTTCCGACACGCGGGTGCCGCCACAGATGGCGCGTCAGATCGCGCGGCTGCAACTGCCCGTGCTGCGGGTGGCGCTCAACGACTCCAGCTTTTTCTCGTCGCGCCGCCACCCGGTCCGGCGCTTTGTCAACCGCATCGCCTCGCTGGCCTGCGCCTTCGACGACTTTGACGGGGGCCCCGGCAAGCACTTTCTCGACCGTGTGCGCGAGTTGGTACAGGAGATCGTCGACGGCGACTTCGACCAAATCGAGATCTACGCGGCCAAGCTCGGCGCCCTCGAAGGCTTTATCGCCGAGCAGACGCATCAAGACGTGCAGCAACAGGGCACAGCCGCGACGCTCGGCACCAAAGAAGCCGAGTTGCGGCTGCAACAGCGCTACATGCTGCAGCTGCAAGGCGCGCTGACGCCGCTGCAGTTGCCTGATTACCTGCGCTCGTTTCTTGCGCAGGTATGGAGCCAGGCGCTGGTGTTGGCCGTAAGCCGCGAGGGAGCGTCCTCTGATCGCGCTGTGCGCTACCGGCGTGTCGGCCGCGAGGTGGTCATGAGCATCCAGCCGAAAGGCTCGCCGGCGATGCGCAAGAAGTTCCTGATGCAGCTGCCGCAGCTGATGAAGGACCTGAACGAAGGTTTGGCGCTGGTCGGCTGGCCCGAGCCGGCGCAGCGCGAGTTCTTTGCGCTGCTGCTGCCGGCGCACGCCGAGTCGCTGAAGGTGGCGGCACTGACCGAGCTCGACCACAACATGATGGTCAAGCAGCTCGAGAACATTTTCTCAATGCCGGTGCCCGGCAGCGAGCAGCTCTCGCCGGCCGATCCGGTGCCCGAGGTCGATGCCGAAGTGATCGCCAAGCGCTTCTCGCCCGAAGAAGCGAAGAGCGTCGGTCTCGTGACAGAAAGCGCGGTCGACTGGTCGGGCACCGTCGATATCGACCTGAACGACGACACGATCTCCGGCCCGGTGACCCAGCCGGGCGACACGGTCACCGAAGCCCCGCTCGCGGGTATCGACATCGACCTGTCTTTGACTCACGCCGACCCCGCCGAGCCGACCCGCGGGCCGCAGCTGATGGACCACATCAAGCTCGGCTTCGCCTACCAGATGCACATGAAAGACGAGTGGCAGAAGGTGCGCCTTTCGCACGTGAGCGCCGGCCGAAGCTTCTTCGTCTTTACCTGCGGCAAGAAGCACCAGGAGACGATTTCGATGACGGCCCGCATGCTCGCGCGCATGTGCGAAACGAACCGCTTCCGCGCGGTCGAAAGCACCTATCTGATGGAGCGCGCCACCCAACGCGCCCGCAAGCAGCTGGCTGCACTCGGCGCGCCGACGCGGCATTGAGTTCGGCCAGCGGCGACGCTGGTTCGACGCGCGGCCGGCGCCACGCTGCACTGCTGCGCCAAATCCAGACACTCCCGTCGCCCCTCGGGTCACCCCTAACTGCTGTCGACCGCGTCTTGGCGTGCCACCCAACGATTCGTAGCCTCCGTGTGTCAAAGACGAGTCTGCAATGAAGGAGTGGAAATGGGAATCTCGGTGAACGGCCCCGTGGCGGGCAACGTCAGGCAAGGTGGCATCGGCTAGTTCGATCGGAACGACGCGACGCAGGTGGCGCAGCTCGCCGACGACGCCACCTTCATCAGGTCGATTGAAGCGGTGTTGACCGAAAGCCCGCGAGCAGGCGGCGGCAGTACTGACCACAACGCGACTTTGAACGCCTTGCTCAACGGTGATATTTCGGCATTGACGCCGCAGGAACGCGCAGAGATCCTGGGGTCGGCACAGCAATCGGCCACGATCATTCGAGGCGGCTACGGGGGCAAGGTCGGCTTCACCGGCCAAGAGACAACCGACCTGATCGCCAAGTACATGAACAACCAGGGCTACGCCGGCCCGGGTGCGAATGAAGTACTGCTCACGGTGCCCGTCGCCGGAGGTGGCACGGCGAAAATCACCCGCGGTCAAGTGCTCGACGACGAAGGCTCGGCGCGCTGGTCAACACGGTGATCGGCAACGCCGCCGACAGCACGGGCGCAAGCTATCGCGATGGCTCCAGAGGAATGTTTTTGGGCCACAACGGACGCGACCCCCTCAGCGACATGAGCAAATGGGCCGAGTCAGAGCGCGTCGCGTACCTCCAAAAAGTCGGAGAACTCGCCAAGGATGGCGACCTGAGTCCAGCAGACGGTGGGGCCCTGGCGCTACTGGCACAGCAAAACACCTCGAGCGGTGGTGACGAGCCGTCGGTGAGGCTTTCGAGCGGCGAAACCATCAGCAACGACGACATCATGGAAGAGGGCACGTTCCGGCGCTTGCTCGTCGGTCAACACGGCGACGGACCGTACGCAGCCCCCGGACCCAACTTTCAAAGGATGTTTCTCGCGAAAGGCCTGGGCGATTTGATCCGGACTGCCGACTACCAGCAACTCAGCTACACGGCGCGGGTGGATCTTTTAAACCTGATGTCAAACACGAGGGTCAATCTCTCAGACCGTTCAGCCGTCGCAGCCGAGAGCGCAAAAATCGCCAACGTCATGGAGGGGCTACTTGGTGCCGAAGCCGAGCCTCGAAGGCTCGGTCAAAGGCAATGTCGCCAGCGTCACAGTCAACGAGGGCGAGCCGGGGCGGAGTCTCGCCAACGGCACTGTAGTCACGAATTTCGAGTTTTCGAGAAGCACCGGCTTCGATGGCTTGGTCCAGCGAACGCTGCGCCACTCAGGCGTCAACTTAACTCCAGGTGAAAACTCGGGCGGCGACAACCGATACACGATCCTTGGGCTGCTCACGATGGACACCTCGAAACTCAAACGCCCGCGAAGCGCTTCGAGGTGCTCGACATGATCTCGCGTGAGGCGAGCGACAAGACCATCTCGCAAGCCGAGCTGAGAAACATCGAAAAAACCGTCGACCGACTTTCGAACCGACCCAGCATCTGGGTCTGAGTTTCGGGCAACGCGGCTTCGTCCGGGCTTAGCGGGCACTGGCCCTTTCACTGAGTCGGCGCGCCATGCCGAGCGCCGCGACCAAGCTGCGCGCGTCCGCGCGGCCCGTACCGGCGATGTCGAACGCGGTGCCATGGTCTGGGCTGGTGCGCACGAACGGCAGCCCCAGCGTCACGTTCACACCCTGCTCGACGCCGAGGTACTTGACCGGGATCAGCCCGTGGTCGTGGGTCATTGCGACGACGATGTCGAACTCGCCCGGGTGACCCAATGCATGCCGGGCGCGCATGAACACGGTGTCGGGTGCGAACGGCCCGGTGGCATCGATGCCCTCGGCGCGCGCCGCCGCAATCGCCGGCGCGATGATGCGGAGCTCTTCGTCGCCGAACAAACCGCCTTCGCCGGCATGCGGATTCAGCCCCGCGACAGCGATTCGCGGGCGCGTCATCCCCCAGTCGGCGGCACTGCAGTGAGCGATGCGAATCGTCTCGAGCACGGCATCGAGAGTGACCGCATCGATCGCGTGGCGCAGCGACAGGTGAATCGTCACCAGCACCGTCCGCAGCTGGTCGTTTGCCAGCATCATGCGCACCGGCGGCGGCGCGGCACCGGGCTCGGTCGCGAGTGCCTGCAGCATTTCGGTGTGGCCTGGATACGCGATGCCCGCCGCAGCCAGCGCCTCTTTGTGAATCGGAGCGGTGACGATCGCGGCGATCTCGCCCGCACGGGCTAGCGCGGCCGCGCAGGTGATGCACGCCGCCGCGGCCGCACCGGCCCGCGCATCGACCTGGCCGACCTTCGCTCCGAGCAGGTCGCTCGGCAGGCCTTCGACCTGAAGCACCGGAATGCAATTCGGCGGCACCTGCGCCTGGTCCGACACCCGCTCGATCAGCGCGACAGCGAGCATCCCTCCCGTGAACGCCACTGCGCGGCGCATCACCCCCACATCGCCGAGCACGACACAACCCGCCCCTTCGGCGCGGCGAAACAGCTGCGCCACGATCTCGGGGCCGATGCCGCAGGCGTCGCCCATCGTGAGAGCGATCGGGCGTCGCGTGGGTACGGACGAAGGTCCGACGGCTGCCGTTGAATTCATCGCGCGATTGTCGCGAATCGCAGCAGCACTCGTCGATGCCGCGCTGGGCGAAACAGGTCGATCGCCCATAATTCAAACGCGGCGCGCAACGCTGAATGCTGTGCCCGAAACGGAACCTCATGCGCAAAACCTGGCTCGTCTTTTCGCAGGCCGTCACCGTGGCGGTGGCGATGCTGTTCGTGGTCGCCACACTCAAGCCCGATTGGCTGCAGCGCGGCGGCTACGGCACGGCATCGCCCACGGTCGGAAACGTGAGCAGCCCAACGCAAGCGTTGCCGGTCGTGCTTTCGGGGGGGGCGGTGACGAGCTACAGCGCCGCGGCCAAACGGGCCTCGCCGGCGGTCGTCAGCATCACCGCGAGCAAGGCGCCGCCGCGCTCGGCGCGCAGCGAAGACCCGGTGTTCCAGTTCTTCTTCGGTGACCGTTCGCGCAATCGGCACAGCGACCCGCAAGTCGGCCTCGGCTCGGGCGTGATCGTCTCCGACGCCGGCTACCTGCTGACCAACAACCACGTGATCGACGGCGCCGACGACATCGAGGTCATGTTGATCGATGGCCGCCAGGCCCGCGCCAAACTGGTCGGCACCGACCCCGAGACCGATGTCGCGGTGCTGAAGATCGAACTCGAGCGTCTGCCCACGATCAGCTTCGGCGACGCCGACCGCCTGCAGGTCGGTGACGTGGTGCTCGCGATCGGCAACCCGTTCGACGTCGGCCAGACCGTGACCTCGGGCATCGTCAGCGCGCTGGGGCGCAACAAGCTCGGCATCAACACCTTCGAGAATTTCATCCAGACCGATGCGGCCATCAACCCCGGCAACTCGGGCGGCGCACTGGTCGATGCCGCCGGCAACCTGCTGGGCATCAACACCGCGATCTACTCGCGCACCGGCGGCAGCCTCGGCATCGGCTTCGCGATACCGGTCAGCACCGCGCGCCGAGTGATGGAGGCGCTGATCAAAGACGGGCAGGTCACCCGCGGCTACCTCGGTGTCGAGCAGCGCGACCTCACACCCGAGATCGCGCAAACGCTGAACCTGCCGGTCAAAGCCGGCGTACTGATTACCGGCGTCGTGCAGAGTGGCCCGGCGAGCACCGGCGGCATCAAGCCCGGCGATGTGGTGACGCGTGTCGGCGAGACGCCGGTCAGCAGCGCCTACCAGTTGCTCAACGCAGTCGCAGCGCTCAAGCCGAAGGCGGTCGCTGCGATCACCGTGCAGCGCGGCGACAAGGCCGTGAACCTCGACGTGACCGTCGGCCAGCGACCGAAGGCGCGCGTGGCCTTGCAGCGCGAAGAATAAACAGGGCGCGCGCGCGACAAGCGCGTGACGCTGCGGCGAACCCTGGGCCGGCGTCAACCGGTTTTGGTGGTGTCGGCGGTCTCTTCGGCCGGCGCCTGGGTGTGCTTGATGAAGAAGCCGGCGGCGATGATGCCGACCTCGTACAAGATCACCATCGGGATCGCCAGCGAGAGCTGCGAGACCACGTCGGGCGGCGTCAACACGGCGGCGATGATGAACGCCAACACCACGAAGTAGGCGCGAAATTCCCGCAGCTTCTTGACGCTGACCACATCCAGCCGCGCCAGCACCACCACCGCGATCGGTACCTCGAACGCGGCTCCGAAAGCGATAAACATCGTCAGCACGAAGCTCAGGTAGGCCTCGATGTCAGGCATCGCCGAAACGCTCTTGGGCGCGAAGCTCTGAATGAAGGTGAACACTTTGCCGAACACGAAGAAGTAGCAAAAGGCCACGCCCAAAAAAAACAGCAGCGAGCTCGATACCACCAGCGGCAGGACCAACTTTTTCTCGTGGGTGTAGAGGCCAGGCGCGACGAAGGCCCAGACCTGGTACAGCACCACTGGCAGCGCGAGCATGAAGGCCGCCATCAACGTGATCTTCAGCGGCACTAAAAACGGCGAGATCACACTGGTTGCGATCAGCATGCCGCCGGTCGGCAGGTGCTCGACCAGCGGCTGGGCGAGCAGGTCATACAAATGCGCCGAGCCGGGCCAGACCATCAGCACACCGAAGCAAACGCCAACCGCGATGCAGGCGCGAATCAACCGATCACGCAACTCGACAAGGTGGGAGACGAACGGCTGCTCGGTGCCCTCCATCTCATCGGGCTTTTGCGGGGTGCTCACCAGATCATGCCGCCGAACGCGCTGGCCGGAAACGCGCCACGCGCGCCGCGCCCGACTGCGCCTTGACCCGCACACCCGCGCGCTGCTTGTACCACTGAGGTGTCGCGCCGCGTTTCAGACGCCAGTTCTTCTTCGGGTGCTTGTACTCGGGCGGTGGCGGGCTCCAGCCCTCGTGCTGGCCGCTGTGCGGCGGCAGGATGCCGTTGTCGGCATCGCTCCACGCGCTCTGAAGGTCGTTGCGGGTCTGGTGAACCTCCTTCGATACCGATTCGCCGACATTGCGGGCAGCGTCTTCGAACTCGGTCTTCATCTTTTTGAGGTCTTCGAGTTCGATCGAACGATTGACCTCGGCCTTGACGTCGGCCACATAGCGCTGCGCCTTGCCGATCAGGTGCCCGACCGTGCGCGCGACACGCGGCAGTTTCTCGGGACCGATCACGATCAAAGCGACCGCGCCGATCAACGCGATCTTGTCGAAACCGAAATCGATCACGTGGGGTCAGGCTCGGGTCAGGACTTGTGCTTGGCTTCCACGTCGACCGTGTTGGCGTCGTTGGCCCGGGTCGTGTTGTTGACCTGCGCGGGGGGTGCCGCCGGGTCGATCGGGGTGCCGCCGTCTTTTACGCCGTCTTTGAAGCCTTTGACCGCGCCACCGAGGTCAGTGCCGATGTTTTTGAGCTTCTTGGTGCCGAACACGAGCACCACGATCAAGAGCACGACGAGCCAATGCCAGATGCTGAATGAACCCATGTTTTCTCTCCTGCAGACGATTCCCGAATTCTAGGGGACCCAGTAACCCACGCGGCCGAAGGGCCGGCGCAGCTTTAGCCCTTGACCCAGGGCCGCGGGCCACCGATCACATGGACATGGACGTGCTGCACTTCCTGGCGGCCGTCTTCACCGGTGTTGATGAGCGTGCGAAAGCCGTTGGTCACGCCCAGATCGCGCATCAGGGTCGGGGCCGTTGCGAGCATGCGACCCAAGAGCGGCGCGTGGCGCGGCTCGACCTCGACCATCGACCTGACGTGCTCTTTCGGGATCATCAACAGGTGCACCGGCGCCCACGGTGCGATGTCGTGGAAGACCAGCATCTCGTCGTCTTCGAACACCTTGCGGCTCTGGATCTCGCCGGCAACGATCTTGCAGAAGATGCAACTCGGGTCGTGATTCATCGCACCACCCTCATGTCGGCATCGGCCGTCGGTCGTTGAGCGCCAGCCAGCCGCGCGCCACGCGGTACAAAAACCAGATCGAGATCGCGATCCAGGCGATCCATCCCGGCAAGATGAAAAGCAGCCAGAGCGGGATCGTCACCACGTAAAGCACACCGGCCCACAAGACACTGCGGATGCGCCAGGCGAAGTGCGACTCCTGCCAGGTACCGCGTGCATCGTCTTTTTTGATGAGGTCGAGCACGAAGGCCGCAATCAGCAGCACGATGCCGGCCTGCACGCCGGGCAACACCGCGCCGATCGCGACGACCGCATGCAGCGCGTAGCTGATGTGGCCGACCGTGCGCAACGAGTCGTCCTGCTTTGCGGCTCCCGAGCCGCTTTCGATGATGTCGCTCATAAAGCCTCCTTGTCGCGTTGCGCGGCCTTGCGGGCCGCAAATTCTTCCAGGCCCGATAGGCCCTCGCGCCGTTCGAGCTCGGTCAGCACGTCGGCCGGTGCCAGGCCGTGTGCCTCGAGTGCCAGCAAGCAGTGAAACCACAGGTCGGCGACCTCGGCCACGATCTTGCCCGGTTCGCCGTCTTTGCAGGCCATGACCACCTCGGTCGCCTCTTCGCCGATCTTCTTCAAGATCGAATCGGACCCCTTGCTGAACAGCCGGGCAACGTAGCTCTTGTCGGGGTCGCCCGCCTTGCGCAGTTTGACGACACCGGCCAGCCGCGCCAGCGTGTCGTTCGACGATGTTGTCATTTGTAGATGTGCTCCGGGTCTTTCAAGACCGGCTCGACGGCATTCCATTCCCCGCCTTCGAGCTTTCGAAAGAAGCACGAATGTCGGCCGGTGTGGCAAGCGATGCCGGACGCGTGGCCGAGTTGCTCGACCTTGAGCAACACCACATCGGCATCGCAATCGAGCCGCAGCTCATGCACTTTCTGGATGTGGCCGCTCTCTTCGCCCTTGTGCCAGAGCCGGCTGCGCGAGCGGCTGAAATACACCGCCTCACCGAGTTCGACGGTCTTCGCGAGGGCCTCTCGGTTCATGAAGGCAAACATCAGCACGTCGTTGCTGCCGACCTCTTGCACGATTGCCGGCACCAGGCCTGCAGCATCCCACTTCACATCGTCCAACCAGTTCATGGTGAAAGTGTAGTGGCGCCCGTAAAGCGGCGCTCCTCGGCGAACCAGGCCAGCACAGGCAGCGTGCCGGGGAGCACCGGCACTACCGCGACCGGCAGCCGCTGCCAGGCCATCTGTTGCCGTTCTCGCATCTCGAACCCGCCCGACCATTCAAAAACTTTGCAGAAGTGCAGGCGCACGCGGGCATGCGGGTAGTCGACGAGCTCGACCTTCCAGGGCTGCACCGTGCCGATCGCGATACCGAGTTCCTCGAACAGCTCGCGCCGCAGCGCCGCCTCGACCGACTCTCCGGCCTCGAGCTTGCCCCCCGGGAACTCCCAGTAGCCCGCGTAGACCTTGCCCTCGGGGCGCGAGGTCAAGAGAAAGTCGCCGTTCGGATCGATCAACACGCCGACCGCAACGTCGACGGGCAGACGCGGCGCAAACCGTGGCACCTCGACCGGCTCGCGGTCACTAGCAATCACGGGTGACGCCCGGCGTAGTCTTTCGCGAACTGGAACGCGACACGCCCCGAACGCGAACCGCGCTCCAGCGCCCAGACCAGACTCTCTTGCCGCGCCGCCACGATGGCGGCCTCATCGACCCCGAAGCCGCGCAACCACCGCGCGGCAATGGCCAGATACTCATCCTGGCTGAACGGGTAGAAGCTGACCCACAGGCCGAAACGTTCGCTCAGCGAAATTTTCTCTTCGATGACCTCGCCGGG
>JAYUWC010000366.1:0-9482 GCA_043753755.1 Rhizobacter sp.
TTGAACTCAGCGTCGAACGTCCTTCGTTGCTTCTTGGTCATGTTTCCCGTCCAGGTGGATTCCACCTATCGAGGTGTCCGTGGAAATTAGACCAGCACAGAGGAGGATGGACCAAAGGCTGCCACCCCATCTGATGTGTTTCATCGGTCTTCTCATCGCATAGACAAGCGAAAGGCCCCGAGGATCGCTCCTTGGGGCCTTCAGTTCTTGCACCCACTTCATACACCCACACGCCTTTGGAGGCCGCATGGATACTGGGTTTCAAATGGTGGGGTGGCTGATGGGGCTCGAACCCACGACAACAGGAATCACAATCCTGGACTCTACCAACTGAGCTACAGCCACCGCAGAGGGCCACATTATAGCGGCGTGTTAGCGCTGCTCTCAACGTGCCGCAGCACTGGCGACATCAGCGCCCGCAGGCAATGCTCCTGGCTTGATCTCGACCTTGAACCGTGACTTGAGTGCGTTGTAGTAAGCCTGTGACTCGGCATCACCCCAGGCTTGTGCATATTGCGATTTAGCGCGCGTCACATCGGCCGTGCCCGGGTCGCGCCCGAGCACCTTACCGATCTTGACGACTGCATAACCCTGGTCGCCCAGATCAACCCCAAGGAAGGCGGGCAACGTTGCGGTCGGCGCCTTCAAAACCGCATCGACAATCGCCGCAGGCTGTTCGGTAGCTTGCGCGCGCGAGACGATCAGCGGCGTCTCGGGCATCGTCGTCGCCGGCGCGGCGCGCAACTCGGCAAGGCGTGCCTCGCCAAGCTTGCGGGCCAGAGCCGCTGCCTGCGCCACGACCAACCGACCGCGGATGCGGTCTTTGACATCGGCCAGCGGCAGCACGTGCGCAGCTTCGTATTTCACGACACGACCGGCGACGAGCGTACTGCCGCCGACCTCGATCGCTTGCGTGTTGCGCTTGTTCTTGATCGCATCGGTGGCGAACAGAGCCTCGAGAAATTTGGGATTCGAGAGCGGCCCTATCGCGTTCGGGCCGGGCGTACGCCGCAAATTTTGCGCGGTCCGGAGCTCGAGCTTGAACTTATCCAGCACCGGCCGAAGGCTATCGGGCTGCTCGTAGACCATATTGGTGAACTCGACCGCTGCCTCCGAAAAGCGCTTCTGTGCCAATTGCTTTTGTACCTCGCCTTCGAGTTCGGTACGCACCGATTCAAATGAGCGCTTGTCGCCGCCTCGTACTGACGTCAGCTTGACGATGTGGTAGCCGAAATCGCTCTCGACCAGGTTGCTGATTTCATCCGGCCTGAGGGCAAAAGCTGCATCCTCGAGTGGTTTGGCCGCGAGACCGCCACGCCCGAAAAATTCGAGATCACCGCCCTTCTCTGCCGATCCGGGATCGTCGGAATTCTGGCGTGCCACGTCCGCGAACGATGCGGGGTTTTTCTTCACTCCAGCCAGCAAACCCTCGGCCTTGAGTTTGGCCTTGGCGCGATCGGCGACCGATGCGCCGACATCGACCTTGACCAGGACATGACTCGCACGTCGCTCCTCGGCCACCGTGAACCTGGCGAGGTTGGCGGTGTAGTAATCCTGCAGCTCTTTGTCGGCAACCGTGACGCCCTTTTTCAACGCTTCCACATCGAGCACCGCGTACTCAATGTTCTCGACCTCGGGTGCTAAAAACTGCGACGCGTTCGCTGAATTCTTGTAAAACATTTCAATGTCGGCATCGGTGGGCGTCACCTTGGCAATCGATTCCTTGGTCGCAAATTGCTGAACTTGGATTTCGCGCTGCTGGAACATTGCATCCAGTGCGGCGTTGGTGGAGCCCAACGGCGCGAATACGGTCCCGGCGATGCCCTGTGCTACTTGGCGCAGCGAGAGGTCCTGGCGCAGTCGCTGGGCGAACGCGTCAGATGACATGCCTTGCGCTGCGAGCGCGTCTTTGTTGACACTACCGTCGGGGTTGCGCAAAAAGGCAAGTTGCGGGTCACTCAAAAAGATGCGCTGCAAGCGCTCATCGGTGATGGTGAGATGTAGCTTTTCGGCAGCCGTCAACATGACGCGTTCTCGCACCACGGCGTCCAACGACTGGCGTTTCATTTCTGGGGTGTCGAACAGCTTCGCGTCGACATTGGGCATTTGCTGGCGCACGCGTTCGATCTGCTGGCGCTGCGCCGTTTCCCACTCGCTGCGCGTGACCTTGTGGCCGTCGACCTTGGCGACCGTGCCGTTGTCATCGTTCAAGAAGCTGCCGTAGCCCTGATAGACACCTCCGCCGACGAAAGCGAGCACGACGAAGCCGAGAACCACTTGAAGCAGCCAAGTGTGCTTGCGGAAGAAGTCAAACATCGAAAGCCTCTGTGAAGGGCAATTGCGCGGTGCAAGCCAGAACGGTGCGAATGCGACGCCACGCGAGTTGCGCATGTCGCCGACAAACTCACGAAGCCCAGATGTAATAAAGGCGAACCGAGGTTCGCCTTTGATCGAATAACTGCGCGCATTCTAGCCGCGCCCATCTTGGATTTTTTGGTGGGTGCTGAGGGGCTCGAACCCCCGACCTACGCCTTGTAAGGGCGCCGCTCTACCAACTGAGCTAAGCACCCGTGGCAACTTGAACCTGAAGCGAAGGCGTGCTTAATTGAGCGCGTCTTTGAGGGCTTTGCCAGGACGAAACTTAGGCACTTTTGCGGCCTTGATCTTGATCGTTGCACCGGTGCGCGGGTTGCGGCCGCTGCGTGCAGCGCGCTTGCCGACGCTGAAAGTACCGAAGCCGACGAGCGACACCGTGTTGTTCTTCTTCAGCGTGGTTTTCACGCCGCCAATGACCGCCTCCAGGGCGCGTGCTGCGGCTGCCTTGGAAATGTCTGCCTGCTTCGCGATGTGCTCGATCAACTCTGACTTGTTCACGGGTGCTCCCCCTCTAAAGGTATCTCACAAGAATTCGGGTGGTTTTTTTGGGCTGCAAGAATGTGACGCGGCCGCTCAAAATGATTACAGCCGCGCACTCAAACCCTGTCAAGCGCGGAAGCGGATTCTATTCGTAATCATCCGCCCTCATTCAAGGGGAACCGCGCGCTTTCTCGCTTGACAACACATCGCGTCGCTCCTCCGCCGGACGCCTCGGTTCGATGACGTCCGGGGGCCTTCGAACAACAAGTGCGACACCACTGGCGGTGAGCATCATGCCGAGCGTCATGCTTACGGTGAAGGCCTCGTCGAACAGCAACCAGGCCAGAGCCGCCGTGCACGGCGGCACCAGGTACATGAGACTCGTTACCTCAGTAGCGGCGCCACGTTGAATCAACAAATAGAGTAGCGAACTGCCGCCGAGCGTGAGTGCAAAAACCGACCACATCAGCGCGCCGATCATCGGCATTTGCCACACCACTGACTCGGTCTCGTGCAGCGCCAACGGGAAGCTGACGACCAGCGCCGCAATGAGTTGCACGGCGCTCGCACTGCGCACGTCACATGGCGCCACAAAGCGCTTCTGGTACAGCGTGCCGACGGTGATGCTGGTCAGCGCAATGGCAGCCAGCCCGAAATTCCAGCGCGTGACTTCGCCCCCTGCAAGCTTGTGCCAAACGACCAGTACCAAGCCGCCCAGACCGAGCGCAAGACCGAGCCACTGCAGGGGTGTGACTCGGTCTCGCGTTGCAGTTGCAATATTGCCGTGCCAGCTCGTCCAAACAGCCGTCAACACGGGTTGCAGGCCGACCACCAGCGCCACGGTACCCGCGCCGATGCCTGCCTTGACAGCAGCCCACACACCGCCCAAATAACCTGCATGCATCAACACACCAACCACTGCAAGATGCGCCCACTGCGCCCGACCGCTCGGCCACGCGACCCGTGCCAAAAAGATCCACGCGCCGAAGCAGAGTAGCGACAAGGCGTAGCGCAGCGAAAGAAATGTCAGCGGCGGCGAGTGCGGCATGCCGAAGCGGGCGACGATGAAGCCGGTGCTCCAGATCATCACGAAGACCCACGGCATCGCGCGTATCAGCGCCGCACGGCCACCGCATGCGCGCGCGACCAACTCGATCATTAACGCACCTTGGCGCGAATCTCGGGCAGCGCTTTCTGCAAGTAATAGACCATCGACCAAATTGTCAAAACAGCGGCGGCGTAAATTAGCCACGTGCCCCAGACCTGCGTATCGATCAAATCAAACAATTGTCCGTGATACAGCAGAAACGGAATCGCAACAAGCTGCACCACCGTCTTCACCTTACCGAGCATGTGCACTGCAACGCTGCGCGATGCGCCGATCTGCGCCATCCATTCGCGCAAGGCCGAGATCGCGATTTCGCGGCCGATGATCACGAGCGCAATCAAGCTCTGCACGCGATCGAGTTCAACCAGAACGAGCAGCGCCGCGCACACCAAGAACTTGTCGGCTACCGGGTCGAGGAACGCGCCGAAAGAGGACGTCATGTTGAGCCGCCGCGCCAGATAACCATCGGCCCAGTCGGTGAGCGCCACCACGACGAACAGCACAGTCGCGATCAAGTTGCGGTCGGCTTCTGCGAGTGACAGATGGAAAACGCCGACGATCAGCGGGATCGCGACGATGCGCGCCCAGGTCAGCAAGGTCGGCAAATTGAAGAACATGCGTCGATTGTGGCTCTACCGCGCGACGCCAAGGCTGCACCGGGTAATCGGCGCGCAACCACTGGCGACTTAGTCGAGCGTTCGCGGTTTGAACTTTCGTTCGTCATTGAACAGAAATGTCTCGGTGAATCGCCACGGCTTGGGCAACCGAGAAACGTCGCCGAAAGGTGCCGCGCGGCGCACCGCGTCTTCGGCGAGTTTCGACGTGAATTTGGCCTCTTGCGCGTGCCGCAAAAACACGATGTGACGCACGCTGCCATCGCCGTTGAGTTCGATTTCGAGCACTGGCACGCCGAGCAGCGGCTCGACAACGGCGCCGAGGTAGCTGCTATCGGGGTTGGCGGCGACAAGTCGTCGAGCCGCCTGCATTCGCAACTCGGCCCAACTGCGCACAGGGCCGGGCGCAGGCAGCGGCCGAAATGCAGACCGCGACATTACCGGCACAGAGGTCGCTTGCACTGCCGGCGCGCTGCGCCCCTCGAGGCTCAACACTGGCGGCGGCGGCGGCGGCGGCGGTGTCGTCGATGACGAGCAGCCCGCAATCAAGCTCAGCCCCACCAGCCGCGCCTGCAGCCGGAGGTCAATGGAGAACACGGTAAATCTCCTCGGCGAGTTCTTTCGAGATGCCTTCGACAGTCAACAAGTCTTCAACACTCGCATTGCCCACGCCGCGCACGCCGCCAAAGCGCTGCAGGAGTTTGGCGCGCTTCTTCGGTCCAACGCCTGTGATGTCTTCGAGTTTGCTGCCGCCTGTGCGCACGCTTGCGCGGCGTGCGCGCATTCCGGTGATCGCGAAGCGGTGTGCTTCGTCACGGATTTGCGCGACCAACATCAAGGCGGCGGAGTCGCGGCCGAGCGCAATCTTGGGTCGACCGTCCGCAAACAAGAGTTTTTCCAGGCCGACCTTGCGGCCCTCGCCTTTTTCGACCCCGACGATGCGACCGAGATCGATGCCCAACTCTTCGAACACGCCGCGAGCCATGCTGACCTGGCCTCGGCCGCCGTCGACCAGCACCAAGTCAGGCAGCCGCGCCGAATTCGGAACGTCGCTTCGGCTTGCCGCCTCGGCGAGCTTGGCGTATCGGCGCGTCAACACCTGGCGCATGGCGGCGTAGTCGTCGCCACCCGTGATGCCATCGATGTTGTAGCGGCGGTATTGCGCACTCTGCATCTTGTGACCCTCGAAGACGACGCAGGATGCCTGGGTCGCCTCGCCTGCGGAGTGGCTGATGTCGAAACACTCGATGCGAAAGGTGTCCATGTCGTCGACCGCGAGGTCGAGCGCCTCGACCAGCGACCGCGTGCGCGCCTGCTGCGAGCCTTCTTCGGCCAGCAACTGCGCGAGCTTGAGTTTCGCGCCCTTGACGCACATATCGAGCCAAGCGCGGCGTGGCTCGCGGGGCTGATGCTGCGCCGTGACCTTCACTCCACTTTGCAGTGAAAGCGCGTCGATCAGCGTCTTGTCGACCGCGTGGCTCAACACCAGCAGTGGCGGCACTCCGCCTTCGAGGTAGTGCTGCGCAATGAAGGCTTCGAGCACTTGCACTTCAGGGGCTGGGGTCGTGTCTTCGTTCAGGTCGCCCTTATCGTTTTTCTCATCGCGCTGTTCAGGCCCAAGCGTCACTGCCGCTTCCACGTGCTTCGGAAAATACGGCCGGTCGCCCAAGTGCCGACCGCCGCGCACCATCGCAAGATTGACGCAGGCGCGCCCACCTTCGACCCGCACGGCGAGGATGTCGGCATCTTTGGTGGTGACGCCGGTGTTGTCTTCGACCGACTGCTGGTGCAGAACGCGCGAGAGCGCCCCGATTTGGTTGCGAATCTCGGCCGCCTGCTCATAGCGTTGGCCTTCGGCGTGGGTCATCATTTGCGCTTGGAGGTCGGCCATCAACTCCTGCTGTTCGCCTTGCAAGAACCGCTCGGCGTGGCTCACATCGTGCACGTAATCTTCGGCCGAGATGTAACCCACGCACGGCCCTGAGCAGCGCTTGATCTGGTACAGCAGACACGGCCGCGTGCGGTTTGCGAACACCGAGTCTTCACAGGTGCGAAGGCGAAACACCTTCTGGATCATCTGGATCGACTCCTTGACCGCCCACGCACTCGGGAACGGGCCGAAATAACGATGCCGCCGATCGACCGCGCCGCGGTAGTAGGCGACCCGCGGGAACCTGCCCGACGCGATCTTCAGGTACGGGTAGCTTTTATCGTCGCGAAAGAGAATGTTGAAGCGCGGCGCGAGTGTCTTGATCAGGTTGTTTTCGAGCAGCAGAGCTTCGGCTTCGGAGCGCACGACTGTCGTCTGCAACCGCGCGATCTTGGTAATCATGTGGCCGATGCGCGTGCCGCCGTGGTTCTTCTGGAAGTAACTCGAGACGCGCTTCTTCAGGTCGCGCGCCTTGCCCACGTACAACACCGCGTCGCTCGCATCGAAGTAGCGGTAAACGCCTGGCAGGTTGGGCAACGCCGCGACCTCTTCGAGAAGCCGCGCGTAGGCGCCGCCGCCGGTATCCCGCGCGTCAGGGGCGTCGGGCAAGGTTGAGTCTTCGGTCATCGGCGGCGATTGTGCCGCGCCGCCTTCAGCCTGCACGCTCCTGAATAATCGCAACGATGCAATGGGACTTGTTCTGCCGCGTCATCGACAACTACGGTGACATCGGCGTGTCGTGGCGGCTCGCCGCCGACCTCGCCGAGCGCGGCGAGCGCGTGCGCCTTTGGGTCGACGACGTGAGAGCGCTTGCCTGGATGGCGCCGCTCGGCGCCCCGGGTGTCGAGGTCTCGGCATGGCCGGCGGGCGAGACCGAAACCGCGCCGGGTGACGTGGTGATCGAGGCCTTCGGCTGCGAGCTGCCCGACCCCTGGCTCCGCGCCATGAAAAGTGCCGTGCTGCCGCCGCTCTGGATCAACCTCGAATACCTGAGTGCCGAAGCTTTCGTCGAGCGATCGCACGGATTGATGTCACCGCAGGCCAGCGGGCCGGGCGCCGGGTTGCGCAAGTGGTTCTTCTACCCAGGGTTCGGCGAACGCACCGGCGGGTTGATCCGCGAGCTCGATATCGACAAGCGGCAAATGACCTTTTCACGCAAAGCCTGGCTGGCCGCACGCGGCATCGAGACTCGCGTCGGCGAGCGCGTCGTGAGCCTCTTTTGCTACGAAGCGCCTGCCCTGTCCCTGTTGATCGACAAGCTGACAGAACGCCCGACGTTGTTGCTCGCTACCACCGGACACGCCGCACGCCAAACCGTCGCTTTGCTCGGCGCAGACCTCACTCGCGGTGCCTTGCGCGCAACCGTTGTGCCCGCGCTTACTCAGCTCGAGTACGACCACCTGCTCTGGTCTAGCGACATCAACTTCGTTCGCGGCGAAGACTCGTTGGTGCGCGCCATCTGGGCTGGCAGGCCTTTCGTATGGCAAGCCTATCGCCAGCATGACGGCGTGCATCTGGCCAAGCTTGCGGCCTTGCTCGATCGCACCGATGCCAGCGTCGAGGTTCGTGCGCTCTGGAATGCCTGGAACGCGCCACAACCGCCTGTTGCACTGCCCTGGCCCGATGCAGCGACATGGCTGCAGACGTGCCGAGAATGGCAGCGCACGCTGCTAGCGCAAGACGATCTGACCACCCGACTGGTCCGATTCGCAAGCCAATCACGCTAAAATCGCGGGTTTTTCGCGCTCGAGTCCGTCAACTCATCACGGCACGAACGAGCCTCTAAGCAGACTTCTCAGTCGGGTTGGCAGACTTCTCAGTCGGGTCGGCAAACTTCCCAGTCGGATCGGCAAACTTCCCAGTCGGATCGACAGACTTCCCAGTTGGGAAGTAACCCGCCCCTTAACCCGTCACAACATCGCACACGGAAACAGCAGCTATGAAGACCGCAATGGAATTTCGCGCAGGCAACGTCATCATGCAGGGCAAGGACCCGATGGTGGTTTTGCGCACCGAGTACAGCCGTGGCGGCCGCAATTCGGCCACGGTGCGCATGAAGCTCAAAAGCCTGCTCTCGAACTCCGGTACCGAGGTGGTCTACAAGGCCGACGACAAGCTCGATCAAGTGATGCTCGACAAGAAAGACTGCACGTATTCGTACTTTGCCGATCCGATGTACGCCTTCATGGACGCCGAGTACAACCAGTTCGAGGTCGAGTCCGAAAACATGGGTGACGCGATCCAGTACCTCGAAGACGCGATGCCGGTCGAAGTGGTGTTCTATGACGGCAAGGCGATTTCGGTCGAGTTGCCGACCAGCGTAGTGCGCGAGATCACCGACACCGAACCGGCGGTCAAAGGCGACACCTCGGGCAAGGTCATGAAAAAAGCAAAGATCGCGACCGGCTTCGAGATCGACGTGCCGCTGTTCGTACAGACCGGCGACAAGGTCGAGATCGACACGCGCACGCACGAATACCGCAAACGCGTTTGATTCGGAGTTGATCCGGCAGGCGCCGGGGCCCGGTGTGCCCGGATCACCGGGTGGCCCCCGAAAGCCGGGTCGCGAGAACATTGTTTGGTTCGCATGTCCAGTGTTTTCGACTCGATCGCTACGCCTTTCAGGATGCACCCCGGCCTGCATCGCCTCGCGCCGGGTTCACTCCAGCTGACACCGAACGATCTCGAAAGCGGCACGCTGAGCGAGAAGCTGCAGGTGCTGTCCTCGCATGCTGTGCATGCTTTCGCGGCTGCGGAAAATTTCGCTGCCGGCCCCTTGCTCCGTGCGCTCATGGCACAAGCCGCTGCCGAGCACCCCTTCCGATTCAACTGGGACGGCGTCGAGCGCTTCGAGGCCCTCGCACTCGGTTGGGCCGTGCGTGGCACCAGTTGCACGGGCGATGGCCCGGCAGAAATTGGCCGGTGCTTGCGCGCGTTGCCGCCCGCTTGGCGACTGACCGGGTTGTTGAGCCTG
>JAYUWC010000367.1:0-9472 GCA_043753755.1 Rhizobacter sp.
CAAATTGAGTGCGCAGCGTTGCCGCATCGAGCGGGGCATCGAGAGCATCGAGCCACGCCACGAATCGCGACATGTGCGTGCCCTTTTCTTCGGCCGGCAAGGCGACGTCGAGGCTCCACCTCGCGACCGTGTGCACCACCGCGTCGCCGATACGCAACTGCAGGGGATAGCGAACCCGCTTCACGCCGACATGCTGGATCGCGAGGTGGCGTTCGTCACGCGTGCTCTGCGTGTCGGGAATATGGAGCGCGTCTTTGAGGTTGGTCATGGGGTTCATCGTGTCACTGGGGGCAAGGATGCCAGCAATCGACAGCCCGTATCCCGCCGCGGTTTTGAAGCCAGCGTTCGACCCGACTCAATGATTGACAGCGGCCCTAACGAGCACGGGTTTCGCGCCGAAGCGCTTGAGGATGGACTGCTCGATGCCGGGAGCATCGAGCCCGCAAGTGGCCATCAACTTGCCCGGGTCGCCGTGCTCGATGAACGCGTCGGGCAGGCCGAGCGCCAGCACCGGCAACTGCACATGGGCCGCAGCCAACGCCTCTTGCACGGCGCTGCCGGCCCCGCCGGCGACGCAGCCGTCCTCGATCGTCACCAAAGCATCGTGCGTGGCAGCGAGTTCGGTGATCAAAGCCAGATCGAGTGGCTTGGCGAAGCGCATGTTGGCGACCGCGGCGTCGATGTTTTCAGCCGCGGCAAGCGCCGGATAAAGCAAGGTGCCGAACGCGAGGATCGCAACCCGCGGCCCACCGCTGCCCACTGCACGCACGATGCTTCGGCGCATCTCGCCCTTGCCGAACGGCAGCTCGAGCAGCTCGGCGGGTGAACTCGAGGCCGCGGTGCCAACGCCTGCGCCGCGCGGGTAGCGCACCGCCACGGGGTGGTCGCGGCGGAACGCGGTGGTCAGCGCTTCGCGGCACTCCTTTTCATCGGCGGGTGTCAACACCGCCATGTTCGGAATGCAGCGCAGAAAGGCGATGTCGTAATTGCCGGCATGGGTGGCGCCATCGGCACCGACCAGACCGGCGCGGTCGAGTGCAAACACGACCGGCAAGTTCTGGATCGCCACGTCGTGGATCAATTGGTCATAGGCACGCTGCAGAAAGGTCGAGTAAATCGCGACCACCGGCTTCAGACCCTCGCACGCCAGCCCGGCCGCGAAGGTCACCGCATGCTGCTCGGCGATGCCGACATCGTGGTAACGCTTCGGAAAGCGGCGCTCGAACTCGACCATGCCCGAGCCCTCGCGCATCGCCGGCGTGATGCCGACCAGGCGCTCGTCGGCGACAGCCATGTCGCACAGCCAATTGCCGAAGACCTGGGTGAAAGTCGGCTTCGACGGCGTGGTCGACTTGACCAGCCCCACGGCCGGGTCGAACTTGCCGGGCCCGTGGTAGTTGACCGGGTCGGCCTCGGCAAGCTTGTAGCCGTAGCCTTTTTTCGTGACCACATGCAGAAACTGCGGGCCCTTCAGGTGGCGCAGGTTCTCGAGCGTGGGAATCAGCGAATCGAGGTCGTGGCCGTCGATCGGACCGACATAGTTGAAGCCGAATTCTTCAAATATGGTGCCCGGCACGACCATGCCTTTGGCATGTTCTTCGAAGCGTTTAGCCAGCTCGAACAGCGGCGGCGCATTCTTCAATACCGACTTGGCGGTGTCGCGCGCGGTGGCGTAAAAACGGCCACTCATCAGCCGCGCGAGGTGGCGGTTGAGCGCACCGACGGGCGGCGAGATCGACATGTCGTTGTCGTTGAGCACGACCAGCATGTCGGCCTGCGCGACCCCGCCGTTGTTGAGGGCCTCGAAGGCCATGCCGGCGCTCATCGCACCGTCGCCGATGATGGCCACGGCTTTGCGGTCTTCGCCCTTAAGTTTGGCTGCGACCGCCATGCCCAGCGCGGCCGAGATCGAGGTCGACGAGTGCGCCGTGCCGAAAGCGTCGTACTCGCTCTCGTCGCGCCGCGGGAACCCGGAGATACCGCCGATCTGCCGGAGGGTGCCCATGCGCTCGCGCCGGCCGGTCAGGATCTTGTGCGGGTAGGTCTGATGGCCCACGTCCCACACCAGCCGGTCGTAGGGCGTGTTGAACACGTGGTGCAACGCGATGGTCAGCTCCACCGTGCCGAGGTTGGACGACAGGTGCCCGCCGGTCTTGGCGACGCTTTGCACGACGAAATCGCGCAACTCGTTGGCGAGCTGCTTCAGTTCGGCCCGCGAGAGGCTACGCAGGTCGGCGGGGCTGGCGATCGATTCGAGCAAAGCGTTTTTCATGATGGGTAAGTTTCAGCTCTCACGCTCGACGACCTTGTCGGCCAACAGGCTCAACCAAGCGGCGTCGTGCAGGCCGCTGCGGGCAAGTGCGGCTTGGGCCTTGGCGCACAGGTCGGTCGCGTGGCGGCGTGCGGCATCGAGACCGAGCACGGTCACGTAGGTCGGTTTGTTGTTATCCAGGTCTTTGCCCGCGGTCTTGCCGAGCGTGTGCGATGCCTGGGTGACGTCGAGGATGTCGTCGACCACCTGAAACGCGAGTCCGAGCGCATCGCCATAGTCGGCCAGTGCCGCCGTCTGGCCGGCGGTGGGCTGGCCGCAGGCCGCACCCATCAGCACGCTGGCCTGCAGCAGGGCGCCGGTTTTGCGGTGGTGCATGTCGCGCAACGCGTGTTCGCCGAGTGGCTTGCCAATGCTGGCGAGGTCGATCGCCTGACCACCCGCCATCCCGGCATGGCCCGCCGAGCGCGCGAGCAGTGCGCACAGCCGCGCTTGCAAAGCGGCAGACATGGCGACACCGTCGTCAGGCGTCAGCACCTCGAACGCAAGGGCCTGCATCGCATCGCCGGCCAGCATGGCCTGAGCCTCGCCGAACTGCACGTGCACCGTGGGCTTGCCACGGCGCAGCACGTCGTTGTCCATACAAGGCATGTCGTCGTGCACGAGCGAATAAGCGTGGATCAGTTCGACCGCGCAAGCGGCGCGCATAGCCGCCTCACGCTCGCCGTGCACCGCCTGGGCGGCAGCGAGCACCAACAAAGGCCGCACGCGCTTGCCCCCGTCGAGTACACCGTAGCGCATGACCAGGCCGAGGCCGGCCGGAGATTCTGCCGGCACCCAAGCCTGCAGCGCTTGTTCGACCGCGTCGGTCTCGCTGCGCATCCAGGCGTCGAACTCAGATCGGTTCATGCAGAGCCGGAATTCAGTGGCTTGAGTTGACCCGCTTCCAGCACCTTGACCTGCTGCTCCACTGCCTCGAGCCGCGAACGGCAGAAGGCGAGCAACTCGGCGCCGCGCTGGTAGCTCTCGAGCAAGCGATCGAGCGGAAGTTGGCCGGCTTCCATTGCGCCGACGAGCCGGTCGAGTTCGCCCAGCGCATCTTCATAGGTGGCCGGAGGGGCCGGCGCCGCGGGGGTGGGGCTTGTCTTTGCCATTGCCCTTTGCTGTTGCCGTATCGTGAAAACCCGATTGTAGTCAGCCGGTATCGGCGTGTGGCCTCGACCAGACACGGGCGCCGTATCGAGTCGTGACAACACTGAAGAACGGGCTTTGCAGGGCCGGCCCTGCAAATACCCCCCGGGTACAATTTACGGTCTGCCAAAACCGGCAGCCCCTGTCGCCCTGCAACGTCCGCTCTTCGAGCGATTTCGGGCGGCTCCCCACCTGGTTTCTGGAGATTTGCCGGGATCATGTCCGACCTGAGCGTCACCCCGGCTGCGCTCGAGCGCAGCCGCTCGCAACTTTCGGTCAATTGCTATTTCGACGAGGCCTTGTTTCGTCGCGAAATGGCTGCCCTGTTCGCCGACCGGCCGCGCTACTTGGGCCATGAGCTGGCGGTGCCCGAACTCGGCGATTTTTATGCGCTTCCGCAAGAGGGTGAAGGCCGCGCGCTGGTGCGCAACGAGCGCGGTGTCGAGCTGATTTCAAACGTCTGCCGGCATCGGCAGGCGCTGATCCTGCGCGGCCGCGGCAACACCCGCGGCAACAACATCGTCTGCCCACTGCACCGCTGGACTTATGACCTGCAAGGCCGATTGATAGGCGCGCCGCACTTCGCCGATGACCCCTGCCTCAACCTCGGCAACTACCCGCTGCAAACCTGGAACGGCATGCTGTTCGAGGGCCGCGCTCGCAGCGTCGCCGGCGATCTTGCCGGCCTGGGGCCCAAGGCCGATCTCAGCTTCGATGGCTACGTGCTCGATCACGTGCAGCTGCACGAGTGCGACTACAACTGGAAGACCTTCATCGAGGTCTACCTCGAGGATTACCACGTCGGCCCGTTCCACCCCGGCCTCGGACAATTCGTCGCCTGCGACGAGCTGCGCTGGGAGTTCGGTGATCACCATTCGGTGCAGACGGTCGGCACCAAGAACGAGCTCGCGCGACCTGGCACGCCGGCCTACCGCAAGTGGCATGACGCGGTGCTCAAATACCGCAACGGCCGCTATGTCAATGTTTTGCCCGAGCACGGCGCGATCTGGCTCACCTACTACCCGACCGTGATGGTCGAGTGGTACCCGCACGTGCTGGTTGTCTCCACGCTCTACCCGAAGGGCCCGCAGAAGACGCTCAACGTGGTCGAGTTTTACTACCCCGAAGAGATCGCCGCGTTCGAGCGCGAGTTCATCGAAGCCGAGCGTGCGGCGTACTGGGAGACCTGCGCCGAAGACGACGAGATCGCGCTGCGCATGGACGCCGGCCGGCGCGCACTGATGGAGCGCGGCGATGATGAGGTCGGCCCCTACCAGAGCCCGATGGAAGACGGCATGCAGCAGTTCCACGAGTGGTATGGCCGTGCGATGAAGGGCTCGCACCGCGCGTGAACCGGCGCCTGTCACCGGGCTGGCTGATGGTGCTGGCCACGTTCCTGTTCGCCAGCATGGGCGTTTGCGTGAAGCTCGCCTCTGCCGAGTACGCGCCAGGCGAAATCATCTTCTACCGCGGTGCCATCGGCGCGGTCTTGCTTTTCATGCTGGCGCGCTCGCGTCGCGTCTCGCTCGCGACCCGCGTACCCGCCACCCACTTCTGGCGCAGCCTGACCGGCGTGATCGCGATGTTTTTGTGGTTCTACGCGCTCGGCAACCTGCCGCTCGCAACAGCGATGACGCTGAACTACATGTCGTCGGTGTGGATGGCGCTGTTTTTGCTCGGCGGCGCGGCGATGCTGGGCACCAGCAAGGTCGACGGTCGGCTGATCGGCACGGTGCTGCTCGGCTTTGCCGGTGTCGCGCTCATCCTGCGCCCGACGATCGAACACGACCAGCTGTGGCACGGCTTGATCGGGCTGCTGTCGGGAATGATCTCGGCCACCGCCTACCTGCAAGTGACTGCACTCGCTCGCGCCGGCGAGCCCGAGATGCGCATCGTCTTCTACTTCTCGCTCGGCAGTTCGGTCTTCGGTCTCATGACGACGCTCTTCACCGGCCTGCACGCGCACTCGTGGCGCGGCGTGGGGCTGCTGCTCGCGGTCGGCCTGCTCGCGAGCGTCGCGCAACTACTGATGACGCGCGCTTACAGCACCGGCCGCACACTCGTCATTGCGAGCCTGCAATACCTCGGCATCGCGTTTTCGTTCGGCTACGGTGTGCTGATGTTCTCTGACCACGTCACCTGGATGTCGATGGCCGGCATGCTCTTGATCGTCGGCGCCGGCCTTGCGGCCACGCGGCTGCGCAGCCGCACCATGCTCGCCGACACTGCCAACGCACCGCTGGAGCCTTGACCATGACTCACCTTCACTTCGACACGCTGATCTCGGCCACCGACCTGCAAAGCGCACTCGCCGCGGGCGATGCGCCGGTGCTGGTCGACACCCGCTTCGACCTCGCCGACATCACCGCGGGCGAGACCGCCTGGCGCGCCGGCCATTTGCCGGGCGCGCATTACTTGCACCTCGAGCGCGACCTCAGCGGCAACAAGGTCGACGCTGAAGGCCGTATCTGCGGTCGACATCCGTTGCCAGAGCGGGCCGATTTCGCCGCAACGTTGGGCCGCATCGGCGTCACACCTGCGACCAGCGTAGTCGCGCTCGATGCACAGGGCGGCATGTATGCCGCGCGTCTGTGGTGGATGTTGCGCTGGATGGGTCATGCGCGCGTGGCCGTGCTCGACGGCGGGCTCGACGCATGGCTGGCTACCGGCGGCGCGTTGACGACCGACCCGCCAACAGCTGCCGCCGCGCCGTCCTACCCCGCCCGCGTGTCGTCGTTCACCTCGATCGACGCCGCAACACTTGCCGCCGAGCTCGGTCGCGTGCGCTTGTTCGACGCGCGCGCCGGCGAGCGCTTTCGCGGCGAAGTCGAACCGCTCGATGCCGCGGCCGGCCACATCCCGGGCGCGTTCAACCGCTTTTTCAAAGACAACCTCGCAACCGATGGCCGCTTCAAGCCGGCAGCGCATCTGCGCACCGACTTCGAAGCTCTGCTCGGCAGCTACCCGGCCAGCGCCGCCGTACACCAGTGCGGCTCGGGCGTAACCGCATGCCACAACCTGCTGGCGATGGAACATGCCAGCTTGGTCGGCTCCAGGCTCTACCCTGGCTCGTGGAGCGAGTGGTCGGCCGACCCGAAGCTGCCGGTGGCAAAAGGCTGAGCGCAGGTCGACCGCCGAGCGCAATCGGTCGATCACCGCACTCCGTTCGCCTGCAGCCAAGCCACGCATCGCGCCCAGCCGTCAACGGCCGCGGCCTCGTGAAAGCTCGGCCGATAGTCGGCATGAAAGGCGTGGCCCGCGCCGGGGTAGACGACGAACTGCGAAGCCCGGGCGGCCACGCTGCCCCCTGCCAGCGCCGCCTTCATCTGCTCGACCGACGCCAGCGGGATGCCGGTGTCTTCGGCGCCGTAGAGCCCCAGCACCGGCGCATGCAGCCGGCCCACCACATCGATCGGGTTGGCCGGCTTCAACGCGTTGGGCGCGCCGATCAGCTGCCCGTACCAGGCCACGCCCGCTCTGATGGCCGGGTTGTGCGCGCTGTAGAGCCAGCTGATCCGGCCGCCCCAACAAAAGCCTGTGACCCCGAGCCGCGCAATGTCGCCGCCCTGCGCCTCGGCCCACGCAACGGTGGCGTCGAGGTCGGCCATCACCTGCGCATCCGGCACCTTGCCGACCACCTCGGCAATCAGCTTGGCGATTTCGCTATACGACTGCGCGTTGCCCTGCCGCACGAAAAGGTCGGGGGCGATTGCCAAATAGCCGCGCTTGGCGAAGCGCCGAGCGACATCGGCAATGTGTTCGTGCACGCCGAAGATCTCGGAGATGACCAGCACCACCGGCAGCTTGCCCATCGCACCGACAGGCATCGCTCGATAGGCCGGCATTTTGAAATCGCCGACCGGGATCGTGACGTCGCCGACCGTCAGCCCCTCGGTGTCGGTGCGAATCGCCTGCGCGCTTACCGGCAGCGCAGCGACGGCAAAACCGCTGCCGACCGCGGCGGGCACGAAGCCGCGGTGGGTGAGGTCAGGGATGCCAGGGCGGTCGAGTTCGGTCGTGGGCATGGGTGGATGCGCGGATCAGGGTGCGACGCATTCTAGAAACGTCGCCTGCCGCGCGAGGCCAACACGCCGGCAACCCGCGGCTTTGCAACGACAATGCCCCATGCTCGCCTCACTGCCTCGCAACACACCGACAGAAGCGCCGCGCTGGCCCGGCCAATTGGCAGCCATCGACATCGGCTCAAACAGCTTTCGACTCGAGATCGGCCAGCTGATCGAAGGCCGCTACCGTCGCGTCGACTACCTCAAGGAAACCGTGCGTCTGGGCGCCGGCCTCGACACCCACGGTCTGCTCACCGACGAAGCCGGCGCACGCGGCCTCGCATGCCTGGAGCGCTTTGCGCAACGACTCAAAGGTTTCTTGCCCGCCCAGGTGCGCGCCGTCGCGACGCAAACGTTGCGCGAAGCGCGCAACCGCGATGCGTTTCTCATCAAGGCACAAGCCGCGCTCGGCTTTCCGATCGAGGTGATCTCGGGGCGCGAAGAAGCGCGCCTGATTTATGCCGGCGTTGCTCGCCTGCAGCCTTCGGCGTTGCCGCGATTGGTGGTCGACATCGGCGGGCGCTCGACCGAAATGATCCTCGGGCAGGCCCGGCGGCCGACTCGGGCCGAATCGTTCCAAGTCGGCAGCGTGAGCCTTTCGCTCAAGTACTTCGGCGAAGGCAAGTTCACCGAAAACGCTTTTCGGCAAGCGCAAATCGCGGCCGGCGCCGAGCTCGAAGAGGGCCTCGAGCCTTTTGCGAAGAACCACTGGCAAGAAGCGCTCGGCTCTTCGGGCACGGTCGGCGCGGTTTCGCAACTGCTCGCTGCCAGCGGCATCACCGATGGCCGCATCACGCCCGACGGCCTGCGCTGGCTGATGGAGCAGTGCCTGCGCGCAGGCAAGGTCGAGAAACTCGCCCTGCCCGGCCTCAAAGAAGAGCGCCGCGCAGTGATTGCCGGTGGCTTGTCGATCCTCTACACGTTGGCGGCCAACTTCGGCATTGCCGAGTTGCTGCCGGCGCGCGGCGCGTTGCGCCAGGGCGTTATTTTCGATCTCGACGAACGCATTCAGGCAACGCAATTGCCTCAAGACGGCCACGACGCCCGCGACGCCTCGGTGCGCGAGTTGCAACGCCGCTTCATGGTCGACACCCAACAGGCCGCGCGCGTCACCGCTGTCGCCCAAGCCCTCTATGCCGAGGTGCAGCCCAAGGCCGGCGCCGAGACCCGCCGCGAGCTGCTCTGGGCCTGTGCGTTGCACGAGATCGGCATGATGATTTCGCACCACGACCACCACCGCCACAGCGCCTACGTGCTCGCTCACGCCGACGCGGCCGGGTTCTCGCAAAGCCAGCTGCGGCGCGTCGGCGAATTGGTGCTCGGCCAGCGCGGCGGCCTGCGCAAGGTCGAGACCAGCCTGGTGCGCGACGACTTTCCGTGGCAGGTGCTGTGCCTGCGCTTGGCCATCATCAAGTGCCACGCCCGCGGCGAGATCGACCCGGCAGCCCTGCAGTTCGTGCGAGACGTCAACACCGCCCGCCTCAGCTGGCCCGCTGGTTGGAGCGAGTCACATCCGCGTACTCGTCACCTGATCGCTGAAGAGGCGGCCATGTGGGAGCGCAACGGGCCGCTGCGATTGGTGCTTCCGCGATAGCCGCGAGGCGCTTCAGGTTACGTTATCTCCCTCAATTCCAGCCAATCCAGGAGTAGCGCTTCATGTACGAAAAGTGGGGATTTACAGGATCACCGTTCCAAACAACTTCGCTGCCGCCCTCAGAGTTGGGCGAACAGCTTCTTGTCGGACGAGATGCGGAACTTGCGACACTCATGAAGCGCATCTCGGCGCCGCCCAAGCTGGCCACGCTCGAAGGCTTGAACGGCGTAGGCAAGACAAGCATAGTGAACGTCGCCGGCTACAAAATGTTCAATCAGCACGTCGAGTCGGCCTCCGGGCCACTTTATGTTCCATGCCGGAAGATCTTTCAGCTGAACCCCAATCAAGATCTGC
>JAYUWC010000368.1:0-3113 GCA_043753755.1 Rhizobacter sp.
CCAAGCGCAACGGCGCTCGCCTGCCGGTGACAGCGCTGGTCGATCAGTTTTATGCCGACTTGCAAGCCCAGGGCGGCAACCGGCTCGACACCTCGAGCCTGCTGCAGCGCCTGCGCTGAGCCGCAAGGGCCGCCCCGCGTCGGGCAGCTGGTCGGATCAGGGCTTGGCGGGCGCCGAGGCGGCCGCTGCGGCCGCCTTCGGCTGGAGGTCGGCGAGTTCGGCCTCGGTGACGACCTCGAACACCTTCACCACCTTTTGCACCCCGCCGACACCGCGTGCGATGTCGGCCGCGCGGTTCGATTCGCGCTCGGTCACACGGCCCATCAAATAAACGATGCCGCGCTCCGTCACGACCTTGAAGGCGTTGACCTGAATGTCTTTCGTATCGACGATGCTCGCCTTGACCTTGCTGGTGAGGTAGGTGTCGTTCGAGCGGTTGCCGAACGACGACGCGGTGCCCACCGCGATCTCGTTGATGACCGAGCGCACGTTTTCGATTGCCGAAATCGAGCGCTCGACCGCGGCCTTGTCGACCTCGCTGGTGGTCGTGCCGGTCAACAGCGCGATGCGGTTGTAGCTGGTCACGCTGACGCTGCCGCGGTCGCCGATGGTGTCGTTGACGCGCTTGATGCCCTTGAGCTCGATCGCCTGGTCGTCGACCTGCGTTCCCGATGTGCGGCGATCGGTCGCGACCATCGAGCCGCCGACGATCGCGCCGCCGATCAGCAAGGGCGCGCAGGCGCTGAGCACGGTGGTTGCGGCGAGTGCGGCGAGCAGTGCGCTCGCAGTGCGCAGGGAAAAGGTCTTGTTCGGGTTCATGTGTTTTCCTGTTCGCCGAGCAGTTGCAGGTCGACCGCATCGCAGAAGCAATGCAAGGTCAGCAAATGCACTTCCTGGATGCGCGCGGTGCGCTCGTGGGGCACGCAAATGAGCACGTCGGTCTCGGTCAGCAGCTCGCGCATGCGGCCGCCTTTGTGGCCGGTGAGGGCGATCACGACCATCTCTTTCGCATGCGCCGCCTCGACCGCTGCGATCACGTTCGATGAATTGCCGCTGGTGCTGATTGCGAGCAGCACGTCGCCCGGCGCGCCCAGCGCCTGCACTTGCTTGGAGTAGATCGCATTGAAGTCGTAGTCGTTGCCGATCGCGGTCAGGATCGAAGTGTCGGTCGTGAGCGAGATCGCCGCCAAGCCGGGGCGCTCGCGCTCGAAGCGGCCGACAAATTCGGCCGCGAAATGCTGGGCGTCGGCCGCCGAGCCACCGTTGCCGCAGGCCATCACCTTGCCACCCGCGGTAATGCAGCCGACCAAAGCACTGACTGCGTCGGCGATCGGCTTGGCAAGCAATTCGGCCGCGGCGTATTTGAGGTCGGCGCTGTCGAAGAACTGCTGTTGGATTCGTTGTTCAAGCATGTGGGCGGATCATATGACACCCCCTATGAGCGGCATTCGTCCCCGGCGGTTCCGTCGCAAGGCCTTGCTCACGACGCATCGAAGGCGCCGCGCAGCCAGGCAATGCACTCGCCGTCGATCGCGACCACATCGAAGCGGCACGGCGGCAGCGTGCGCAGCCCGCTCAAAAAGTGCTGCGCTGCGAACACCAGCGCGCGCTGCTTGGCGGCGCTGATGCTGGCCGCCGCGCCGCCATGCGCGGTGCTCGCGCGGATGCGCACCTCGACGAAAACCAGCGTGCCGTCGCGCTCGCGGACGATCAGATCGATCTCGCCACCACGTGCTCGCGGCCCGCGGCCGACCCGATAATTGCGCTGCACCAGGGTCAGGCCCTGGGCCATGAGGTGCGCCAGCGCGCGTGCCTCGCCCGCGTCGCCGAGCGCCTTCGTTGTCTTCAAGATCGCAGTGACTCCAACCCTTGCCTCGCTGATGCTGCAAGCTGCCGCGAGTGTTGCGGGCACGCAGCACTTTCCGCCCGGCGCACTGTACGTGGTGGCCACCCCGATCGGCAATCTGGCCGACATCACGCTGCGCGCGATTCATGTGCTGGCCAAGGTCGACGCGATCGCCTGCGAAGACACCCGCCACAGCGCGCCGCTGCTGCGCGCGCTCGGCATCGAGGGCAAGCCGCTGATTGCGCTGCACGAGCACAACGAGCGCGAGGCCGCGGGTGGCGTGCTGCTGCGGCTGGCGCGCGGCGAGCGCGTGGCCTACATCAGCGATGCCGGCACGCCAGCCGTGAGCGACCCGGGCGCAGCGCTGGTCGCCGCCACGCATTCGGCGGGGTATCGGGTGCTGCCGATCCCCGGCGCGAGCAGTGCGGTGGCGGCGCTCAGCGTGGCAGGCGATGCAGCGGCGGGCGGCTTCGCCTTTGTCGGCTTCTTGCCGCAACGCAGCGGCGAGCGCGCCACGGCACTGAAGGCACTTGCCGCCAGCAAGACGACTCAAGTGCTCTTTGAAGCGCCGCATCGAATCGATGCACTCGCACTCGCGCTGGCCGCGACCTGCAGCGACCGCCTGCTTACGGTGTGCCGCGAGCTGACCAAGCAGTTCGAAACCGTGCACACGCTCCCGGCCAACGCGCTGCCGACGTGGCTGGCGGCCGACGCGAACCGCAGCCGCGGTGAATTCGTGTTGGTGCTGCACGCACCGGGCGCCGTGGTCGATGACGCGGTGACCCCGGCTTTCGACGCCACGCTGCGCACGCTGCTCAAGGCCTTGCCGCTGAAACAGGCCGTGGCGCTGGCAGCCGAGTTGACCGGCGCGCCGCGCAATGCGGTCTACGAGCGCGCGCTCGCGCTCAAGCGCGACGCCGAAGGCGAGGTCGACGCGCCGCAGTAGCGCGTGCGCACGTCATGCTTGGCGCGCCGGCAGCATCGGCGGTTGGTCGAGCAGTTGCAGCGTGCGACCGGTGATCGCCTCCCCGATCACACCATTGTTCGGTGTGATCTGCGCGGCGCCCGGCCGTGCAAACGAATGCCGGGCATCCACGCGTGAATGCCTGGCCACGCAACAGCTCGGTCGATCAGGGCTTGGGAGCGACCTGCGCGTCGTGCTTCTGCGCCGCGATGTTCTTGCTGGCTTTGTTTTGCATGTGGTGCAGGTGCTTGCGCTCGTGCTTGGTCACCTTGCCGTCGGCCTTGGCGTTGGCTTCGGCGGTGT
>JAYUWC010000369.1:0-9449 GCA_043753755.1 Rhizobacter sp.
GCGAGAATGTACACGAAAAGCCGCCCACGCAATGCCTCTGTGGAATGGTCGCGAGACCTGTAGCGAGCGCGCGAAAATCAGGTTTCCCTGTGACCGCCAAGGAAGTGCGACATGACTGAAAGCTGGAAACACGACGGTGTGTGTGTCGTCGGCGCCACCCAACTCGACAGCAACACCGCACAGACCTCCGGCATGAGCCGTGCCGCGGCAATCAGCTTCGCTCGTGTCGGAGCCCAAAAACTTTGGGCCGGTACCGTGCACATCCATGCCGGTGCCAAGACCGGCGCCCACCACAGTGGCCCGCTTGAAAGCGTGATCTACGTGGTCAGGGGCCGCGCCCGCAGGCGTTGGGGCGACGCGCTCGAATTCACCGCCGAGGCCGGCCCCGGCGACTTCATCTACGTACCGCCTTACGTGCCGCATCAAGAGATCAACGCCAGCCCGACCGAGCGGCTCGAGTGTGTGTTGGTGCGAAGCGATGGCGAAGCCGTTGCTGTCGACCTCGACATCGAGCCGGTCGAAAGGCCAGAGGCCGTGCGCTGGATCGACCCGACGCACCCGGCCTGAGTGGCCTCGACGGCCCGACCGCCCTTCAAATATGCGACGCAAAGGGTTTGCTTCGGCTCTGTGACGTGGGTGCCGGGCCGCGCTTATCCTGAGGCGCATGAGCGCTGTGCTGATACCCAACTGTTCGCTCGACGGCTCGCCGCCGCCGCCATCCGATGAAGCTTTCTGTTCTCGACCAATCGGTGTCTGTTGCCGGCAGCAGCGAAGGCGCGGCTATTCGCGACACGCTTCAGCTCGCGCAGCACTGCGAGCAGCTCGGCTACACCCGCTTCTGGGTCAGCGAACACCACGCGCTCCCGAGCATCGTGGGCAGTGCGCCCGAAATCTTGATGGCGGCGATCGCCGCCCGCACCACACGCATCCGCATCGGCAGCGCCGGCGTCATGTTGCCGCACTACAGCGCGTTGAAGGTGGCTGAGCAGTTCCGCATGCTCGAGGCTCTCGCGCCGGGGCGCATCGACCTCGGGGTGGGCCGCGCACCCGGTGGTGACATGCGGACCGCGCGGGCCTTGAACCCGAACGCGCATGCCGCAGCCGATCGCTTCCCCGAGCAGGTGCGCGATCTGCAGGCCTGGGTCTCGCTGCCCGAGCACCAAGGCATCGCCGCGCGCCCACTCGGCGAGCACGCGCCCGAAATTTGGGTCCTGGGCAGTTCCAACTACGGCGCACAACTTGCGGCGCATTTCGGCCTGCCTTATGCCTACGCCTATTTTTTCGTCGACGGCCAGGGCGCCGATGAAGCGCTTGCGCTTTACCGAAGTTTGTACCGGCCGAGCGAGCGCCACCCCGCGCCGCATGCCACGATCTGCGTTTGGGCGCTCGCCGCCGACACGCACGACGCTGCCGTGCACCACGCCCTAGGGCGCGAGCGCTGGCGCGTTGACCGCGCCCGTGGCGTGCTCGGGCCGTTGCAGTCGCCGGATGTAATCAAAGCCCGCGGCTTCACCGCCGACGAGTGGGCTACCGTCGAGGCCATGCGCGCCAAAGCCTGCGTCGGCACCGCGACCGAGGTCGGTCTGCGGCTGCGCGCGCTCGCTGTCGAATTTGAACTCGACGAGATCGTCATCAACACCTGGGCCCACGATTCGGCTGTGAGGCGCAGCTCTTATGCCTTGCTGGCCCGCGAATTCGGCCTGGAGGCCGCGGCATGACGCCAATCGAGTTCGCACTTCGGGGTGATTTCATCACGCTCGATGCGCTGCTGAAGGCGACCGGTCTGGCGCCCAGCGGCGGCATCGCGAAGATGATGATCGCCGAGGGCCGGGTGCAGGTCGATGGCCGCGACGAGTTGCGCAAGACCTGCAAGATTCGCGCGGGGCAGGTGGTGAGCCTGGCGGGCACTCGCATCCGCGTCACAGCGCCCGGCGCAGTCACCGACAACTGACTGCCCACGCCGCGCCTGCCGCAGCCCGCGGCATGATGCGAAGCATGACGATGCTGCTCAACCCACCGATCACCGAACTCGCACGACTCGACGATGCTTTGCGCGGCCAGGGCCACGCGGTGCTGAGCGCCGCCGGCTTTTGCAGCCTGCTGTGTGCCACCGCCACCGAACTCGAAGCACTGCGCCCGTCGTGGGATGACCTGCCGCCCGATGCCTACTTGCGCGACGGTGGTCGCTACCGGCGGCGCCGCCATGCCTGCTTCGTCGTTGAAGGCGATGCAATGCGCCCGGCGCCGCACCGCGCGCACTGGCAGCCGCTCGAATACAACGCGCTGCACGGCGGACTCGAGCGCTGGTTCGAGCCGATGGCGGCGAACGTGGTAGCCGCGCCCGTATGGTCGCGTCTCATCACGTCGCTGGGCGCGCATGCCAGTGCGCTCAAGGGCGAGCAGGCCTGGTTCGTGGAGGCGCATCAGTTCCGCATCGATACGACCGACGGCATCGGCCGGCCGACGCCCGAAGGCGCGCACCGCGACGGCGTGGATCTGGTGGCGGTGCTGCTCGTCGACCGGCGCGGCATCAAGGGGGCCGAAACCCGGGTCTTCGAGGCCGACGGCCCGACCGGCCTGCGTTTCACGATGACCGAGCCCTGGACCGCGCTGCTGCTCGACGACGCCCGTGTGGTCCACGAAAGCACGCCGATTCAGCCACTTTCAGCTGTCGGCGGTCACCGCGACACGCTGGTGCTCACCTACCGCGCGCGTGGTTTTCAGGGGCCTGAAAGCGCCTGAGACCCCGTTCGCTGCGAACGAACATCGTGAGCGGCTGTTGCGCGGCTTGCGGCCTGCTGCGAAATGGCTCGTCGATTTGGGTCAACAGCTCGGCCTCGGCCGGCAGCGCAACCGTGCAAAACAGCTGCAAGGTGTCCGTGGCGGCGGCTCCTCGCGCCGGCAGTGCGATGTGTTCAGGCGTCGCGAACGTCGGCGACAGGCGTCGTGCCGAAGTCGGCCCGCGCAAGGTAGGCCAGCACCCGTTTCGCTGCCTCGAAGGCCGAGCTCAGCTGACCGTTGTCTTTCAAGCCGACGAAATTGCCCAGATCGGGAAACCCCGCCGCATCGCCGGCCCGCAGCTGCGCTTGCATGTCGGTGTCGATCACGCCGGGTGCCAGCGACACCAGCTTGGCGCCGTGGGGTCGGAGTGCTTCGTCGAGCGCCATCGCGCGGGTCAGGTGGTCAAGCCCGGCCTTGGCGGCGCAATAAGAGGCTTGGCCCGCCATTGCGCGGCGGCCCAAGCCCGATGAGATGTTGAGCACGCGCTTGTCGGCCGGCCAGTCGCGGCTTGCGCGCAGGAAGGCCGCGCTGAGCAGCAGCGGTGCCTCGAGACCGACGCGCAAGGCGGCACTCAGCTCGGCATCGGCGCCTGCATCGACAGGGCCGATGCGAGTCAGCGCTGCCGCGTTGTTGATCAGCGCGGCAGAAGCGAAGTGATCGGCGGCATGGGTCTCGAGCCAGGCCTGCAGCCGTGATGCGACTGCCATCGGCTCGGCCAAGTCAAGGGCCCACTGCTCGCAAACTGCGCCCGCGGCGGTCGCGCGGTCGGCCAACGCATCGCTGTGGTGACGCGCGATGCAGAGCAGCAGGTGCTCAGGTGACAGCAGCTGCGCGGCGATGGCCGCGCCCATGCCGCGCGAAGTGCCGGTGACGATGAACAACCGGCGCGGCATCACCCGGCTCGACTCAGGCAGCCTGCGATTGCTGGATGCCTGCGATCGCCCACTCGCGGCTGCCGTCGGTCGGCTTGACAAGGTGCCAGACCTCGTCGAACGGTGCGGTAGCGCTTTCTTTTTCTTCGCGGATCAAGCCGTGAAAGCGCACGCTGACGATCTGCCGCTCGGGCTCGGCGACGACATCGAGCACTTCGGCGTCGATTCGCACCACGTCGGTGGTTTGCGGCGCGCTGACGCGGTCCTGCAGGTCGAGCTTGGCAACCGCGAACATCTCGGGCGTGGTGAACGCACGCAGGTCGTTCAAGTCACCGCTGTCGTTTGCCGTTTGCATGCGGATGAAGATCATCTTGGCAATCCGCTCGAAGGCCGGCGCATCGAAGTCTGCAGGCAGCGTCGACACGGCAGCGGCGAGCGGCAGCACTGCGGCCGATGTCGCGGTCGGCGACCACGGGGCCGGGCCTTGCGGTAGTGGCGTCACCGGCGGTGGCGAGGCGTTGAACGCCATGCCGTTGGGCGTGGCCAACGTCGGCCCGGCATTGCTGTTGCGGCCGAAGCGGTTCATCAGAAAGCGGATCGCGAAGAACGCAACCCCGGCGAGCAACAGCATCGTGACGATGTTGCCCATCTCGCCACCCATGCCGAAGTGGCTCATGAGTGCCGCGATGCCGAGGCCGGCGGCGATGCCGGCGATCGGCCCCAGCCACGAGCGCTTGGGCGCAGCTGCTCCGGCCAATGGCGCAGCTGGAGTCGGTGCAGCTTGCGCCGGTTTGGCCGGGGTGGCAGCTGGCGGCGTGCGCGCCGGCAGCGAACGCTGCATGCCCGACGACGAGCCGCCGCCCAGGCGCCGTGCTTCGGCGACGCCGGGCGCAAGACTCGCAAACATTACGGCGAACGAAAGAGCGAGGATCAGTGATTTCATCGAGACGTTCCTTCCAGGGCAGGCCGGGGTTGGCCGGGCGGCGCGATCATACGAAACCCGCATGACCTTGTCGCCGACTCTCGGTCATGTGCTAGCGGGCCGCCGAAATACAAGTCGTGCGCGAGCCGATCGGCTCGCGCACGACTTGTATTTCGGCGGCCCGCTAGCACATGACCGAGAGTCGGCGACAAGGTCATGCGGGTTTCGTATGATCGCGCCGCCCGGCCAACCCCGGCCTGCCCTGGAAGGAACGTCTCGATGAAATCACTGATCCTCGCTCTTTCGTTCGCCGTAATGTTTGCGAGTCTTGCGCCCGGCGTCGCCGAAGCACGGCGCCTGGGCGGCGGCTCGTCGTCGGGCATGCAGCGTTCGCTGCCGGCGCGCACGCCGCCAGCTGCCACCCCGGCCAAACCGGCGCAAGCTGCACCGACTCCAGCTGCGCCATTGGCCGGAGCAGCTGCGCCCAAGCGCTCGTGGCTGGGGCCGATCGCCGGCATCGCCGCCGGCCTCGGCATCGCGGCACTCATGAGCCACTTCGGCATGGGTGGCGAGATGGGCAACATCGTCACGATGCTGTTGCTCGCCGGGGTTGCGTTCTTCGCGATCCGCTTTCTGATGAACCGCTTCGGCCGCAACAGCAATGCCGGGCCGACGTTGGCCACGCCCAACGGCATGGCGTTCAACGCCTCGCCACCGCCGGTGACGCCACTACCGCAAGGCCCGGCCCCGTGGTCGCCGACCGCGACATCGGCCGCAGTGCTGCCGCTCGCCGCTGCCGTGTCGACGCTGCCTGCAGACTTCGATGCGCCGGCCTTCGAGCGGATTGCCAAGATGATCTTCATCCGCATGCAAACGGCAAACGACAGCGGTGACTTGAACGACCTGCGTGCGTTCACCACGCCCGAGATGTTCGCGGTTGCCAAGCTCGACCTGCAGGACCGCGTCAGCGCGCCGCAAACCACCGACGTGGTGCGAATCGACGCCGAAGTGCTCGATGTCGTCGCCGAGCCCGAGCGGCAGATCGTCAGCGTGCGCTTTCACGGCTTGATCCGCGAAGAAAAAGAAAGCGCTACCGCACCGTTCGACGAGGTCTGGCACCTTGTCAAGCCGACCGACGGCAGCCGCGAGTGGGCGATCGCAGGCATCCAGCAATCGCAGGCTGCCTGAGTCGAGCCGGGTGATGCCGCGCCGGTTGTTCATCGTCACCGGCACTTCGCGCGGCATGGGCGCGGCCATCGCCGCGCAGCTGCTGTCACCTGAGCACCTGCTGCTCTGCATCGCGCGTCACCACAGCGATGCGTTGGCCGACCGCGCGACCGCCGCGGGCGCAGTTTGCGAGCAGTGGGCCCTTGACTTGGCCGAGCCGATGGCAGTCGCATCACGGCTGCAGGCCTGGCTCGAGACCCATGCCGCCGATCACTTCGCTTCTGCCGCGCTGATCAACAACGCGGCAGCGCTGACTCGCATCGGCCCTGTCGATGCAGGCGCCGATGCCGAGCTGAGTGCCGCCTTGCGCGTCGGTCTCGAGGCACCGCTGCTGCTCAGCGCGGCCTTCCTGCGCGCAAGCCGCGACTGGCCGGCCGACAAGCGCGTGCTCAACATCTCATCGGGCTTGGGCCGCCGCGCAATGGCGGGCCAAGCCTCTTATTGCGCCGCCAAGGCCGGGCTTGACCACCTGACCCGCGCGATGGCGCTCGACGAAGCACTCCGACCCCACGGCGCCAAGCTGGTGTCGCTGGCACCCGGCGTGATCGACACCGACATGCAAGCGCAGCTGCGGGCCGGCGATGCGGCGGGGTTTCCCGATCTGGGCAATTTCGTCGGCTTGAAAGACAACGGTCAGCTGAGCTCGGCCTTCGAGGCAGCGAAACGGGTGCTGGCCTACCTTGCGCGGGCCGACTTCGGCACGACGCCTGTCGCCGACGTTCGCGACGCCTGAACACATCGCACTGCCGGCGCGAGGAGCCGCCGCCACGGACACCTTGCAGCTGTTTTGCACGGTTGCGCTGCCGGCCGAGGCCGAGCTGTTGACCCAAATCGACGAGCCATTTCGCAGCAGGCCGCAAGCCGCGCAACAGCCGCTCACGATGTTCGTTCGCAGCGAACGGGGTCTCAGGCGCTTTCAGGCCCCTGAAAACCACGCGCGCGGTAGGTGAGCACCAGCGTGTCGCGGTGACCGCCGACAGCTGAAAGTGGCTGAATCGGCGTGCTTTCGTGGACCACACGGGCGTCGTCGAGCAGCAGCGCGGTCCAGGGCTCGGTCATCGTGAAACGCAGGCCGGTCGGGCCGTCGGCCTCGAAGACCCGGGTTTCGGCCCCCTTGATGCCGCGCCGGTCGACGAGCAGCACCGCCACCAGATCCACGCCGTCGCGGTGCGCGCCTTCGGGCGTCGGCCGGCCGATGCCGTCGGTCGTATCGATGCGGAACTGATGCGCCTCCACGAACCAGGCCTGCTCGCCCTTGAGCGCACTGGCATGCGCGCCCAGCGACGTGATGAGACGCGACCATACGGGCGCGGCTACCACGTTCGCCGCCATCGGCTCGAACCAGCGCTCGAGTCCGCCGTGCAGCGCGTTGTATTCGAGCGGCTGCCAGTGCGCGCGGTGCGGCGCCGGGCGCATTGCATCGCCTTCAACGACGAAGCAGGCATGGCGGCGCCGCCGGTAGCGACCACCGTCGCGCAAGTAGGCATCGGGCGGCAGGTCATCCCACGACGGGCGCAGTGCTTCGAGTTCGGTGGCGGTGGCACACAGCAGGCTGCAAAAGCCGGCGGCGCTCAGCACCGCGTGGCCCTGGCCGCGCAAAGCATCGTCGAGTCGTGCGAGTTCGGTGATCGGTGGGTTGAGCAGCATCGTCATGCTTCGCATCATGCCGCGGGCTGCGGCAGGCGCGGCGTGGGCAGTCAGTTGTCGGTGACTGCGCCGGGCGCTGTGACGCGGATGCGAGTGCCCGCCAGGCTCACCACCTGCCCCGCGCGAATCTTGCAGGTCTTGCGCAACTCGTCGCGGCCATCGACCTGCACCCGGCCCTCGGCGATCATCATCTTCGCGATGCCGCCGCTGGGCGCCAGACCGGTCGCCTTCAGCAGCGCATCGAGCGTGATGAAATCACCCCGAAGTGCGAACTCGATTGGCGTCATGCCGCGGCCTCCAGGCCGAATTCGCGGGCCAGCAAGGCATAAGAGCTGCGCCTCACAGCCGAATCGTGGGCCCAGGTGTTGATGACGATCTCGTCGAGTTCAAATTCGACAGCGAGCGCGCGCAGCCGCAGACCGACCTCGGTCGCGGTGCCGACGCAGGCTTTGGCGCGCATGGCCTCGACGGTAGCCCACTCGTCGGCGGTGAAGCCGCGGGCTTTGATTACATCCGGCGACTGCAACGGCCCGAGCACGCCACGGGCGCGGTCAACGCGCCAGCGCTCGCGCCCTAGGGCGTGGTGCACGGCAGCGTCGTGCGTGTCGGCGGCGAGCGCCCAAACGCAGATCGTGGCATGCGGCGCGGGGTGGCGCTCGCTCGGCCGGTACAAACTTCGGTAAAGCGCAAGCGCTTCATCGGCGCCCTGGCCGTCGACGAAAAAATAGGCGTAGGCATAAGGCAGGCCGAAATGCGCCGCAAGTTGTGCGCCGTAGTTGGAACTGCCCAGGACCCAAATTTCGGGCGCGTGCTCGCCGAGTGGGCGCGCGGCGATGCCTTGGTGCTCGGGCAGCGAGACCCAGGCCTGCAGATCGCGCACCTGCTCGGGGAAGCGATCGGCTGCGGCATGCGCGTTCGGGTTCAAGGCCCGCGCGGTCCGCATGTCACCACCGGGTGCGCGGCCCACCCCGAGGTCGATGCGCCCCGGCGCGAGAGCCTCGAGCATGCGGAACTGCTCAGCCACCTTCAACGCGCTGTAGTGCGGCAACATGACGCCGGCGCTGCCGATGCGGATGCGTGTGGTGCGGGCGGCGATCGCCGCCATCAAGATTTCGGGCGCACTGCCCACGATGCTCGGGAGCGCGTGGTGTTCGCTGACCCAGAAGCGGGTGTAGCCGAGCTGCTCGCAGTGCTGCGCGAGCTGAAGCGTGTCGCGAATAGCCGCGCCTTCGCTGCTGCCGGCAACAGACACCGATTGGTCGAGAACAGAAAGCTTCATCGGATGGCGGCGGCGGCGAGCCGTCGAGCGAACAGTTGGGTATCAGCACAGCGCTCATGCGCCTCAGGATAAGCGCGGCCCGGCACCCACGTCACAGAGCCGAAGCAAACCCTTTGCGTCGCATATTTGAAGGGCGGTCGGGCCGTCGAGGCCACTCAGGCCGGGTGCGTCGGGTCGATCCAGCGCACGGCCTCTGGCCTTTCGACCGGCTCGATGTCGAGGTCGACAGCAACGGCTTCGCCATCGCTTCGCACCAACACACACTCGAGCCGCTCGGTCGGGCTGGCGTTGATCTCTTGATGCGGCACGTAAGGCGGTACGTAGATGAAGTCGCCGGGGCCGGCCTCGGCGGTGAATTCGAGCGCGTCGCCCCAACGCCTGCGGGCGCGGCCCCTGACCACGTAGATCACGCTTTCAAGCGGGCCACTGTGGTGGGCGCCGGTCTTGGCACCGGCATGGATGTGCACGGTACCGGCCCAAAGTTTTTGGGCTCCGACACGAGCGAAGCTGATTGCCGCGGCACGGCTCATGCCGGAGGTCTGTGCGGTGTTGCTGTCGAGTTGGGTGGCGCCGACGACACACACACCGTCGTGTTTCCAGCTTTCAGTCATGTCGCACTTCCTTGGCGGTCACAGGGAAACCTGATTTTCGCGCGCTCGCTACAGGTCTCGCGACCATTCCACAGAGGCATTGCGTGGGCGGCTTTTCGTGTACATTCTCG
>JAYUWC010000370.1:0-9407 GCA_043753755.1 Rhizobacter sp.
CGCCGCGTGGCTCGCAGGGCCGCTCTTAACTAAGCTCGTTTTGGTAGTGGTGAGCGGCCGTGCTGTAGAGCCCGCGCCGCAGTTCGACCGGCATATCGCCGTAGGTGCGCGACAAGCGCTCGACGCTCAGCAGCGGCGCGCCCTCGGTCACGCCGAGCAGCGGCGCGCTGGCCGCATCGGCCGACACGGCGCGAATCTTTTCTTCGGCGCGAATCATTCGCACCCCGAACTCGGTCTCGAACAGGCCGTACATCGGGCCCGGGTGTGCGGTCAGTCGTTCCACCGTCAGCCCCTTGAAGAGCGCGGACGGCAGCCAAATGTCGTCGAGCACGACCGGCGTGCCTCGAAACGACAGCACCCGCCGTACCCGAAGCGCCGGGTCGCCAGCCGCCAGCCCGAGCGCACGGCCGATCTCGGCCGGTACGCGCTGGCGCTTGCAGCCGATCAGGTGCCGCGCCATGCCGCTCTGTTCGCCGTTGTCGGGCATCAACCGCAAGAAGCGAAACTGAACTCGCTCCTCGGCATGCGTGGCAACGAACGTGCCTTTGCCTTGACGCCGCACCAGCAGGTTTTCGGCGGACAGTTCGTCGATCGCCTTGCGCACCGTGCCCTGGCTGACGCGAAAGCGCGCCGCCAGCTCCATCTCGCTCGGGATCGCCTCACCCGGGCGCCACTCGGCGCGTTGCAGGCTCTGCGTCATCAGCGCCTTGATCTGCTGATAGAGCGGACTGAAAGCAGGGCCCAGGGCCGCTCCTGCAGACGCTGGTAATGAGGTCACGGACATGCCTGGATTGCAGCACAACTCGCCCCGCAAAACGCGATTTTTGTGCTGATTTATGTCTTATAGAAGACATAAGAATAGATGTGCGCGAGGCGAAGAACGGGTCGTACTGCGGCCGGCGCATACAGACTGGCCTAAACTTACAAATGATCTTTTTCACCATCCTTCTCGGAGATGTCGCATGAGCAAAAAACCCGTTCGCGTTGCCGTCACCGGTGCCGCCGGCCAGATCGGTTATGCCGTTCTTTTCCGCATCGCATCCGGTGAAATGCTGGGCAAAGACCAGCCCGTGATTTTGAGTTTGCTCGAAGTGCCGATGGAGAAACCCCAAGCTGCGCTCAAGGGCGTCATCATGGAACTCGAAGACTGCGCCTTCCCGCTGCTCGCGAGCATCGAGGCGCACGGCGACCCGATGACCGCCTTTAGCAACGTCGACTACGCACTGCTCATCGGCTCGCGCCCGCGCGGCCCCGGCATGGAGCGCGCCGAGTTGCTTGCCGTCAACGCCGAGATCTTCACCGCGCAAGGCAAGGCGCTCGACCAAGTGGCCAGCCGCAACGTCAAGGTGCTGGTGGTCGGCAACCCGGCCAATACCAATGCCTACATCGCCATGAAGAGCGCCCCCGGCCTGCCGCGCGAAAACTTCACCGCGATGCTGCGGCTCGACCACAACCGCGCACTGAGCCAGATTGCCGCCAAGACCGGCAAAGCCGTTGCCGACATCGAAAAGCTCGCGGTCTGGGGCAACCACTCGCCGACGATGTATGCCGACTACCGCTTTGCGACCATCGGCGGCGCAGGCGTCAAGGGAATGATCGACGACGAGGTCTGGAACGCCGACACCTTTTTGCCGACCGTCGGCAAGCGTGGCGCAGCGATCATCGCGGCGCGTGGCGTGTCGTCGGCCGCCTCGGCTGCCAATGCTGCGATCGACCACATGCGCGATTGGGCGCTCGGCACGCAAGGCAAGTGGGTCACGATGGGCGTGCCCTCGAACGGTGAATACGGCATCCCGAAAGACGTGATGTTCGGCTTTCCCGTCACGACTGAGGGCGGCAAGTACAAGATCGTCGAGGGCCTCGCGATCGATGCCTTCAGCCAGGAGCGCATCAACCTGACGCTGGTCGAACTGCAAAACGAGCAGGACGGGGTCAAGCACCTGCTGTAAACCGCGCGGCGCTTCCACCTGTTGGGGTCGTCTCATTCGCGTGAGCCGGCCCTTCTTCATTTCCGATCGCTGATTCGCACCTCGCCATGAATTCAACCCCGACCCACCCGCGCGACGCCTTGTTCGACGCCGACGAATGCGGCCCCGAGTTGCCGGTCTGCGACCACTACAGCGGCGTCGAGGCGCGCATGAGAAAAAGCCTCGCGCTGCAGGCCGAACTCGGCCCGGTGTTCGATGTGACGCTCGACTGCGAAGACGGCGCACCGGTTGGCGGCGAAGCCGAACATGCGCAGATGGTGGCCGAGCTGGCCCTGTCGGCGGCCAATCGGTTCGACCGTGTCGGCGCGCGCGTTCACCCGGTCGACCACCCGAGCTTTGCGGACGACGTGGCCACGTTGGTCGGCCACGCTGGCGGCCGGCTCGCATACCTGATGCTGCCGAAACCGCGCGACTTCGACGCAGTGCAAGCCGCGTGCGACGAGATCGATCGACAGGCGCGCGCGCACGGTCTCGTGCGGCTGATACCGATGCATGTGCTCGTCGAGACCCACGGCGCGTTGCGCGAGGTCGAGCGCATCGCGGCGCACCCGCGCATCGAGTCGATTTCGTTCGGGCTCATGGACTTCGTATCGGCCCATCGCGGCGCGATCCCGGCGGCCGGCATGAGCGTTGAAGGCCAGTTCAGCCACCTACTGGTGCTGCGTGCCAAGCTAGCGATCGCCGCGGCCTGCCACGGCCACGCCAAGGTGCCGTCGCACTGCGTCGTCTCCGAGTTCAACGATGCAAAGGCGATTGCCATAGCCGCCATGCGGGCCTCGCGTGAGCTGGGCTACACCCGCATGTGGAGCATCCACCCGAACCAGATCCGCCCGATCGTCCAAGCGTTCGCGCCGACCGCTGCCGAACTCGAGCAAGCGGTCGAGATCGTCTGCGCCGCGCAAGACGCCGGGTGGGCACCGATCAGCCACCGCCACATCCTGCACGACCGGGCAAGCTTTCGCTACTTTTGGCAAGTTTTGGCGCGCGCCCACCGCACCGGCCAACCCCTGCCGGCGCAGCTTTTAAATCGGTTTTTTTTCACGCCGTGACGCGGGTCGCGGCCAAATGTTTCATTTGCGAACTTGCGCGCAATGCCGGCCCGCAACAATCACGGTTCCTCATCTTTCGGCCTGCACCATGCCTACTTTGAACTCGACCTCTGCACTGGCACTCGCCGCCGCTTTGTCTCTGTCGGCCGCTGTACCCGGCGCCTCGGCGCAGACCGTACCAGCGAAGAAACAAACGGCCACCAAGCTCGCGAAGAAACCAGCCGCCAAAGCCGCGGCGCCGGTCGAACCCGCCGCTGCCACGCCCGATCAGGTCGACGCCGCCGGCCGCGTTTACTACGGCGTCTACGACTGCGAATTCAAGCAGACGATCAACATCGGGCAGAGCAGCAAGTACTCGTCGTACGTCGATGTCAAGCACGACAAGTCGGCCTGGCTGATGAAGCCGGTGCTGTCGTCGACCGGTGCGATCCGCCTCGAAGACGTGAGCGGCGAAACGCTGATGGTGCAGGTTGCGCAAAAGTCGATGCTGCTCAACGTCAAGACCGGTCACCGCGTGGTGGATGAGTGCATCAGCCCGCGCCAGCGCGAACTCGCCGAAGAGGCCAAGGCTGCCAAGACCGCTTCGACCGAGACCGCTTCGACCGAGACCGCACCCACCGCGAAGTGACCACGCCGCGATAACTGCGATGCAAGGCGGGTCAACCGCCAAGGTATGCTCGATTCGGTATGTATACTTTTTGCATACTTTGACCGAGGTCAACAACATGGAAGCAACCGTCGCCGAACGCGGCCAGATCACCTTGCCCAAAGCCGTGCGCGACGCGCTGGGCCTGACCAAGGGCACACAACTCAAGGTCGAGCTCGACGGTGGCCGCATCATCTTGCGCAAGAGCGTCGACGATGCGATTTCGCGTGCTCGGGGCCGTTTCAAATTGCCCGCTGGCGTCACCACCGACGACATCATGTGTGAGCTAAGAGGGCGCGCGCCGGGTGACCCGGTCGAGCCTTGATGGTCGCGGTCGATTCCTCTGTATTGATCGATCTGCTCGCTGAAGACGCGCGCGCCGACGCCGCCGAAGCGAGCCTACGATTGGCGCTCGGCAGCGGTCGGGTCGTGGTGTGCGAGGTTGTCATCAGCGAAGTGACCGCCGGCCTCGGCACGGGTGCCGACGTGATGGACGCCCTCGACGAAATGGGCGTTCATTTCTCGCCGGTCGACCAACGCGCTGCGGTGCGCGCAGGCGAGATGCAACGCAAGTTCAACGAGCGGGTGCGCGGCGGAAAAGCCCAACCGGGGCCGCGGCGAACCTTCCCCGACTTCATCGTCGGCGCGCACGCCTTGCTGCAATGCAGCGCCCTCATCACCCGCGACGCGGGTTTCTTCCGCGACTATTTCAAGGGCCTGAAAGTCATCGTGCCCAAAGCCGCCTGACCGTTCGCTGTTTTTACCCGAACTCTGAAAGACCGCCATGCTGCAAGCCTACCGTCAACACGTTGCCGAACGCGCCGCCCTCGGCATCCCGCCACTGCCCTTGTCGGTCGCTCAAACCGGAGCGCTGATCGAGTTGCTCAAGGCGCCCCCGGTGGACGAAGGGGCGACGCTGGTCGAGCTGATCACGCACCGCGTGCCCGCGGGCGTTGATGACGCAGCCAAGGTCAAGGCGAGCTACCTCGCGGCGGTGGCCCACGGCACCGAGGTGTCGCCGCTGATCAGCCGGCTGCGCGCGACCGAGCTGTTGGGCACCATGCTCGGCGGCTACAACATCGGCCCGCTCGTTGACCTGCTCGACGACGTTTTCGCCGGCGCCGCTGCCGGCGAGGCGCTCAAGAAAACGCTGTTGATGTTCGACCAATTCCACGACGTGCAGGCCAAGGCAGAAAAGGGCAACGCGAATGCGAAGTCGGTGCTGCAAAGCTGGGCCGACGCCGAGTGGTTCACCTCAAGGCCCGAAGTGCCGAGGTCGATCACGGTCGCCATCTTCAAAGTCTCCGGCGAGATCAACACCGACGATCTCTCGCCCGCCCCCGACGCCTGGAGCCGCCCCGACATCCCGATGCATGCACTCGCCATGCACAAGAATGCGCGGCCCGGCCTCGACCTCCGTGCCTTGCCCGAAGAAGACGGCAAACGCGGCCCGGTGAAGTTCATCGAACAACTTCGCGCCAAGGGAAACCTGGTGGCCTATGTGGGCGACGTGGTCGGCACCGGCTCGAGCCGCAAGAGCGCAACCAACTCGGTGCTGTGGTTCACCGGCGAAGACATCCCCTTCGTGCCGAACAAGCGTTTCGGCGGCGTCTGCCTCGGAGCCAAGATCGCGCCAATTTTTTACAACACGATGGAAGACTCGGGCGCCCTGCCGATCGAGCTCGACGTGAGCCAAATGAACATGGGCGATGTGGTCGAGCTGCGCCCCTATGAAGGCAAGGCGCTGAAAGACGGCAAGGTCATCGCCGAGTTCACGGTGAAGAGCGAAGTGCTGTTCGACGAGGTGCGCGCCGGCGGCCGCATCCCGCTCATCATCGGCCGCGGCTTGACGGCGAAGGCTCGCGAGGCGCTGGGCCTGCCGACGAGCACCCTCTTTCGCCTGCCGCAGAACCCGGCCGACACCCTGCGCGGTTTCAGCCTCGGCCAAAAGATGGTCGGCAAGGCATGCGGCCTGCCTGTTGTCGACGGCGTGCAACAAGGCGTGCGCCCCGGCACCTATTGCGAGCCGCGCATGACCAGCGTCGGTTCGCAAGACACCACCGGCCCGATGACCCGCGACGAGTTGAAAGACCTCGCCTGCCTCGGCTTCAGCGCCGACCTGGTGATGCAGTCGTTCTGTCACACCGCGGCCTATCCGAAGCCGGTCGACGTGAAGATGCATCACGAGCTGCCCGACTTCATCAGCACCCGCGGCGGCATCTCGCTGCGGCCGGGCGACGGCGTGATCCATTCTTGGCTCAACCGCCTCCTGTTGCCCGACACCGTGGGCACCGGCGGCGACTCGCACACCCGCTTCCCGATCGGCATCAGCTTCCCCGCGGGCTCGGGGTTGGTCGCGTTTGCAGCAGCCACCGGTGTGATGCCGCTCGACATGCCCGAGAGCGTGCTGGTGCGTTTTAAGGGCACGATGGCTGACGCCGCCAAGCGCGGCGTGACGCTGCGCGATCTGGTCAACGCGGTCCCGCTCTATGCGATCAAGCAAGGGCTGCTCACAGTGGCCAAGCAGGGCAAGAAAAACATCTTCAGCGGTCGCATTCTCGAGATCGAGGGCCTGCCCGATTTGAAGGTCGAGCAGGCATTCGAATTGAGCGATGCCTCGGCCGAGCGCAGCGCCGCCGGTTGCACGGTGCACCTCAACCCGGCGCCGATTGCCGAGTACATCAACTCCAACATCACGATGATGAAGTGGATGATCGCCAACGGCTATGCCGACGCCCGCTCGCTCGAGCGCCGCATCAAGGCGCAAGAAGCCTGGCTCGCGAATCCGCAATTGCTCGAAGGCGATGCCGACGCCGACTACGCCGCCGTGATCGAGATCGATCTGGCCGAGATCATGGAGCCCATCGTCGCCTGCCCGAACGACCCCGACGACGTCAAGACCTTGAGCGAGGTGGCCGGCGCCAAGATCGACGAAGTGTTCATCGGCTCGTGCATGACCAATATCGGCCACTTTCGCGCGGCCTCGAAACTGCTCGAAGGCAAGCGCGATATCCCGGTCAAGTTGTGGGTCGCGCCACCGACCAAGATGGACGCCAAGAAGCTCAGCGACGAAGGCCATTACGGCGTGCTCGGCAGTGCCGGCGCACGCATGGAGATGCCCGGCTGCAGCCTTTGCATGGGCAACCAGGCGCAGGTCAAAGAAGGGGCCACGGTGTTCAGCACCAGCACCCGCAACTTCCCGAACCGGCTGGGCAAAAACAGCAACGTCTACCTCGGTTCGGCCGAACTCGCAGCCATTTGCGCCAAGCTCGGCCGCATTCCGACCCGCGCTGAGTACATGCTCGACATGGGCGTGCTCACCGCGGCGAGCGACAAGGTCTACCAGTACCTGAACTTCGACCAGATCGAGGAGTTCACCGACGCGGCCTCGACCGTAGGCGCATGAGGATGACCCGCCGTGTGCAATGCCTGACGCCGATCGCGGCGGCAGGCATTACCGTGCTGCTCGCGGCCTGTGCCTCGGGCAGCGGCGAGCGCGCGAAGGCCGAAACCGAGGCCTTCGGCTCGACCACCACGCACTCGCGCAGCTTCGCAACGCCGCCGGCCTACACCTGCGAGGCCGCCCGGCGTGCGCTGCTGAGCCAGGGCTTCGTGATCGTCTTGGCCGAGGCCGAGCAGGTCAAAGGCCGTAAGAACTTTCAGCCCGAAGCGGCCACGCACGTCGAGATCGAGTTCAGCGCCACTTGCGCGCCCGACGGACGCGGCGGCAAGAAGACGATCGCCTTCGTCAATGCGCTACAAGACCGTTACGCGCTGAAGAAGAGCAGCAACTCGGCAACAGTAGGTGTCGGGCCGATCGGCTCGCTCTCGCTGCCGTTTTCGTCGAGCGACGACGCGATGGTGAAAGTGGCGAGCGAGACCATCACCTCGGGCCCGTTTTACGACCGCTTCTTCATGCTGCTGCAGCGCTACCTCGCCGCCGACTCCGACTTCGTCGACCCCAAGACCGAACCGCCGACGTTGCTGCCGCCGCAGCCAGCGGGCGTGCCTGGTCCAACGTCTGGAACCGGTGATGGTTCAGCCGCTCGTCCGTAAACTTTTTCTGGCGTCCGGGGTGTGACAAACGCGTCGGTCCAGCAGTCTTCGAGAATTGCTCACCAAAACGCTCGCAAAGGACAATCCACCGTAGCGATGCCGGCCTATTGCGACAAAACCCATCCCCCGTGCGGAACTTCGTAAGTTGCCAATTCAGAAACGAGAAATGCAGCCGATATGAACCTCGTGGCAAAGGTGATTAAACGTGAGATGTCGCTAGGTCCAGCGAATCATCCGATGGGAGCAGTTCGCAGCTTCCGAGAAGAACGAAAGTGAAGGAGTGCGGTGATGTCCGGTAATCAAAGCAGCAACGGCACCTCAAAGCCCGTCGAGGATTGGCCGGTGGAAGACCGTCGCGCCTATGAAAGACATGCCGACCAGTCGCACCTGCGTGCCGTCAATTCCGGCGACGGGATGCTGCTCGGCGAGATTCAGGACATCAGTCTCGGCGGTGTGCGAATGAAGTTGGACCGCACCTTGCCGCGTCGCGGCACCTACGACATGCGCATCGATATCCGCATGGATGGAGAAAACCGCAGCCCGATCCACGTGACTGCGCGCAACGTATGGATGCATTCGGTCGATCTCGAAAAGGCAACGTACGCCGGGTTCGTGTTCATCGACCTGTCGGAGCAAGCTGGCGCTCAGATCGAAGCGATCTTCGCCGAGTGTCGCGGATAGCGACTGTGTCGGGCATTGCGCCCGAGCTCACTTTCCGAACCGGGAGTGTCTGGCGTTGATTGCTTCGAAAGTCCCTGTTAAGGCTTAGGCGCATTCATGCTTCGGCCTCGATGCATTTGGATTGCTATGCCGCAGCGAAACCCGTTGCAAACTCAAACGCCTCTCTGCACTGTAGTTCGGTCGGGTTAAGAATGGGGATCACGCTGTCCTTCTGGCGTAGGGCCAAAAGCAGTTCCGTGCACGCCAACACAACGGCATCAACTGACCCCGAGTGCCACTCGATTAGCGCAGTCAAGAAGCTTCGAAAGTCTTCTGTCATGACGCCTCTGGCCAACTGGGACTGGATATGTTGAATTTGAACCCGGTCTTCTTCAACTGGTGTTTCGACCTGGAGCCCAAATTGCTCGAGCCCCCGGTGGTAGAAGCCGTCCTCCATCGTGTACTTTGTGCCCAGCAGGAGTAAGCGCCGCATGTGTTTGGACCGGGCTGCCCTACCGGTGGCCTCCACGATGTGGAACACTGGAATATGCAGTGCGAGCCCCGCTTCGATAGAGTCGAAGGCCTTGTGGAGCGTGTTGTTGCAGATAACGAGGCAGTCTGGCCCGAGCGCGACAAACGCTTTGATTTCGCGCTCCAGAAGAGCGGGGATTTCGGCCCATCGGTCGTAGTACCGGCTCTTTATGTCGTGGTAGTCGATGCTGCGAAGCAGTAGGTTGGCGGAATGAAACCCCCCTAGCGTTTCTTGGGCAAACTCATTCAAAGTTCGGCAGTACTCGATTGTCGAGGGCCAGCTTGTTCCGCCTAGCAATCCGCTCGTCTTCAACATCGTCTCCCTTCTGGAACGCGGAGCGACAAGCTCGCCTAGGCGCCTAACGAGGCTGTAGAAAATCCATCTCTGCAGTCTGCCGACGAGGCACAGCGATTGCAAGGCAGATGCATTGCAACGACCGGTTGACCGCGATGGCCCGCTACAAGCAGATCGACACC
>JAYUWC010000371.1:0-3083 GCA_043753755.1 Rhizobacter sp.
GCGCGGGGCGGCGGTCGACGCGCTTTCGCCCAACGAGACCACGCCGCTGATGATGGCCGCGCAATACGGCAGCGAAGACAGTGCCGTGCTGCTGCTGGCCAGAGGCGCCGATCCGGTGCGCCGCAATCAGCAAGGTCTGCAAGCGCTCGATTTCGCCAGACGCTCAGGCCGTGAGCCCTTGGTCGCGCGCCTGCAAAAAGTCACGCCCTGAGCGGTCTGCCGCCGCTTGCCTGACGCGACGTGTAGGGGCGCGCCTGACGCGGCCTTTGGCGCGGCGACGACTGCGCCGACAAGGCCCTCACCCGTACAGTCACTCGCATCCGTTCACCACCAGGATCGCCATGACAGCTGCCCCCCTCGAGTCCAATCCGTTCGCGTTGATGATGAATCCCGAGGCCGTGCTCGCGGCTATCGCCGGCTCTGAGCGTCTCGCGCAGCTCGGCAGCCGCATCTGCCGTCCACTCGACAAGCCGCCGGTCAAGAGCGGCGCTGTCGTCCCTGGCGAAGCGTCGATGGACGACCACCTCGGCAGGTCAACCAACGAGCCGCTGAACCGAACCGCGGCCCGTGACGGCCGCAACGAATCTCACGCGTGGCCCGGCGGCATCGCGTTTTGATGTCGACGCCAACCTTCAGTGTCAGCGCGACGCCGGTCGCAGCGCCTTCAAGCCGCGTCGCGGCTGTGGGTCGTGAGGTGGGCGAGTTCGGCGGCGTTACGCAGGCTTGATTCACTGCTTCCGGGTGGCATGAAATCGACATCGTCGAGCGCTGCCAGAGCGGCTGCACTGCGCGTGCCGCGCCGCATTGCGACGCCGACCGCAAGAATGTCGATCATCAACAAGTAAAGAATGCGGCCGATCATCGGCAGCTGTGTGTTCACGTCTTCGACCGGATCGACCACCAGCGCCACGTCGGCCTTGCGCGCAAGCGGCGATTGCGCGGCAGTGATCGCGAGCACCTTGGCGCCGCGCGCCCGCGCCGTTTCGGCAACCGCGATCAATTCGGGCAGCTTGCCCGAGCTGCTGATCAGCACAGCCACCACGCCTGGCCGCAGCACGCTGGCCGAGAGCTGTTGGAGGCGCGTGTCGGTGCACGCCACACTGGCCAGACCGAGGCGCAAGAACTTGAACTGCGCGTCTTCGGCGACCACGCCGTATTGGCCGACACCATAAAACTCGGTGCGATCCGCCGCGACCAACAGGTCGATCGCGCGATCGATGGTGTCGCGGCTCAGGCGGTCGCGCACCTGCAGGATCGCCGACGCGGTGTTCGCGAGCACCTTCACGCCCATCTCGACCGTGGTGTCGTCGCCGGTGACCTGCGTGTGGGTAGGCGGCACGGTGCCGGTAAGGCCAGACGCCAGCCGAAGTTTGAAGTCGGACAGGCCCGCGCAGCCCAGCGAGCGGCAGAAGCGGATCACGGTCGGCTGGCTCACATCGGCAGCAACGGCAATCTGCGCGATCGGGTCGCTCATCACCGAGCGCGGGTGGGCGAGCACGTGATCGGCGACTCGTTTCTCGGCCGGCGAGAGGCTGCCGCGGGTGCGTTGAATTTGCCCGAGCAAGGCCGAACCCTGCGCTGTTGCGAGCCCGCGCACCTGTTGCGACAAGATGGCCGAGACGCCGACGAAAGTCGCCTGCTCGGCCGTGATCACGAAGGTCGGTATGCCTTTGCAATAGTCGCTGAAGCGGCCTTTGTCTTCGAAGCGGGCGCGAAACGGCGAGCGGTCGAAGTAAGCGCCTAGTCGCGGCACGATGCCGCCGCCGATGTAGACGCCCCCGAAGGCGCCTTGCGTTACCGCGAGGTTGGCGGCCGCGGTGCCGAGGACCGCGCAGAACGCGTCGAGCGTTTCGACGCAGCGCGGGTCGCTGCCGGCGAGTGCCCGCCGCGTGATCTCGGGCGCAGCCAATGCCTCGGCCGGTGCACCGTCACGATCGGCCAGCGCGGCGTGAATCAAGGCGATACCGGGGCCCGACAACAAGCGCTCGAACGACACGTGCGGGTAGCGTCGCCATGCATAGCGCAGGATTGCCAGCTCGCGCTCGTCATGTGGCGAAAAGCTGGTGTGGCCGCCTTCCGTGCCGAGTGCGACCCAGCCGTCGTCGGCCGGGATCAGCCCCGAGACACCGAGACCGCTGCCCGCGCCGATCAACCCGACCACGCTCTTCGGCCGGCTTTCGCCGCCGCCGACCTGGCGCCTGTCTTCGACGCGCAGCCGCGGCAACGACATCGCGAGCGCAGTGAAGTCGTTGACGACCACCAGCGTGTCGAAGCCGAGGCGCGCCCGCATCTGCTCGATCGAAAACTGCCAGTGGTAGTTGGTCATGCGCACCGCGTCGCCGGCCACCGGGTTGGCGATGGCAATGGCTGCGTGGGCGATGCGCCCCTCGGGCACGCTGTGCAGATAGGCGCTTACCGCCGCGTGAAAGTCGGCGTGGTCGGCGCACCGCAGCGACGCCGCGTGATCGAACTGGCCGGTGCCGGTTTCGAGCGCGAATCGGGCAAAGGTGCCGCCGATGTCGGCCAACAAACGAGGCGGATTGAAGGCCGGCATGGTCTCAGAACTCCTGGTGCAACGGGTGGATCGTCAACTCGTCGATCACCACATTTTCAGGCAGGGCATCGGGCCGCATTGCCCAGGTGTCATCCTTGCTGCCCTCCTGGGCACCGTTGAAGGCGGTATCGATGATGCCGGGCAGTACCGCGCTGACCTTCACGCCGCCGCCCTTGACCTCGCGCAACAGCGACGCCGAAAAGCCGAGCAGGCCGTGCTTGCTCGCCACGTAAGGCGCCATCTTGGCCAAGGGCCGCCGTGCGAGGTCGGAGGCGATGTTGACGATGTAGCCGCAGCGCCGAGACAGCATGCCCGGCAGCGCCGCGCGCGCCAGCAACATGGGTGCGAGCAGGTTCAGCTGCGTGCACATGATGACCTCGTCGGCCGACCATTCGACAAGCGGCTTCCAGGTGCCGATGCCGGCGTTGTTGACCAGCGCATCGACAGCACCGAAGCGCTGCTCGACCTCGCCGATCAGCGACTGCGCGGCCACTGGGTCGGCAAGGTCGGCAGCCAGCCACTGCACGCG
>JAYUWC010000372.1:0-9376 GCA_043753755.1 Rhizobacter sp.
GACATAACGCGCCGCGTAGGCGGCCGAGCGGTCGACCTTGCTCGGGTCTTTGCCGCTGAATGCGCCGCCGCCGTGCGGGCAGGCGCCGCCGTAGGTGTCGACGATGATCTTGCGGCCGGTCAGCCCGCAGTCGCCTTGCGGGCCGCCGATGACGAAACGGCCGGTCGGGTTGATGAGGTATTTGGTGTCTTTCAACCATTCCTTGGGCAGCACCGGCTTGATGATCTCTTCGATCACGGCCTCGATGAACGACGCCTTCATTTTCTTCGGCGTCTCGCTTTGGTCGGGACTGTGTTGGCTCGAGAGCACCACCGTGTCGATCGAATGCGGCTTGCCGTCGACGTAGCGCATCGTGACCTGGCTCTTCGCGTCGGGCCGCAGGAACGGCAGACGGCCGTCTTTGCGCAATTGCGCCTGGCGCTCGACCAGCCGATGCGCGTAGTAGATCGGCGCGGGCATCAGCTCGGGCGTTTCGTCGCAGGCGTAACCGAACATCAGGCCCTGGTCGCCGGCGCCGGTGTTGAGGTGATCGTCGCTGGCGTGGTCGACGCCTTGCGCGATGTCGTTGCTCTGCTTGTCGTAGCAGACCATCACGGCGCAGCCTTTGTGGTCGATACCGTACTCGGTGTTGTCGTAACCGATGCGCTTGATGGTGTCGCGCGCGACCTGGATGTAGTCGACGTGCGCGTTGGTGGTGATCTCGCCGGCGAGCACGACCAAGCCGGTGTTGGTCAAGGTCTCGGCAGCGACGCGAGAGAGCGGGTCTTGGGCAAAGATGGCATCGAGGATGGCGTCTGAAATTTGATCGGCGACCTTGTCGGGGTGGCCTTCAGAGACAGATTCAGATGTGAAAAGGAAGTCGTTCGACACTCTTAAACTCCAGTGGTTGCGGGCTTGCGTTGCCGGCCAAAAATTCTGGAGGAGCGGCGAACGCTTTAGCAGAATTTATGAATCGCCCCGCAAGTAGTTCAGATAACTCGGCGATGTCCGGAATTATAAGAAGATGTCGACGCTCTTCCGCTGGCTGGCCCACCGGCCGCTGTGGTTTCTGCATGCGCTGGGAGCCGCACTCGGCTGGCTCACGTATGCCGCCTCGCCTTCGTACCGTCGGCGCTTCGATGAAAACGCTCGCCAGGCCGGTGTTTCGCGGGCCCAGGCGCGGCCCGCGATCGCCGCCGCCGGCCGGATGGTCGCCGAGGCGCCGCTGCTGTGGCTGCGCCCTGCTGACGTACCGATCGGCCCGGTGTTGCGATGGCACGGCCGCGAGCTGATCGAAGCGGCATTGCAATCGCGGCGTGGCCTCGTGCTCCTGACGCCTCACATGGGCAGTTTCGAAGTCACCGCGCAGGCGGTGGCGCAAGAATTCGCGGCCCGTCACGGCCCGATCACGGTGCTCTACCGACCCGCCCGCCAACCGGCACTCCGCGAGGTGATGGACCAGTCGCGCGCCCGCCCGGGTGTCGCCACGGCGCCGGCCACGCTCGCCGGCGTGCGTCAGATGATGCGTGCGCTGCGCCGCGGCGAGAGCGTTGGCCTCTTGCCCGATCAGGTGCCGCCCGGGGGCATGGGCGTGTGGGTGCCGTTCTTCGGTAAACCGGCCTACACGATGACGCTGGCGGCGCGGCTCGTTCAACAGACCGGCGCCACGCCGCTGCTGATCTGGGGCGAACGTTTGCCGCGCGGCGCGGGCTTTACGGTGCATGTCAGCGCACTCGACGAAGCCTTGCCGGCCAGCGATCCGGCTCAGGCAGAATCCGCCGCGGTCATCAACCGGGCGATGGAGCGATTGATTCGCCAATGCCCGCAGCAATACCTCTGGGGCTACAACCGCTACAAGACGCCGCGCGCAACCGAGCCGACGAAACCCGCGGCCTGACCCCGGCCAAAACAACAAGAAGGAGGGAGCTTGGGCGCGCGAATTCTCCTCGCGGTGCTGTGGGTGCTGCATTGGCTTCCGCTCGGCCTGCTGGCCGCTCTCGGCCGCGGCCTCGGTGGCCTGCTGCACGCGTTGGCACTCAACCGGCGGCGCATTGCGCTGCGCAACATCGCGCTCTGCTTTCCCGAGCAGACATCGGCAGAGCACGCCGCGCTCGCACGTGAGCACTTCGCGTGGCTGGGCCGCAGCCTGCTCGAGCGCAGCCTGCTCTGGTATGCCTCGCCGGCACGTTTGAAACGGCTGATTCATGTCGAGGGCGACGTGCTGCTCGCCGAACGAAGCGAACGGCCGGTAATGTGGCTGGTGCCGCACTTCATGGCACTCGACGTGGCCGGCGCGGCGGTGCTGCTGTTTCAAAAGCGCAAGGGCATCTCGATCTATCAGGAACAAAGCGATCCGGTGATGGACGCCGCGATTCGCCGCGGGCGCCTGCGGCTGGGCAACGCCGAGATCTTTCCGCGTGACGCCTCGGGCAAGGCGCTGTTTCGTGCGATCCGCCGTGGCGATGCGTTCTTCAATTTGCCCGACATGGATTTCGGTGAACGCGATGCCGCCTTCGTGCCCTTCTTCGGCGTCCCGGCCGCAACGCTGCTCGCGCCCTCGCGGCTGGCCCGCGCACTCGACATGGTGGTGCAGCCGGTGATCGCCGAGACGCTGCCGGGCGGCGCCGGCTACCGGGTCAGGTTCATGCCGCCGTGGCGCGACTTTCCGTCCGACGATGCGGTGGCAGACACCGCGGCGATGAACGCATGGATCGAGACCGAGATCCGCCGCCTGCCCGCGCAATACCTCTGGGTGCACAAGCGCTTCAAGACCCGGCCACCGGGCGACGCGCCGCTGTATTGAGCGGCCGCATCGAGCGCCTGCGGGCAGAGCACGCGGCGATAATCCGTCGATGCGATTGAAGTTCACCAAGATGCAGGGCGCGGGCAACGACTTCGTCGTGCTCGACGGCACCCGCGAGCGCATCGAACTCACGCCGGCGCAGGTCAAAAAGCTCGGCGACCGACGCTTCGGCGTCGGCGCCGATCAGGTCCTGATGGTCTTGCCCAGCCCACACGCGGGCATCGATTTCGGCTACCGCATCTTCAACGGCGCGAGCGGCGACGAGGTCGAACATTGCGGCAACGGAGCGCGCTGCTTCGTGCGCTTCGTGGTCGATCGCGGCTTGAGCGCCAAGCGCCGGCTGCGCGTTCAAACCGTCAACAACACGCTCGAGTTGCAGCTGCAAGACGACGGCCGTGTCACGGTCGACATGAACGCGCCGGTGTTCGATCTGGCGCGCGTGCCCTTCGATGCGAGCGCACTGCTGCCGCACGAAGTGAACGGATTCGCGGTGTGGCCGGTCGAGATCGATAGAAGCGCGACACGACTCGCGGTGCTGTCGATGGGCAACCCGCACGCGGTTCAGGTCGTGGCCGATGTCGATGCCGCGCCGGTCGCGGTGCTCGGGCCACTGGTCGAACACCATGCGCGCTTTTCGCGGCGCGTTAATGTGGGCTTCATGCAGGTCGTGAGCCGCTCGCACATTCGGCTGCGAGTGCACGAGCGCGATGCCGGCGAGACGCTCGCCTGCGGCACCGGGGCCTGCGCGGCCGTCGTTGCCGGCATTCGCATGGGCCTGCTCGACGACCGGGTCGATGTAGCCACCCGCGGCGGGCAGCTCACGATCGAGTGGCGGGGCGCCGGTCATCACGTGCTGATGACCGGGCCCGCCGAGACCGTCTTCGAAGGAGAGATCGAACTGTGAACACTCAAACCACGAGAGGCCACCGATGAGCAGCGGCGTGCAAGGCATCACCGAGACCGAGATTGCAAACTACCTGGCGAACACGCCGGGCTTTTTCGAGCGGCATGCCGAGCTGCTCGGCAGCATCCAGCTCACCAGCCCGCACGGCCAGCGGGCGGTCTCGCTGCAAGAGCGCCAGATGGAAATGCTGCGCGACAAGATCAAAGGGCTAGAGGGCAAGATTATCGAGATGATTCGCTACGGTCAAGACAACGTCTCGATCGCCGATCGCCTGCACCGCTGGACCCGCACCTTGATGCTTGTGGCGCAGCCGGCAGAGCTGCCGGCCACGCTGGTGCGCGAGTTGATGCACCAGTTCATGGTTCCGCAGGCAGGGGTTCGCATCTGGGGCGCTGCGGCTGCGTTCGCGGCACACGATTTCGCGCAGCCGGTCGGCGACGACATCGCGCTGTTCGCGGGCAGCCTTAGCCTGCCGTACTGCGGCGTCAACTCGGGCTTCGAGGCGACGCAATGGCTGGGGGAGCCGCAAGGCGCGAAGTCGATGGCGATGATCCCGCTGCGGGCCGAAACCTTCGCATCGACCCCGGCCGATGGCTCGCCAGCGCCGGCCTTCGGCCTGTTGGTGCTGGCCTCGTCCGACCCGACCCGCTACACCGCCGACATGGGCACCGATTTTTTGGCGCGCATCGGCGAGATCGCCGGCGCCGCACTCACGCGCTTGCTGCCGGCACGCGGCTGACAGGTTACGGGTGAAAGCTGCCTCGCATGGCTGATGCCCAGGCGCCCGCCCTGCACGCGGCTGCCGCGCTAGCGTCACTCGATGCCGACCTGCAACGGCATCTCATCCATCTCGAAGTCGAGCGCCGCGTTGCGCTGCGCACGCTCGCGCTCTACCGCGATGCTTTTGTCCGGCTGCAGGCGTTTGCCGAGGCGCAAGCGCTGCCCCTGCGCCGTGTACAGGTTCATCACGTGCGCCGCTGGGCCGCCGCGTTGCACGGCCAGGGCCTGGGGCCGCGCAGCATCGCGCTGCTGCTGTCGGCCTGGCGCGGCTTCTATCGAGGGCTGGGCCGGGACGGTCGGGTCGCGCTGAATCCGGTCGATGGCGTGCGCGCTCCCAAGGCCGCTAAGCCCTTGCCGAAAGCGCTCTCGGTCGACCTGGCGATGGCGCTGGCCGATGCGCCGTCGCAAGGCGATGCCGCCACCGCCGACACGCCGGCGATCGCCGCGCGCGACCAATGCATCGTCGAGCTGCTCTACGGCTGCGGGTTGCGGGTCGGTGAGCTGGTCGGCCTCGATCTGCGGCCCGGCGGTGGCGGTTGGATCGACCTCGCCGACGCCAGCGCGCACGTGCTCGGCAAAGGCAGCAAACGGCGCAGCGTGCCGGTTGGCGCCAACGCTTTGAAGGCCGTGCGTGAATGGCTCGCGCTGCGCCCGCAACTCGCGCACGAGAGCGAGCCCGCACTGCTGGTCGGCCCGCGCGGTGCGAGGCTGGCCGCGGGCGGCGTGCGTGCGCGGCTGAAGCGCCGCGCGCTCGTCGCCGGGCTGCCGACCCACGTGCACCCGCACATGCTGCGGCACTCGTTCGCGAGCCACCTGCTGCAGTCGAGCGGCGACCTGCGGGCAGTGCAAGAGCTGCTGGGCCACGCCAACATCTCGACCACGCAGGTCTATACGCAACTCGACTTCGGCCACCTCTCGAAGGTCTACGACGCCGCGCACCCCCGGGCCAAGCGGCGTGGGTGAGCCCGGATCGCATCCACCACACCAAAGTCCATGAAAGTCATCACCCTTCGCGAAGGCCGCGAGCGCTCGCTGCTGCGGCACCACCCCTGGGTGTTCGAGTCGAGCATCGCCAGCGGCAAGGCCGACAGCGGCGAGACCGTGCGAGTGGAGTCGCACGACGGCCGCTTCCTGGCGTGGGCGGCGTACAGCCCGGCCTCGATGATCCGGCTGCGGGCGTGGAGCTTCATCGAGGCCGAGCGCATCGACGCGGCCTTCTTCGCGCGGCGCATCGCGCAGGCCATTGCCGCTCGGGCTTCGATGAAGATCGAGAGCGGCGGCGTGCGCCTGATTCACGGCGAGGCCGACGGCCTGCCGGGCTTGATCGTCGACCGCTACGGCGACACGCTTTGCGTGCAGATTCTTTCGGCTGCCGCGGAACGCTGGCGCGCGGTGATCGGCCCGCTGCTGCTGCAAGCCAGCGGTGCGAGCCGCCTGTACGAACGCAGCGACGCCAGCGTGCGCGGCCTCGAAGGCCTGACTGCCCGCACCGGCTGGCTCATCGGCGAAGGCGAGGCGACCTGCGCCATCCATGAACACGGCTGGCGCTTCGAGGTCGACCTGGCCCACGGCCACAAGACCGGCTTCTATCTCGACCAGCGCGACAACCGCCGGCTCTTCGCCGAAACCGTGCGGCAGTTCGGCTACCAGCGCGTGCTCAACTGCTTTTGCTACACCGGCGGCTTCAGCGTGGCCGCGCTCGCGGGCGGCGCGACCGACGTCGTCAGCGTCGATTCGTCAGGCCCGGCGCTCGCACAAGCCGAGGCGCACGTGGCCCTCAACGGCTTGGTCGCTGCGCACCATCGCACGCAAGATGCCGACGTCAACCGCAGCCTACGCGAGTACCTCGAACGCGGCGAGCGCTTCGACGCGATCGTGCTCGACCCGCCCAAGTTCGCCCCCACCGCGGCCCACGCCGAGCGAGCGGCGCGTGCCTACAAAGACATCAACCGCCTGGCGCTGATGCTGCTGCGGCCGGGCGGCACGTTGTTCACCTTCTCGTGCTCGGGCGGCATCAGTGCCGATCTGTTTCACAAGATCGTCGCTGGCGCTGGCATCGATGCCGGCGTCGACGCGCGCGTGCATGCGCGGCTCGCGGCCGCGCCCGATCACCCGATGACGCTGGCCTTTCCCGAAGGCGAATACCTCAAGGGCTTGGCCCTCGTTCGAACGACAGGCTGAGGCGCAACGCCGGCCACATCGACACTGCAAAATGCGCGCTTCGCCGCCCGGCGCGTTGCCGGGCCAGCCTCGTGGCAACCTCTCTTCAGCCTGAAGGTCGAGAGCCGGAGCCGCGTCGCACCACTTGAAAGTTCGCTCATGCGCTTGCGTTCGCTGGCTTCGCTCGTCGTCCTCTTCTTTGGTGCCGCATCGACGCCGTTCGCGCTCGCCGCAGCCGGGCTGGTGACGACCCAACTGCCGCGCGGCGTACAGCCGCTGCACTATGACGTTCGCATCGTGCCGCATGCCGCACGCCTGAGTTTCGAGGGTCAGGTCGACATCACGATCGATGTGCGCGAGCCCACCCGTCGCCTCACGCTGAACGCACTCGACCTTGAATTCAAATCGGCGCGGCTCGCAGCTCTAGAAGCCCCAGCGCAAGACACATCGGCCGCGCGCAAGGCAACCCGCATCACCACCGATGCCGCAGCGCAAACGGCGAGCTTCGGCTTTGCGAGCCCTGTCGTTGCGGGCCGCTACCGCTTGTCGATCACGTATGCCGGCCGCATCGGCAGGCAGCCGAACGGTCTTTTCGCGATCGACTACGCCACTGCCGCCGGCCAGCAGCGCGCGCTCTACACGCAGTTCGAAAACTCCGACGCGCGCCGCTTCATCCCCTCGTGGGACGAGCCGGTCTACAAGGCCACCTTTACGCTCAGCGCCACCGTGCCCAGCGGGCAGATGGCGGTGAGCAACATGCCGGCGACGTCGATCACGCCGATCGGCAAGAAGCTCCAGCGCGTGCAGTTCGAAAAGTCGCCGTCGATGTCGACCTACCTGCTGTTCTTCGGCCTCGGCGACTTCGAACGCGCCACCGTGCGCGAGGGCGCGACCGAGCTCGGCGTGGTCACGCGGCGCGGCGCGGTCGCGCAGGCGCAGTTCGCGCTCGACTCGTCAGCATTGCTGCTGCGCGAGTACAACGACTATTTCGGTGTGCCCTACCTGCTGCCCAAGCTCGACAACATCGCCTCGCCTGGCCGCAGCCCGTTTTTCGGCGCGATGGAGAATTGGGGCGCGATCTACAGCTTCGAGCACGCGATGCTGATCGACCCTTCGATCACCACACAAGCCGAGCGCGAGACTGTGTTCGGGACGGCAGCGCACGAGATCGCGCATCAGTGGTTCGGCAACCTCGTCACGATGGCCTGGTGGGACGACCTCTGGCTCAACGAAGGCTTTGCTTCGTGGATGACCGCGCGCACCATGCAACGTCTGCACCCCGAGTGGGCAACCGCGCTGGGTGAGGTCGGCAACCGCAGCTTCGCGATGCGACTCGACGCGCTGCAGACCACCCATCCGGTGGTGCAGCACATCGAGACCGTCGGCCAGGCAAACCAGGCCTTCGACAACATCACCTACTTGAAGGGCCAGGCCGTGATCGGCATGCTCGAGGCTTACGTGGGCGCCGATGCATGGCGCGACGGCGTGCGCCGCTACATGAAGAAGCACGCTTACGGCAGCACGGTGAGCGACGACCTCTGGGCCGAGATGGACGCCGCCGCCGGCCAGCCCGTGACTGCGATCGCACACGACTTCACGCTGCAGCCGGGCGTCCCGCTGGTGCGTGTCGAATCGAGCACGTGCGACGGCGACACCACGCTGCTGCAGCTGCGCCAGGCTGAATTCAGCATCGACCGGGCCGACAAAAAACCGCTGGCCTGGCGCGTGCCGGTGATCGCTCGCACGCTGGGCGGCGCCGAGGTGCGCGAGTTAATTTCGAACAGCGGCACCAGCACTTCGATGCGCGTGCCGGGTTGCCGCGCACTCGTCGTCAACGCCGGGCAGAGCGGCTACTACCGCACGCTGTACGCGGCCGCGCAGCAGGCACAGATTCGCGCAGAGTGGCCGGTGTTCGAGCCGATCGATCAGCTCGGCGTGCTGGACGACACCTGGGCGCTCGGCCTCGCCGGCTTGGCGCCGGTGACCGATGCGCTCGAGTTGGTGTCACGCACGCCGCTCGAGGCCGACCCGCAGGTTTGGGGCGACATCGCCGAGCGCTTCGGTCACGTCGACGACCTGTACCGCGCCGACCCGTCGCGGCAGGCCGTGTGGCGCCGCTTTGCCGTCTCGCGGCTGGCGCCCGTCTTCGTGCGTGTGGGCTGGCAGCCGAAAGCCGGCGAGCCCACGCCGACGATCAACCTGCGCGCCCGCTTGATCGAAACCTTGAGTGCGCTAGGCGACGAGGCCACGATCGCCGAGGCACAGCGCCGCAACACGCAACAGGCCAACGATGCGAGTCTGGTGCCGGCCGAATTGCGCCAGACGGTTTTGGGCGTGGTCGCGCGCCATGCCGACGCCGCCGCGTGGGAGGCGCTGCGCCTGAGCGCGCGTGCCGAGAAAACGCCGCTGGTCAAAGACCGCCTCTATGCCTTGCTCTCGTCGGCCGAAGACCCGGCACTCGCACGCCGCGCGCTCGACCTGGCGTTGAGCGACCAACCCGGCGCGACCAACAGCGGCGCGATGATTGCGGGGGTGGCGCGTCTGCACCCCGATCTCGCGTTCGACTTTGCGCTCGCCAACCGCGCGCGAGTCGCCCGCTTCGTCGACGCCTCGAATGCACCGCAGTTCTATCCCGCTCTGGGCGCGTCATCGCTAGCGCCTGCGATGCCGGCCAAGCTCGCTGATTACGCGCAGCGCGATGTGCCCGCCGACGCGCGCCGCGTGGCCGAGAGCGTGATCGCGGCAGTGCG
>JAYUWC010000373.1:0-3067 GCA_043753755.1 Rhizobacter sp.
GCGTGACGATGCGCGCTTGCACATCAACTCGAGCGCGCGCTCGGCCAAGCCGATCAGGCGCATGCAGTGGTGGATTCGACCCGGCCCGAGCCGGCCCTGAGCAATCTCGAAGCCGCGGCCTTCGCCGAGCAGTATGTTGCTCGCCGGCACGCGCACCTCCGTGAAGCTGATCTCCATGTGGCCGTGCGGTGCATCGTCGTAGCCGAAGACCGACAACGGTCGCAACACCTCGATGCCTGGCGTATTCGCCGGCACCAGGATCATTGACTGCTGCGAATGCCGCGGCGCTTCGGGGTCGGTCTTGCCCATGAAGATGTAGATCTGGCAGCGCGGGTCACCGGCGCCGCTGATCCACCATTTGCGGCCGTTGATGACGTAGTCGTCGCCGCTCTTTCCGGGGACGCGCTCGATGCGTGAGGCGATGTTGGTGGCGTCGCTCGAGGCGACGGCCGGTTCGGTCATCGCGAAGGCGCTGCGAATCTTGCCGTCCAGCAGCGGCGCTAGCCACTGTTGCTTGTGTTCGGGTCGGCCGTAGCGCTCGATCGTTTCCATGTTGCCGGTGTCAGGCGCCGAGCAATTGAAAACCTCGGAGCACCACGGCACCCGGCCCATGATCTCGGCCAGCGGCGCGTAGTCGCCATTCGAAAGGCCGAAGTCACGCCCGTTCTGAGCCGACCCCTCGCCGCCGGCAGTTGGCGGTAAAAACAGATTCCAGAGGCCGAGCGCGCGCGCCTTGGGTTTGAGTGCTTCGATCGTCTGGAGCGGCGTCCAGCGTTTGCCGGCGGCGGTGTTCGCGGCAATTTCAGTCGCGAAATCAACCTCGGCGGGATATATGTGTTCGTCCATGAACCTCAGCAGCGTGGCTTGCAGCTCGAGGGTGCGGGGCGAGTAAGCGAAATCCATCGGAGTTTCCTTTGCGATTTTTAGGCGCGCTGGGCAATCGCCCAGCCCATTTCGGCCAGTGGTCGGGCGCCGGCTCCAGCTTGCCTTGCTTGCGCGCTCGACGCTGTCCCCATCTCGACACGTTTCGCAATACCTTGGAGGATGCCGGCCATGCGAAAAAGGTTGTAAGCCATGTAGAAGTTCCAGTCAGCCATCACGGCATCGGCGTCGGTGCGGCCGGTGCGCTCACAGTAGCGGCGCACATAGGCCCGCTCATCGGGAATGCCGAGCAGGGCGAGGTCGAGTCCGCCCAGGCCACGAAACTGCCCTGGCGCGATATGCCAAGACATGCAGTGGTAGCTGAAATCGGCCAGCGGGTGACCGATGGTCGATAGCTCCCAGTCGAGCACGGCGACGACGCGCGCCTCGGTCGGATGGAAGACCATGTTATCGAGGCGGAAGTCGCCGTGCACGATGGCTCTCTCGCGCTCGTCGCGAGCGCTCGCGGGCATGTGAGCAGGCAACCAATCCATCAGCTGCGCCATCGCATCGATCGGCTCGGTAAGCGATGCGATGTACTGCTTGCTCCAGCGCCCGATCTGGCGCTCGAAATAGTTGCCGTGCTTGCCGAAGCTGGCAATAGCGCCGGTCGTGTCGACGTTGTGCAGCGCCGCGATGACGCGGTTCATCTCGTCGTAGTAGAGCGCGCGTTGGTCGCGCTCGATGGCGGGCAAAGACTGCTCCCAAAACACGCGGCCGGGGATGAACTCCATCACATAGAAGGCCCGCCCGATCACTGCCTCGTCTTCGCACAGCAGGTGCATGAGGGGCACCGGCACATCGGTGCCGTAGAGGGCACTCATCACCGTGAACTCGCGATCGATCGCATGCGCCGAGGCTAGAAGTTTCGCGGCCGGGCCGGGCTTGGCACGCAACACATAAGCCTGGGTCGGCGTGATCAGCTTGTAGGTCGGGTTCGACTGGCCGCCTTTGAACTGTTCGACTGTGAGCGGCCCCCCGAAACCTTGCAAGTGCGCCGAGAGATACGCATGCAGCGCCGCCGCGTCGAACGCATGAGACTCAGCGACAGGTTGCGTGCCGGTCTGCGCTTCGGCTTTGGATTCCATCATTCAGTCTCGATCACTCACTTGGTCGAAATCGCCAACAACTTTTCTTTGGAAAGCACCACCAGCCGCGTCGGTTCGATCCGAACCGCACCATTTCGCTCGAAGCCCTTGAGTTCTTGGTTGACACGCTGACGCGAGGCGCCGAGCAGCTGCGCGAGGTCTTCTTGGGCCAGCTGCAAACCGATGCGAATCTCTTCGCCTTGTTCGATTCCGTAGCTGCGCGCCAGCAGCAAAATCTGTTTAGCCAAACGCGAGGCGAGCGGCCGTGTGTTGAGGTCTTCGACCGCGTCGAACATCAGCCGCAGGCGCCGGCAGTTGAGCCGCAGAAGCGCCTCGTACAACTCGGTGTGTCGCGCCAGCAATTCCCTGAAATCAGGCTTGCGCACCACCAGCAGCGTGGTCTCGCCATGCGCGTTCGAGTCGTGGGTACGAGGCAGACCGTCGAAGAGGGCGATGTCGCCGAACCAGGTGCCGGGCTCCACATAGGTAAGCGTGATCTGTTTGCCCGAGAGCGAAACCGAGCTGACGCGAACCGCACCTTTCGCAACGCCGCACCACTCTTCTGCCGCACCGCCACGCGTCGAGAGCATGGCCCCATCAGCCAAACGTCGTACCGCTGCCCTTGCCAAAACGGCATCGCGCAAGGGTTGAGAAAGTTTGGAGAACCAAGAACCGGCGTCGATGCTGGAACGTTCGGAAGGGGTGAGAACGAGGGAGTTCATGACGAGTCGCTGACGTGACAGCATCGTGCCACGGTGCCGACCTATTGTGTCTGACACCCTTACGTGTGAACGCAGGGCTTTCATGGGCCTGCGTCAACCGTCTGCACCTTCAAGAGAACCCGCAGTGAACTCGCGCAGCCTCGATCTGCCGAGTCGCAAGAGACTAGAACAGCGAAGCACTCGGCAAGGTGGTTTCCGCACGTAGAGCCTCACGCCACTCGCGTTTTTGCGCGGCGGCACGGGCTTTTCGACGAATTCGTCATGCTAGAGTGACTCGCCATGGGCGCTCCGCGACAACCGACTCCTTCGACCGACTGAATGCGTTCTGCACAGACC
>JAYUWC010000374.1:0-3065 GCA_043753755.1 Rhizobacter sp.
TGGTGCTGGCCTGCAGCGGCGCCCCGTTGCCCCAGCCGACCCGGGTCGCGCTCACGCCGGTGCTCGAAGCCGTGGGGCGCGCCGATGCGGCCTATGTGATGGGCGACGACCCCAAGCGCATGGACGCCGATGCCGTGATCGCGGTGCAGCCGGTGCGCCGCACGCTGATCCGCAACACCGACCCGGTCGCTGGCTACCTGTACCTCGTGCTCCACACCCAGCAGCTGCCCGAGAGCCGCTGGGCCGCGCTGCGCATGAGCATCGCGCGGCCGGCGCTGGGGTTGATCGTGGCCGTGGTCGGCTTCACGACGCTGTTGGCGGTCTGCATCACCGTTTCGGTGACTCGCCCCTTGCAGCGGCTGACCGAGGCGCTCGCCGCGATCTCGCAGCGCGGGCTCGACGCCGAACTCGCCGGCTCGGCGCCAGCTGCGCTGCCGGCCGTGACCCGCGATGAATTCGGCCAACTGGCGCGGGCGTTCGAGATGATGTTGGCGACTTTGCGCCGCCAATGGAGCGAGCTGCGCCGGCTCGATCACTTTCGGCGCGAAGGCGTCAGCAACCTCTCGCACGACCTGCGGTCTCCGTTGACTGCAACAGTGGCGTGCCTCGAGACGCTGGATGCGCGATGGGCGCGGTCCGAGGGCGTTGCCGCCACCGACAGCAACACCGGAGACACCACCGGCTACGCTACCGGCGACAGCACCGCAGACGATAGGCGCCTGATCGAGATCGCGCTGCGCAACACCCGCAACGCGGCACGGCTGGTGCAGTCGCTCGGCGACCTGGCCAAGCTCGATGAACCCGAGTTCAAGCTGCACCCCGCAGTGGTCGACCTGGCCGAGCTGCTCGACGACATCGCGATCCGCTTCACCGAGCGCGCCGCGCAACAGGGCGTGACGCTGCGCGCCGACCCCGCCGCAAGTAGCGCGGCGCCGTCGTTCGCGGCCATCGACATCGAACTGTTCGAGCGCGCGGTCGCCAATCTGGTCGACAACGCGCTGAAGTTCTGCCCGCGCGGTGCCGCCATCACGTTGGCCGCGCATCTCGCCGAAGGCCGGGTCGAGATCACCGTGGCCGACACCGGGCCGGGCATCGCCGCGGTCGACCTGCCGCACCTGTTCGACCGCTTCTACCAAAGCCGCCAGAGCGTCGCGCCGGCCACCGGCGAGGGCGGCAAGGGGCTGGGCCTGGCGATCGTCAAACGCATCGCCGAGCTTCATGGTGGTGCGGTTTCGGTGACAAGCGAACGAGGCGTCGGGACCACCGTCACCGTCTCTCTGAAGGCCGCCGGCGCTTGATCGGCGGGAGTGGGCAGGGCGTTCACCGTCGCCGGGAAAGTCCCGAGTGCACCGACATCGGGAGGCTCCTACAGTTTCGCTCTCGCAGCAGGCACCGCACTGGTGCCCCGCAGGACGAGGCCGAGGAGACAGACTTACAAGGCGCGCCCAGATCAACTCCTGATACCGCGCAAAGCACGCAGGCCCCAACCGGGCCGAAGCCAAAAAAGCCGAAGGGCGCCAAGATGACTTGGCGCCCTTCGTCATTCAAACGCTGAGCTCGTGTAGGAAGGTGATCGCGGCAGGCAGTGCCGGCCGAACAAAAAAGCGCCCATGCCTGCCCGCTATTCGCTGCATCGCGCGGTGCGGTCGGGCCCCAAGATCCGGCCTGCCACCCGCCTTGCCTTGCGCCGCTGAACTAAACCATGCCCGTCGATCCTCAACTGCGTTCGCTCGCCATCGACATTCCGGCCCAGCCGCGGTCATTGGCCAGGCTTTCGGTTTTGCTGGCCGACGACAACCTCAATTTGCAGGCCGTGAGTGCACTGATCTCGGCCGACATGGCGTTGGCAGCGGCCGTGCTCAAGGCCGTCAATTCGGCGTTCTACGGCCTGCGCGCCAAGGTGCATTCGGTGCAGCAGGCAATCACCCATCTCGGTACGCGCGAGATCGCCTCGGTCACGTTCGCGATAGGGCTCAAGGCGGTGTTCCCGCCGGCGGCCGAGTTGACGCCGATCTGGGAGCGCGCCGGCGTGCGCGCGCTGCTGATGGGCCGCATCGGCCAAGTGGTCGGCGTCGATCCGTGGGCCGCGCATTCGGCGGGCTTGTTCGAGGAGTGCGGCAAGGCGGTGATGTTTCGCCACGCCAGCGAACGCTACCGCGCGTTGCTTGCCGAAGCCGCCGACGACGAAGAACTCTTGATGCTTGAGAACACCGAGTTCGGCATCAGCCACGACGCGCTCGGCGCCGCGCTCTGCGAGAGCTGGGGCCTGGCGCCGGCCGCAGTGGCGAGCGTGCGCTATCACGTGATCGTCAACAGCACGCTCGAGTTGCCGATGCAGTTGCCTAGGCGCGCGATCTGTGCGCTATCGGCCGTTGCCCATGCGCTGATGACCGACCCCGAGTCGCTCGAACACGTGGCCCAGGCCGTCGCCCCGCAAGCCGGGCTCGAGCCCACGCTGCTACTGCGCGGCGCACGCAAGGTGCAGGCGCAGATCGAAGCCGCAGTCGCACGCGAAGCGGCGGCCTGAAAACGCGCTCGAAGCGCCTCGACCCGGAATATCCCCGAGCGGCCGCGCGTTGCGTTCCGGCCTACAGTTATGTCTCATGTCCGAGCTGGAGTCGAGATGCCCGATCGCCGCCAGATGATGTCCCGCAGTGCCGCAGTGCCGCGGTGGCCGCTTTGGTCGCAGCGTCCGGCGTGTTGCCAGTGCGCGCGCAAACGGCCTGGAACAAGGCCGCCTTCGAGTCCAAGTCGGTTGACGACGTGATGCGCGCGCTCGGCATTGCGCGGCCGGTCGAAAGCGCTGTGATCGAGTTCACCGCGCCCGATGTCGCCGAAAACGGCGCGGTCGTGCCGATCGCCGCCAGCACCGCACTCGCCGGGGTGAAGCGCATCGCATTTTTGGTCGAGAAAAACCCGACCACGCTGGCTGGCATTTTCGAGTTCACCGAGTTCGTCGAGACCAGCATCAAGACACGCATCAAGATGAGCCAGACCTCCAACGTGCTCGCAGTGGCGATCACCGGCGACGGCCGCGTGCTCTACGCGCAAAAAGAAATCAAGGT
>JAYUWC010000375.1:0-9265 GCA_043753755.1 Rhizobacter sp.
GGTGGTGAGCGTCGACCGCAAGCTCGACTCGGGATTTGCCCGCATCGTGCTCGCGCCCAAAGCCCAGACCGACGGCGTGCGTCACGTGATGGTGATCGAGCCGATCGGCGCGCAAATGCCGGCGCGCCCCGAAGCCGCGGCGCCGCCAGATGGCAGGGCTTCGGCGCTGAAAAAGGGCGCGCGTGCGGCCTCGCGGCCGGGAGCGGCGCCGTGATCACGGCCCGAAGGTCCGTCAGGTGCGGCCCATGAGCACGGCCCGAAGGTCCACGGGGTGCGGCCCATGATCATGGCCCGCTCGGCCGACCAGCTGCTGCTGCCGGTCAACCCGCTCTTCGTTGCGGTGACGCTGCTGTGTGCGTTCGCGTTCAACCTGGTGCCGTTCGGCCGCGCGCCACTGGTGCCCGATCTGGTCGCGCTGGTGCTGGTGTTTTGGAACGTGCACCAGTCGCGGCGCGTCGGCGTGGGCGTGGCGTTTTTTCTCGGCGTGCTGATGGATGTGCACGACAGCGCCGTGCTCGGCCAGCACGCGCTTGCCTACACCTTGCTCAGCTTCTTCGCGATCACGATCCACCGCCGGCTGCTCTGGTTCACGGTGCCATCGCAGGCGGTGCAAATCCTGCCGCTGTTCTTTGCGGCGCACGCCGTTTCGTTGGTTGTGCGGATGATCGCCGGCGGCATGTTCCCCGGCTGGCAGGTGCTGCTCGCGCCGGTGTTCGAGGCACTGCTCTGGCCGATCGCCACCTGGGTCTTGTTGGCACCGCAGCGGCGCGCACCCGATCGCGATGAGAATCGGCCGTTGTAGGTCGAGACCATGACTGAACTCAAAAATGTCGAGCAGGAAGTCAGGCGCTTTCGCATGCGCTTGGCAGCGGCGGCAGCGTTCGTGCTGTTCGCATTCGGCCTGCTCACAGCGCGGCTGGTTTACCTGCAGATTTACAAACACGAGGAGCTGCAGACCCAGGCGGAAAACAACCGCATCACGGTCTTGCCGATCGTGCCGAACCGCGGGCTGATCCTCGACCGCAACGGCATCGTGCTGGCCAACAACTACTCGGCCTACACGCTCGAAATCACGCCTTCCAAGGTCGACGATCTCGAGGCGACCATCGAACGCTTGAGCGCCATCGTGGCGATCGAGCCGCGTGACCGCAAGCGCTTCAAGCGGCTGCTCGACGAAAACAGCAAGAGCCTTGAGTCATTGCCGATCCGCACCAAGCTGACCGACGACGAGGTGGCTCGCTTTACCGCACAGCGCTTCATGTTTGCCGGCGTCGACATCAAGGCGCGCCTGTTTCGCAACTACCCGCTGGGCGAGGTCGGCAGCCATTTGATCGGCTACATCGGTCGCATCAACGAGGCCGAGAAGGACAAGATCGACGACTCCGACGACGAGTCCAACTACCGCGGCACGCAGTACATCGGCAAGCTCGGCGTCGAGCAGAGCTACGAGGCCGTGTTGCACGGCACGACCGGTTTCGAAGAGATGGAGACCAGCGCCAGCGGCCACCCGGTGCGCCGCTTGACCAGCCGGCCGGCCACGCCGGGCAACGCGCTGGTGATGTCGATCGACATCCGGCTGCAGGCGCTGGTCGAAGAACTCTTCGGCGACCGGCGCGGTGCTTTTGTGGCGATCGACCCGCGCAACGGCGAGGTCCTTGCCTTTGTCAGCAAACCCAATTTCGACCCCAACTTGTTTGTCGACGGCATCGATCAAGAAAACTGGAAGGCGCTGAACGAATCGCTCGACAAGCCGCTGCTCAACCGCGCGTTGCGCGGCACCTATTCGCCCGGCTCGACCTACAAGCCCTTCATGGCGCTGGCCGCGTTGACGCTCGGCAAACGAACGCCGCAGCAGGCGATCAGCGACCCGGGCTACTACAACTTCGGCGGCCACACCTTTCGTGACGACAAGGAAGGCGGCCACGGGTCGGTCGACATGTACAAGTCGATCGTCATTTCCTGCGACACCTACTACTACCAGCTCGCGGCCGACCTCGGTGTCGACGCCATTCATGACTTCATGGCGCCGCTCGGCCTGGGGCAACTCACCGGCATCGACATGCAGGGCGAGTTGCGCGGCGTGCTGCCTTCGACCGAATGGAAGCGCAATGCCTACAAGAAAAAAGAGCTGCAGAAGTGGTACGCCGGCGAGACGATCTCTCTGGGCATCGGGCAGGGGCAGAACACCTTCACGATGCTGCAACTCGCGCAGGCGATGGCGGCGGTCGCATCCGGGGGGCAACGCTTCAAGCCGCACCTGGTCAAGGTTGTCGAAAACTTCGAAACCCGCCAGCAGCGCCGTGCGATCGGCGAGGCGCTGCCGCCGCTCGACTGGAAGCCCGAGCATGTGGCTTTCATTCGCCGAGCGATGTTCGGTGTCACGCAAGAGGGCACCGGTCGACCCGCGTTTGCGAACACACCGTATCAGGCCGGCGGCAAGACCGGCACCGCGCAGGTGATCGGCATCAAGCAGGGCGAAAAATACAACGCCAGCAAGATCGACGAGCGCCACCGTGACCACGCGCTCTTTACCGCGTTCGCTCCGCTCGAGTCACCGCAGATCGCACTGGCGTTGGTGGTCGAGAACGCCGGCTTCGGTGGGGCTGCCGCAGCGCCTATCGCGCGCCGCGCGATCGACTACCTGCTCACTGGCCAGTACCCGAGCGAGGCCGACATCGCGGCCACGCAGCTCGGCCAATCGACCGTGCCGGTCGGCGCATCGCGGCCTGCGGCCTCGGTGCCGCTGCCCGGCACGACGATCGACGGCGCGGCCGCGGCGCTGTTGGCACCGATCACGCCAGCGCCGCCTGCAGCCTCGGCCGCCGTGGCAGCAGCGAGCACGGCGGGGTCGCCGGCGTCGCTCGGCCAGCGCCTGGCGCTGAAAAAACCGTGAGCGTGGTGTTCGAGCGGCCCTCGGCTTGGCAGCGGGTGAAGCCGATCATCAGCGGCTTCGACCTGCCGCTTCTGTTGGCGATGCTGCTGCTCGCCGCGGCCGGATTGGTGACCATGTATTCGGCCGGCTTCGACGCCGGCACACGCTTCGTCGACCACGGCCGAAACATGCTGCTGGCGTTGGCCGTGGTTTTCATCGTGGCGCAGGTCTCGCCGCAGACGCTCGCCAAATTCGCGGTGCCGCTTTATGTGGTCGGGGTGGCGCTATTGATCGGTGTGGCGGTGGCGGGCATCACCAAGAAGGGCGCGACGCGCTGGCTCAACGTCGGCGTGGTGATCCAGCCGAGCGAGATTCTCAAAATCGCCATGCCGCTGATGCTCGCTTGGTGGTTTCAGCGCCGTGAGGGTCAGCTGCGTGTGCCCGACTTCGTGATCGCGCTCGTGCTGTTGCTGGTGCCGGTCGGCCTGATCGTCAAACAACCTGATCTCGGCACCGCGATTCTTGTTTTTTCGGCTGGGTTCTACGTGATCTTTTTCGCCGGACTGAGCTGGAAGCTGATCCTGCCCGTTCTCGTGGTCGGCGCGATCGCGATCACGGCAATCGTCGTTTCGGAAGACCGCATCTGTCAGCCCGAGGTGAAGTGGCCGCTGCTGCGCGACTATCAAAAAAACCGCGTCTGCACCCTGCTCGACCCGACGACCGACCCGCTCGGCAAGGGCTTCCACATCATCCAGGGAATGATCGCGATCGGCTCCGGCGGCGTTCAGGGCAAAGGCTTCATGAAGGGCACGCAGACCCACCTCGAGTTCATCCCCGAGCGCACCACCGACTTCATCTTCGCGGCGTACTCAGAAGAGTTCGGTCTGGTCGGCTGCATCGGGCTGGTGCTCGGCTTCGTCTTTCTGATCTTTCGAGGGCTGATGATCGCGGCCGAAGCACCAACGGCTTTCACGCGGCTGCTGGCCGGCGCGATCACCCTGAGCTGGTTCACCTATGCGTTCGTCAACATGGGTATGGTCAGCGGCATCTTGCCGGTGGTCGGTGTGCCCTTGCCCTTCATCAGCTACGGCGGCACGGCGATGGTCACGCTCGGGCTCGGTTTGGGGATCTTGATGTCGATCGCGAAGAGTCGGCGCCTGATCCAGAGTTGACCGCAGGTGCCGCCTCGGCGTCGACCTCGGGTTCGGCGGCGGTACTCGCCCGCAGCTGAACCGTCATCAAAGTGCCCGGCGACGTGCTGCGGCCGGGGGCATCGCCGATGCTGATCTCGGCGCCGTGCTGGCTGGCAATCTCGCGCACGATTGCCAGACCCAGCCCCGAGCCATCGACCTCGGTGCCCAGCGAGCGGTAGAAGGGCTGAAACACCAGCTCGCGCTCGCCAAGGGGGATGCCCGGCCCCGAGTCTTCGACCTGCAGCACCACGACCTGGCCGAACGGGTCATCGATCACCCGAACCGTGACCGTGCCGCCCGCGGGGGTGTACTGCAGCGCGTTGTCGACCAAGTTGCGAATCAGCTCGCGCAACAGCAACGCGTGGCCGAGCACCTGCGGGCCACGCGGGTGGCGCGTGGCAGCGGCGTCGGTCGGCCCTTCGTAGCCCAGGTCGATGCGTTTCTCGAGCGCGCGCGGCACGAAGTCGCGCACGGTTTCGGTTGCGAGCCGCGCGAGGTTGACGACCTGCCGTTGCGCCACCTGTTGCTGGTTTTCTGCTCGCGCCATGGCAAGCAGCTGGTTGACCATGTGCGCGGCGCGTTGGCTGGAGCGTGCGATTTGCTGCAGTGACTTTTTCAGCGCCTGCGGGTCGGCCTCGCCCGCGTCGATCTGGCGCTGCGCCAGTTCGGCCTGGGTCCGCAGGCCGGCCAATGGTGTCTTCAGCTGGTGCGCGGCGTCGGCCAGAAAGTGCTTTTGAGCGCGCAACGACTGGTCAAGCCGCGCCAGCAAGTCGTTGATCGCGCGGACCAGCGGTGACACCTCTTCGGGCGCTTGCGTCACATCAATCGGGCTCAGGTCGCTGCTGTCGCGGCGCCGAATGCGCTGCTGCAATTCGTTCAACGGCGCGATCCCGCGTGCCAGCGCCAGCCACACCAGCAACACCGCTACCGGCAGGATCACAAACTGCGGCAGGATCACGCCTTTGATGATCTCGGTCGCCAGCCGCGAGCGCTTGCCGAGGGTTTCGGCAATCTGCACCAGCGGGGCGTCGGCGGCTGCAGACGACGGGCTATTGCGAGCGGCAGCGACGGCCCCACTTGCAGTTCGTTCGGCTGAGCGCTCGACCACGCGCTCGGGCGTGCCGACCCACATGTAGGCCAGCCGCACCGGCTCGCCGCCGATACGCCCATCGCGAAACCTGACTTCACCCGGCAGTGCGCGGTCTTCGTCACCTGGCAAAGGCAGTGCCGCGTCCCCGCCGAGGTGCTCGCCACGCGGCCCCAACACTTGGTAGTGGAGGACGTCGGGAGCCTCGGTGCGCGCGGTGTCGGCGGCCGGCAGTGTCAGTTTGAAGCTGACCGGTTGGGGATCGGATTCGTTGCGCGCCGACACCTCTGCAGCTAGCGCGCGCACCCGCTCGCCGAGTTCCCGGTCGAACGGTTTGGCCGCGATGCCTTGTGCCACCAACCAGGTCAGCACCACGCTCATCGGCCACAGCAGCAGCAGCGGGGCGAGCATCCAGTCGAGGATCTCGCCAAACAGTGAGCGCTGCTCGCGCGGGCCGGCTTCCGGATCGATCACGTCGCGATCTTTTCAAGGCAGTAGCCCAGACCGCGCACGGTCGCGATCCGTACCGGACCCTGCTCGATCTTTTTGCGCAGCCGGTGGATGTAGACCTCGATCGCGTTGTTGCTGACCTCTTCGCCCCACTCGCAAAGGCGCTCGACCAACTGGTCTTTGCTGACCAACCGGCCGGCGCGCTGCAGCAAAACTTCGAGCAGCGAGAGTTCGCGCGCCGAAAGGTCGACCATCTGGTCGTTGAGATAGGCCACGCGCCCGGTCGCGTCGAAACTCAGCGGGCCGTGCTTGATGACGCTGGAGGCCGTGCCCAGGCCGCGCCGCGTGAGGGCGCGAACCCGCGCTTCGAGTTCCTGCAACGAGAACGGCTTGGCCATGTAGTCGTCGGCGCCGAGGTCGAGGCCCTTGACGCGCTGCTCGACGCTGTCGGCCGCAGTCAAGATCAGCACCGGCACCGATGCGCCGCGCGCGCGCAGCTTGCGCAACACCTCGAGGCCGTGAAGTTTGGGCAGGCCCAAGTCGAGAATCACCAAGTCGAATTCATGCGACGCCAGGGCCGCATCGGCTTCGGTGCCGCTGTCGACCTGATCGGCCGAGTAGCCGGCGTTGCGCAGCGAACGCAACAACCCGTCGGCCAGCACCTGGTCGTCTTCGGCGATGAGGATGCGCATTCGAAACTCCTGCCGGGTGTCGGCTGCGAGGAGACAAGTTAATTCTAGGGAGAGGGTCGAGAAAGGCAGGGCAGGTCACTGTACAAACATCCAGCTTTCTGGATAATGCGCATAACTTCAGGAGAACAGCTTGGACGCTACCGCCAAAGTCGCTAACCCCGCATCCGCACCCACCGCACTCAACACCGAGAAGGCCAAGGCCCTGCAAGCCGCGCTCTCGCAAATCGAGAAGCAGTTCGGCAAAGGCACGATCATGCGCCTGGGTGAGGGCGAGGTGATCGAAGACATCGAGGTCGTCTCGACCGGCTCACTCGGCCTCGACATGGCCCTCGGCGTCGGCGGCCTGCCGCGCGGCCGGGTGGTCGAGATCTACGGCCCCGAGTCGAGCGGCAAGACCACGCTTACTCTGCAGGTCATTGCACAAATGCAGCGCGTCGGCGGCACCTGCGCCTTCATCGATGCCGAGCACGCGCTCGACATCGGTTATGCGCAAAAGCTCGGCGTCAACCTGCAAGACCTGCTGATCAGCCAGCCCGACACCGGCGAGCAGGCGCTCGAAATCGTTGACGCGCTGGTGCGCTCCGGATCGGTCGATCTGGTGGTGATCGACTCGGTTGCGGCGCTCACGCCCAAGGCCGAGATCGAAGGCGAGATGGGCGACTCGCTCCCGGGCTTGCAAGCGCGGCTGATGAGCCAGGCGCTGCGCAAGCTCACGGGCAGCATCAAGCGCACCAACACGATGGTGATTTTCATCAACCAGATCCGCATGAAGATCGGTGTGATGTTCGGTTCGCCCGAGACCACTACCGGCGGCAACGCGCTCAAGTTCTACGCGTCGGTTCGGCTCGACATCCGCCGCATCGGCTCGATCAAGAAAGGCGAAGAAATCATCGGCAACGAGACCAAAGTCAAGGTGGTCAAGAACAAGGTCTCGCCACCCTTCAAGACCGCCGAGTTCGACATCCTCTACGGCCAGGGCATCAGCCGCGAGGGCGAGGTCATCGACATGGGTGTCGAGCAAAAGGTGCTCGAGAAGAGCGGCTCCTGGTACGCCTACAACGGCGAAAAGATCGGCCAGGGCAAAGACAACGCGAGAGAGTTCTTGCGCGAGAACCCTGCCCTTGCGTTCGAGATCGAGAACAAGGTGCGCGAGGCCGCGGGCATTCGCCTGCTGCCGAGCAGCGAGTCGGCCGACGCCAAGCCGGCCAAGCTCAAGGTCGTCAAGGAGTAAGACGCCGTGGCGCTGGCTGCGCCGTCCGGGCCGCGGCGCGCGGGTAAAACGGGTCTGTCGCTCAAGGGCCGTGCGCTGCAGTGGCTCGCGCAGCGCGAGCAAAGCCGAGTCGAGTTGCGGCGCAAATTGATGCGGTACGCCGTGAGCGAGGCGCTCGTTGCGCAGTCGGGCGGTGCGTCGTTCAGGCACGCCGTGTCCGACCTGCCCGATGCACTCGATGCACTCCATGCATGCGGCGCAAGTGGCGCGAACGGCAGTCTGAACGTGCCGGACCGAAGCGCCGCGTCTGCTTCAGCCGCCGAGCAAGTCGAAGTGCTGCTCGACTGGCTGGAGGCGAATCGCTACCTTTCGACCGAGCGTTTCGTCGAGTCGCGCGTGAATGCGCGAGCGGGGCGTTTCGGCAACCTGCGGATTCGTCATGAACTCAAACAACACCAGGTCGCGCTGAGCGACGAGGCGGCTCAAACGCTGCGGGATTCCGAACTCGAGCGAGCGAAAGCCGTTCGCGATCGCAAGTTTGAGTCCTGGCCTGAGAACGCGGCCGAGCGTGCTCGGCAGGCGCGTTTTCTGGCGGGTAGGGGCTTTTCGCCCGAGGCCATTGGGCGAGCATTACGCGACGCCGCGGGCAGAGAACAGCGCGCAAGTTCCAGCGACTGCAGCGGCACCGATGGTCTCGCTGGCGCCGATGACCGCTCCGGTTGATGCCCGGCTCAGCGGGTCAATGGTGCAGAGCAACATGCTACATTCCGAGACCGTATGACTGGCCTGGCTGCACTCCACTGGTCGGCCTGGCACGTCGACATTTCGTTGCCTCTGTCTAAACTTCCGCCTCAACCTGCCTCAGTCCACCGATGGCCTTGCCGACTGCCGCCCGCGACCGTGTGCCCCAACACCGCAGGACGATCGACGTGAAGATTTATTCGCGCGGTAACGGGCACTGGGAGGTCGATGCGCACCTCACTGACACGCGGCCACGCCCAACCCAGATGGCGACCGGCGAGTTGCCGGCCGGCGTTCCAATCCACGACATGCTGCTGCGTTTGGTCATCGACGATTCGTTCAACGTGCTCGAGGCCGGCTCGCAAACCTCGGCCATGCCCTACCCGGGTGAATGCGACGACCTCGGTGACACCTACGGCCGACTCGTCGGCCTGAACCTGATGCGCGACTTCCGACGCGCTGTCAAAGAGCGCTTCGGCGGCTTCAGGGGCTGCACCCACATCACCGAGTTATCGCAGGTGCTGCCGACGGCGGTGGTCCAGGCGTTCGCCGGCGAGGTGATCGATATCCGCGGTGATATCGAGGGCAGTACCCGACCGTTCCAGATCGACCGCTGCAACGCGCTGCGCTCTGATAGCGAAACGGTCAAAACCTACTATCCGCGGTGGTATCGCGTGTTGCACGACTCCAATCCAATCGATGGCTCGTCGACCCGCGACCCCGCCGCCACGACCGATCATTGATTCTCCGAAAGACCTGACCATGAAGATCCACGAATATCAAGGCAAGGAAATTTTGCGCCAGTTCGGCATTCCCGTGCCGCGCGGCTACCCCGCGTTCAGCATCCGCGAGGCTGCCGAAGCGGCGCAAAAACTCGGCGGCCCGGTCTGGGTCGTGAAGGCGCAGATTCACGCGGGTGGGCGTGGCAAAGGTGGAGGCGTCAAGCTCGCACGTTCGATGGCCGAGGTCGAGAAGCTGTCGAACGAGATCCTTGGCATGCAGCTGATCACTCACCAAACC
>JAYUWC010000376.1:0-3024 GCA_043753755.1 Rhizobacter sp.
GGTGACACCGGTAAAACTCGCCGGTTGGCGGATCGAGCCGCCGGTGTCGGTGCCGGTGGCAGCCGGCATCAGCCGCGCCGCGACAGCTGCTGCCGAGCCGCCCGACGAGCCGCCCGGCACGCGGCTCGCGTCCCACGGATTCTTCACCGATCGGTATGCCGAGTTCTCGTTGCTCGAGCCCATTGCGAACTCGTCGCAGTTGAGTTTGCCGAGGGTGACCATGCCGGCGCCCGGGCCGCGGCCTGGCTCACCGCCACCGAGCCGCGCGACCACGGTCGCATCGAATGGGCTGCGGTAGTCGGCCAGGATCTTCGAGCCGGCGGTGGTCGGTAGCGTGGCGGTGACGAAGATGTCTTTGTGGGCCAGCGGCACACCGAGCAGGGCACCGGCTTCTCCTGCGGCGCGTCGCGTATCGGCTGCGCGGGCTTGCGCAAGCGCAGCCGCAGGCTCGACCACCAGCAGCGCACCGAGTTGTTCGTAAGCGGCAACCCGTGCGAGCAGATGTGTCGTCGCCTCGACGCTCGAAATCGCTTTATCGTTCAACGCGCGACCGAGCTCGGCGACACCCATCTCGTGAATCGATTTCATGCGCCGATCACCTTGGGCACCAAGAAAAGTCCGTCTTCGACCAAGGGTGCGCTGCGCTGATTCGCCTCACGGTTGTCAGTCTCGCTGACCACGTCATCGCGCAGCCGCAGCGTGACCTCTTGCACCGCGGAGAGCGGCGTGTAGAGCGGCTCGACCCCGCTGGTGTCGACCGCGCTCATCTGCTCGACGATGCCGAAAAATCCGTTCAACTGAACCAGCATCGCGACCTGCTCGGCGGGCTGGAGTTCGAGCCGCGCGAGCTGCGCGATACGGCTCACGTCTTGGGGTGTCAGGGCCATGAGGTGGGGCGGGGCTGCGCCGAAAAAGTGCGGGGTAAACGAGGCTTCGTCGGGGGGGCCGAGGCGGGCGTTTGCGTGTCGAAAGCCGCAGGGCTTGCGGTATTATCTCCGGTTATCCACAAGGCTTAGTGCCCTGTGTCTTGAGCCCGCCGGCGCTGTGCAGCAGCGGCCGGTCGGCGCCCCACAACACGCCCATCCACGGAACCCGATTCGCCCTCGGTGCTGCGCCTGCTTCACTGCCCGCAGGCCACAGGGCGAATCTCCAGACCACACACCATGTTCGGATCCTTTCGGCGTTACTTCTCGACCGATCTGGCCATCGACCTCGGCACCGCCAACACACTGATCTATGTGCGCGGCAAAGGTATCGTGCTCGACGAGCCCTCGGTCGTCGCCATCCGCCACGAGGGCGGCCCCAACGGAAAGAAAACCATTCAGGCGGTCGGCGCCGAGGCCAAAGCGATGCTCGGCAAAGTGCCAGGCAATATCGAAGCCATTCGGCCGATGAAAGATGGCGTCATTGCCGACTTCACCGTCACCGAGCAGATGCTCAAACAGTTCATCAAGATGGTTCACCCGCGGGGCATCCTGCGACCGAGCCCGCGCATCATCATCTGCGTGCCTTGCGGCTCGACCCAGGTCGAGCGGCGTGCGATCCGCGAGTCGGCACTCGGTGCCGGCGCGAGCGATGTGTACCTGATCGAAGAGCCGATGGCCGCGGCGATCGGCGCCGGCCTGCCGGTCTCTGAAGCCAGCGGCTCGATGGTGGTCGACATCGGCGGCGGCACCACCGAGGTCGGCGTGATCAGCCTCGGCGGCATGGTCTACAAAGGCAGCATCCGGGTCGGCGGCGACAAGTTCGACGAATCGATCATCAACTACATCCGCCGCAACTACGGCATGCTGATCGGCGAGCCGACCGCCGAGGCAATCAAGAAGTCGATCGGCAGCGCTTTCCCCGGCTCCGAAGTCAAAGAGATGGAAGTGAAAGGCCGCAACCTCAGTGAGGGCGTGCCGCGCAGCTTCACGATCAGCAGCAACGAGATTCTCGAGGCCCTGACCGACCCGCTAAACCAGATGGTCTCGGCCGTCAAAAACGCGCTCGAGCAAACGCCGCCCGAACTCGGCGCCGACATTGCCGAGCGCGGCATGATGTTGACCGGCGGCGGCGCGCTGCTGCGCGATCTCGACCGGCTGCTGTCTGAAGAGACCGGGCTGCCGGTGCTGGTCGCCGAAGACCCGCTGACCTGCGTGGTGCGCGGTTGCGGCATGGCGCTGGAGCGGATGGAACGCCTCGGCAGCATCTTCACCTCGGAGTAGATGGTGCACCCGGCGGCGGGGTACCGCCACCACCCGCCATGCGGGTGGTCGGGCCGCTACGGGCCACGACGTGGACCCTCCGGTCCCACAGCGGCCCGGCGCTGGCCCGAGGCGCGCGCTTAACAGCGGTCTAGCACATGGCCATAGGCACGATCGACCGCACGCCCCCGCCCTTCTTCCGGCAAGGGCCGTCGGCGCTCACCAAACTGATTCTGTGCTCGGCGTTGGCGCTTTTTTTGATGGTGGCCGACAACCGTTTTGCGGTGACACGCCAGTTGCGCGCCTTGGTCGCGACCGCGCTCTACTACCCGCAGCAGGCGCTGCTCGTGCCGGTGCAGGCGGTCGAAGGTGGCGGTGACTATTTTCTCGGCCTGCGCAGCGCGCTCGCCAATGAAGAGGCGGCCAAGCGAGCGCTGGTCCGGCAGTCCGAACGTGCGCTGCGGGTCGAGCAGCTGCTCACGGAGAACGCGCACTTGCGTTCGCTGCTCGAGCTGCGCCCAGGCCTTGCCGTCAAGTCGCAGACCGCGCAGGTGCTGTTCGAGGCGGCCGACCCGTATTCACGTAAAGTGATCATCGACCGAGGTGCGACCAACGGCGTCGTCGTCGCCTCGCCGGTTATCAACGAGACCGGCGTGCTCGGCCAGGTGACCCGCGTGTACTCGCTGTCGAGCGAAGTGACGCTGTTGACCGACAAAGACGCCGCGATTCCTGTGCTCAACAGCCGCACCCAGGCGCGCGGGGCTGCGTTCGGCAATGCCGGCTCGACCGCGGGCGCGATGGAGATGCGCTTCATGGCCGGCAACGCCGATGTGCAGGT
>JAYUWC010000377.1:0-3021 GCA_043753755.1 Rhizobacter sp.
CGTGATCAGGCCCATCAGATGACCGACCACGCGGCCGGTCTTGCCGCGCGCGAGTTCGGGCACGTCGGGGTTTTTCTTCTGCGGCATGATCGACGAGCCGGTGCAGAAGCGATCGGCCAGATCGATGAAGCCGAAGTTCTGGCTCATCCACAACACCAGCTCTTCGCTCAGACGCGAGAAGTGCACCATGCAGAGCGTGGCCGCGGCGCTGAATTCGATCGCGAAGTCGCGGTCGCTGACCGCGTCGAGACTGTTCTGGCACACGCAGGGCGCGCCCTGTTCATCGACCATGCCCAGTGTCGCGGCGACGCGCTCCCGGTCCAGCGGGTAGCTGGTGCCGGCAAGTGCAGCGGCGCCCAGTGGCAACCAGTTGGTGCGGCGGCGCACGTCGACAAAGCGCTCGGCATCTCGCGAAAACATTTCGACGTAAGCCAGCAGGTGGTGGCCGAAGCTCACCGGCTGAGCCACCTGAAGATGGGTAAAGCCAGGCAGGATCACCTCGGCGTTTTTCTCGGCCACCTCGACCAACGCGCGCTGCAATTCAATGAGCAGCAAGGCGATCGCGTCGATCTCGCCCCGCAGCCAGAGCCGCACGTCGGTTGCGACCTGATCGTTGCGCGAGCGGCCGGTGTGCAGCCGCTTGCCGGCATCGCCGACGAGCGCGGTAAGGCGAGCCTCGATGTTGAGGTGCACGTCTTCGAGTTCGAGCTTCCAGTCGAAGCGGCCGGCCTCGATCTCTTGGGTGATCTGCGCCATGCCGCGAACGATGGCTGCGTGGTCGTCGGCACTGACGATGCCCTGCGCAGCCAGCATCTCGGCGTGCGCGAGGCTGCCGGCGATGTCGGCCCGCCAGAGCCGCTGGTCGAAGCCGACGCTCGCGGTGTAGCGCTTCACCAGCTCACTCATCGGCTCGGAGAACAGCGCCGACCAGGCTTCGGATTTCTTGTCGAGTTGATGGGTTGACATGAAGGAGCAGCTGCGCTTGACAATGGAGGCAGCGAGATTCTATCGACGGCCCTTGCTTGAAAGTCTTGCAACAGAGCCCTGCGACAACTCGTCTGCGACCCTTCCGAACTCCCTACCTGCCGACCCTTCGATTGCCAATGCGTGCCCGCCCCAAGACCTCGATCCAGCGATCCAGCACCGCACCTTTGCCGTTGGCCGAGGGGCGCTCGACCGGCTTCGGCACGACCTTGTTCGAGGCGCTGGGCCCGGCTGTATCCAGCGCCACGACACCCGGATCGGTCTTCGACGTGTGCCATGTCGGCGTCGTGCTGCGCGCGCTGCTCTTCGTGCACGGCGTGTTGGCGATCGGCGTGGCGTTCGGTGCCACCACCTTCGCGGCGTGGGCCACGGCGTTCGCTGCCGGCTCGAGCGCGGCGTTGCCCGGCGTGTTGCTGTGGTTGCTGATTGCCTGCGCCGCGCGGCGGCCGTTCGGCGCGTTGCCGGTGGCCTGGCAATGGGCGGTGGCGATCGGCCTGGGCGCCGCGAGCGGCGGCGCCGGCGCGTGGCTCGCCTGGCTCGCGGCCGGCGACCCGCTGGGCGCACCGACTTTGCTTGCGCCTGCACTGGCCGGCGGCGCGCTGGCGGCAGCGCTGTTCCAGTGGCTGCAGTTGCGCGCCAAGGCGCTGCTGCCGGCCGACGCCACCGCGCGGCTGGCCGAATTGCAGTCGCGCATCCGCCCGCACTTCTTGTTTAACACGCTCAACACCGCGCTCGCACTGGTGCGCCACGACCCGGCGCGGGCCGAGGCCGTGCTCGAAGACCTGGCCGAGCTGTTTCGAGTGGCGATCACCGAGAACGCCGAATCGGTTTCGCTGGCTGAAGAGGTCGAGCTGGCGCAGCGCTACCTCGCGATCGAGCAGGTGCGCTTCGGCAGCCGCTTGCAAGTGACCTGGGAACTGGATGCCGATGCCGGCAGCGCGCGCGTGCCGCCGCTCTTGCTGCAGCCGCTGGTCGAGAACGCCGTGCGCCACGGCATCGAACCCGACGCGGCCGGCGGCACGATCCGCGTGCGCACGCGGGTCAAGCTCGGTCGCGCGTTGGTCTCTATCGTCAACAGCATGCCGGCCGGCGCCAGCGAGCCGGGTCACGGCATGGCGCTGCGCAACGTGCGCGAACGCCTGCGCCTGATGCACGATGTTGCAGCGCAGTTCGAGACCCGGCGCGAGGCCGATGCGTTTCGGGTGCAAATCGTGGTGCCGCTTTGATGAGCACCATGCCCGCGCTGCGCGTTTTGCTGGTCGACGACGAAGAACTCGCCCGCCTGCGCCTGCGCGGGCTGGTCCACGACAGCGTCGATCCGAAAGCTCAGGTCGTCGGCGAGGCCGCCAACGCGGTGCAGGCGCTGACTTGGTTGGCCCAAAAGGCTTGCGACCTGATCCTGCTCGACGTGCAGATGCCCGGCCGCGACGGCCTGCAGCTCGCCACCGAGATCAAGCGGATGGCCGAGCCGCCTGCGGTCGTGTTCGTGACCGCGCACGCGCAGCACGCGCTGCAAGCGTTCGAGCTCGATGCGATCGACTACCTGACCAAGCCGGTGCGCCGCGAGCGTTTGCATGCGGCGCTGCAGCGCGTCGGGCAGCGGCTCGCCCTGCAGCGTGGCGCGCCGGTCGTGCCACCGCTGGCAGCGGGCGAAGAAGCGCCGGCGATCGTCGTCACCGACCGCGGTCGCGTGCTGCGTGTGCCGCTTGCCGAAGTGCTGTATTTCAAAGCCGAATTGAAGTACGTGACCCTGCGCACCGCAGCGCACACCTACGTGCTCGACGAGGCGCTCAGCGACCTCGAGCAACGCCTGGGCGAGGGCTTTTTGCGCGTGCACCGCAACGCCCTCGTCGCTCGCCGCGCCGTGCGCGCACTCGAGCGCCGCACCCTCGCGCCGGGCGAAGAAGCGGGCGAGGGCGCCGACGCCGGTGAAGGCTGGGCCGTGCGCATGGCACCGGTCGATGAATGGCTTGTCGTGTCAAGGCGGCAGGTGGCGGCGGTGCGTGAGGCGTTGGTGGCGGCGGGGCGGTGATGAAG